>NZ_UHCT01000001.1:0-321422 GCF_900458435.1 Staphylococcus carnosus | reverse complement strand
CACCAGTGGTGTTTGTGCAGCATCTAAAATAATAGAATCAATTTCATCAATCAATGCGTAATTCAAATCCGGCATAAATTTTCCTTCTAATGAATCAGCCAAGTTATCGATTAAATAATCAAAACCTAAACGGCCATTTGTCGTATAAATAATATCTGCTTTATAAATCGCTTGTTTCTCTCCAGGCTGGTATTCATAATCAGGATCTCCGATAAAACCTAAAGAAGTAGTTAAACCCAGCCATTCATACAAAGGACGCATTTCTTCATAATCGCGTTCTGCTAAATAATCATTGGTGGTAACTAGAAAAGCACCGTGCCCACTTAAAGCATTTAAATATAACGGTAATGTCGCTGTCAGTGTTTTACCTTCTCCAGTCTGCATTTCTGCGATATTACCTTCATGCAAGACAATAGCACCGAGCACTTGCACATCTTTTGGATACATACCAAGCACACGTTTGCTGGCTTCTCGTGCTGTCGCATAAGCTTGCGGTAAAATATCATCTAAAGACTTTCCATTCTTTAATGCTGCTTTAAAAACAACAGTTTGTTTCTGCAATTCAGCATCTGTTTTTTCAGCCATTGTGTCACTCAACTGGTTAATTTTGCGTAATGTTCTTTCTAAAGAGCGCAACCGCATGCGGTTAATCGTTTGCTGCATCATATTAGCCATCTCAGCCACCTCCCTTTTGGCGAAGTGCTTCTAAAGTATCGGCAGGATGAGATGCTGCTGCTACTTTTTCTTCTGGAATAATCTCTATACGTTTGAAATGCAGTGATTCCATCGCCGCATTAACCATTTGCACTTGGTATTCGTATGCATCTTCTGGCATCTCTATATCTATTTCATAGTCTTTCGCAATATATGATGCCGCTTCTGTACCGTTTCTTTTTAAAAAGATGATTTTAAAGTAAATTGTATTTGCAGGTGTTGAAGTCACATGAAATTTAAAATGATACGTGACACCTTTTTTCAAAAAAGGGAGTGTCGGAAATGCACGATCAGTATAAAAGTTCGTATGCATATACCATTCATGAATCACAGTACCTGAAGGCATCAAGCGATTATAATATAAAGCACCGCCAGACTTAAATTGCAGTCTTGCGCCGTACATAAAAGTGGACTGATTGATTTGTCGCCAATAAACATTAAAATGTTGTGCATCTGCCATACTATCTATCTCCCAAACTCATTTCTGAGCATAATATTATAGAAGTTCGTAAACCAGTTCGCGATGGTTGGAGTATCATCATTATGCCGCCCTGGAATACCGCGACTGATAATTTTCACCTTCTGTTTACCAAAATAGTTTACTAAATCATCATGTGCACGCGGATCATAGTCATCATGTTCCATATACGAAATCGCAAATGTTGTATCTGTTAAATCATTGTTTTTCATATATTTCCAAAACTTGTCATTGAGGTGCTGAATTGCGATTTCTTCGTTCGAATGCTCATTTTTCAATAAGATATCGAGCATTGTCCCAAAGTCATTCGGCCGTACTAAACGCATATTAGCAGCTATCGTTCCCATATTAACGAGCGGTTTACCTACAATAATCGCTTTAGGTTTTAATTTACCACTATAATACAATGCCCCGAATGACCCCATTGATAATCCTGACATGATTAAATCTCGATCTGAAAAATTCAACTCAGCTAACGTATCTTTAATCGTTTGTGTAATTGCTGTTTCATATTCTTCAGACCCCGCATAAAAAGCACCGCCTTCAAGTCTCGGGTCACCGAATAACAAGAAAGGTGCACCCATTTTTTTCATCATGAAAAAGGCTTCAAATCCTTCTGCGGGACGGTAACCGCTAAAATATACATTTAACGGCGGCTTTAAATCTCCGGGATTGAAATAATAAATAAATTCATTGCGATGTGCATCTGTAAAACGATGCCCGCCTAGTATAAAATCTCCGAAATCTAAACGTGACCAGCGTTTATGTACCGGACCGATTTTAACTTTACCTGATCCTTTCGCTTTAATAGATACCGCAATATAACAGTTGATAGGTTGTTTTTGAATGGTGATAGGTTCTGTTAAGTCATCTTGTGTGAATGTGTGTGTTTCTAAAATACGATCAACAGCACTGTTATCACCGACTCTGAAAGTATATTGCAGCTCAACATCCCCTTCAATTTCAAATTCCGGCCAAATATCATTGGCTTTATTTTTATTGGCAGTCAAAATCGTTTTCCAATGGATGAGCGGTGTAAATACTTCTCCATAGTCTCCTTCTAACTCAACATTAACATTGCCGTTATACTGCATCGTTCCTGTAAATGCCGGATTGACTAAAGCATCTATCGTACTGACTTTATCTCCGTATTGACCAGAGAATCCGATTGTTTTAATTTTATCAATTAAATCTGCTTTTGTTTCCCCTATCACTGCCCTGTAAAAATACTTTCTTTCAGCACTGAACTGCTCAAATTTATCTTCCCAATAAGGACTTTCAACATAAGTATTAAAAGGTTCACTCAATATTTCTAACAAAGCTGCCAGTTTCTCAGAAAACGCTGTTTGAATCAGGATAAATTCAAATGCCTTTTCTGCTTGTATCTCTTGATAAAGTGTTTCAAAATCACGCTCAATCTCTTCTGGATTGATATAGTGCCAATCTATTTCACTTTGTGATTCAAATGCCTCTTCATAGTTAATCGGACCGATTTGGAGTGCTCTGAATTTACGTGCCATATGTTTCACCTTCTATAAATCGATTAAGTTGTTTGACCAGTTTTTCAGAAGAATACGCTTCTACCAGTTGAACTGAATAAGCAAAAGCAAAGTTCCAGTTCTTCAAGCCGATAAGAAATGTATCAAGGGCTTGGGGGAGTTCAGAGTCAGCAGTAACTAACAATCCATTGGCCCTATCTTTCATATATTCTGTATGATAACGGTTAATTTGGGGAATACCTGCACTGATACTGCTGATTTGTAAAAACAAGTCTGGTTCTGTGTTCAAATCAATCATAATACGTAGTGTTGAAATGAGTTTTACAATATCTGCTTCAAATGGAATAAATTCGAAACGAACCAATTTTAATTCAGCAATTTGTGCTTCATCCATCAATAAATAACCAGGTTGTGCTTTCGCAAATTGTTCATTTACTTCATCAATTCGCCCTTTTAATGCTTCTGCACGTTGTGAGCGTGAGTGGCGTGTCAAAAGTACTAAGCGCAAGTCTTCTCCTTGTTGGACATAAGGAATTAAGACATCTAATTGTTCATTCACTGCTTCAAGCGATAAGCCATCAATCATTAAACCGATTTCCGTTTCATGCAATTGACTGCTTAAATTCGGCAGTATCTGAGCTGGAAACGGTGTGTGATGCATCATATCGACCGTCAGATTCGCTTCTTCTTTGTATTGTTTGAGTTTGTTTTCTTGTGCTTGTGAATCTATCAGCCAATGTCGAGCTGCACTGATAGTGTTTAAGTCAGAATGACTCAGTTCAGGTTGTCTTCGGCTGAAAAGAGAAAATGTTAATTGCTTGCCCTCAATGACTTCAGTCAACAATGCATTATGTCTTGAATCAGAAGCTGCGATATAAGCATTTTGACTGCTTTGATGCTTTTCAATATTAGTCGCTAAATATTCTTGAATCACTTCTTTCATCGAAATATATTCCGACTGCTTGAAATGGTGACGAAAAGCTTCACTCACTTCGACTTCTCCAGTTTCTAAATATTCTTCTATTACTGTTTTACCTTCACGCTTCAAATACGCAATTTTCTCAGGTTGTTTGTTTTCATTGAAAAATGTCACGCTGGAAAGAAAACCGCGATCATCAAATACATATCTTTTTTCAATTTTTTCATCCCGATAATCTTCAACCCATGTCATATAACCTTCTTGACTCATATAAATATTAGAAGATGTATGTGTACCGGTATAAGCTTTGACAATATAAGGTGTATAAATAAATTCTGTACCTTCCGGCCAATACAAATCTCGATAATCTATCGGTTGCGGTGTAGCTTGTTCAAAACCTTGTATCGCATCAAATACTGACCAATAAGAAGCTTCAAAAAGACCATTGCGATATAAAAAATTGCGGAGCTGAGAATGATAATTCAAACAAATAAGTTCAAAAGATTCTTCATGTTTTTCAAACATATTTCCGAGACTGATCATATCATCAAATTCTGTTGTTAAATGTGTTTCATAGAACGGTACCGCTTTATCACGCCACCAATTGCCTTCGTTATACCAAGCTGGAATTAAATATTTCACGCTAGCCCCTCTTTCTTACCAATAACGGTTTAAGAAACTTTTATACTGATCGAAATATAAATACGTTTTGACTGTCTCTACAATATTCAAACTGATATAAACTAATACAATAATTTATACTGATAGATAAATTTCTTTAGAAAATTGCGGAATCAGCAATGTCGCATATAATGGAATTCCAATAATAATCGTCACGATAAACGCCCCAATCCAACTGATGCGTCGTGCTTTATGAATCAAGTAGTGATAGGTTGGTTTTCCAGGTTCTACGCCAGGGAAGAAATCGCCATTCTTTTTAAAGTCTTTGGCTTTACGTTTAGGATCAAGTATCAAGCGAGAAATCCCGTAACTGAGCACAAGCTGCAGTATCAAAAAGATGGTAATACCTATAGGCGTAGAAAAATCTAAAAAGTTAAGCACGCCATTGTTTTTTGAATTGAAGAATTGAACGATTAAATTAACTGCACTGTTCAACACAAAGAACGCCGCAAAACTGATCATAATCGCAATACTGCCGCCTGGGTTCAATTTCCATGCGAGATAAGTATGTTCTCGTCTTGATGAAACATCCATTACATCTAAATAAGGCAAACGATACTCTGTAATTTCAATAAAAATCAGCACTAATAAAATAATAATCAGCACAAGTGCCGCCGAAATTAATAATGTCGGTCCTAATTCTGAAAGTGCCACATTCTGTCTCATGATAGAACGTATAATACTAATCATGACAATCGGCATAGGTCCTGCAATACCGAATCTCATATTTAAATCTGACAACCAGACCAGTATCATCGCCCCTGTGACCAATACCAAAATAATCAGCCATTTTTCACTGTGGTCAATTTTGACATGTGAAAGCAGTGTAAAAACGACGAAGTATGCTTGAATTAAAGCTAAAATCAGCGTAAATATTCTTTCTTTCGTACTTTTTTCTCGACGTGTTTGTTTCATCATACGGTCTGAATCCCGATAGTAAAACAGCGTCATAAATATCATGGCAGTCAGCCACGGACCTAAGCCGAGTGAGAATACATTAAGTGCCTGATAATCTCCTCCGACATTTGCGGCTGTCATTTTATAAAAATTACTGATTGCCGTGTAGGTACGCACTGTTGTAATAGCTGGGATGTGTGTACCGAATATGTATATCAACAGAATCCAACATGTAAAAATAATGCGCTTATATAAAATTTTATATTCATAATCTTTGAGATATTTTTTCATGTTAATCCTCTTTTATTTAAAAAATTAAGGCAAGGCCCCAACACAGCATTATCGTGCTGGGAGACCTTAACCTTTATTTATTATTCCTCATCTTTATTTTCTTTGTTGTCTTTTTTCTTTCTTTTTAAGAAACCAAGACCCGCTAACATTGCGGCTATTGCTGGGATGAGACCTCTTCTATTATTCTCATTATTACCCGTATCCGGTAATTGATTAACTTTATCTTGAGATGCTGCTTGTTCTGAGTTCTGATTATCAGGCTGTACTGTATTCGTTGAAGCTTGGTCTGATGTCACAGACTGGCTATGACTTACTACTGAAGTCGAAACCATTTCGCTGTTTGACGTATGCATTTCAGTCGACACACTTTGTGACATTGAACTGCTTGCGAATTCTGAGTTACTGATAGATTCAGAAGTACTGATAGACGTTGAAGTACTTGCTGATGATACTGTTTCCATCGATGCACTTTCACTCATTGATGTTGAAGTACTGTTTGACGACACAATACTTTCCGATACTGATGTTGATGTGCTTTCTGACGGCGGCAAGCTTACTGAACCGCTATTGCTGCCGGATGTACTTTCTGATGGCGGTGTACTGTTCGAATTACTGATTGAGTCTGACACGCTTGATGATTCTGAGTCACTGATGGATGTACTCATTGAATGCGAACTGCTTTCTGAATCTAATGTGCTTAACGATTCTGATGCTATAACAGAACTTGAACCGCTCAATGATGCACTGATACTTACTGATTCTGAAGTACTTTCAGAACTTGATGTACTTTCTGAAGTGCTTGTACTTAATGATGCTGACTTGCTTTCTGAATTTGAAGTGCTGTCTGAGGCACTCGTACTTAATGATGTTGAAGTACTTTCAGAACTTGATGTACTTTCTGATAATACATTTGATTGACTGACTGAGTTTGAATTACTTGTTTCAGCACTATCACTCATCGATGTTGAAGTATCTGCAGAGTTTGAAAGACTTAGTGATGTACTAGAACTCATAGAATCTGACATACTCATTGAACTTGCATCGCTTACAGAAGTACTTGCTGCTAATGAGTCAGATTGACTTATCGAAATCGAATCTCTATCTGAAGCACTTGTACTTAATGATGCTGAAGTACTTTCAGAACTTGAAGCACTTACTGAAACATCTGTATCTGCAGAACCCGATCCACTTGCTGATAATGACTCACGCATTGATGTGCTCGTGCTAAGTGAAGCTGATTGGCTCATTAAATTCAAGTTGCTAAGTGACGTACTTGCTGAAACAGAGTTCGAATTACTGATTTGGTTCAGATCTTTTTCCAAAGTACTTACAGAAACTGAATTCGATGTGCTGAGCGAATTGATATCGTTTAGTGAAGTGCTTGCACTTACTGATTCAGAATTACTTATTGAATACACATTACGCATTGAATCACTTACTGATAATGAATCTGATGTGCTAGCTAAGTTCACACTTGTCAATGACGTGCTTGCACTTAACGACGCTGAAGTACTATCTGAGTTCAGGTTGCTGAGTGACGTACTATCACTTAATGATGCTGCATCACTGATTGAATCTCTATCGCTTACTGACGTACTTGCACTTGTCGATGCTGAGTGACTAAGTGAATTGATTTCACTGAACACACTGCTTTCGTAGATTGAGTACGATGTACTGATTGAAGCAGAAGCACTTTGATAATCATTCAGACTTGTCGAATCTACATCACTCAAAGATGCACTTGCTGATAGACTATTTGAAAGTTGATCCGATGTACTTGCCGAACTTGAATCACTCATCGATAAACTTTCACTCATAGAAACTGACTCACTATATTTTGTCGAATGACTTTCTACAAGACTTGCTTGAACAGATTCAGCATTGCTGAGTGATGTTTCATCACTTAATGACAAGCTTTGACTGACAGATGTTGAATCGCTTGTTGATGCTGAGTAGCTCGATGACAAGCTGTCGCTTAACACGCCAGATACGCTTGTTGAACCTGAATAGCTATTTGAAAGGCTCGTACTGATTGATAACGAATCACTCATTGATCCAGAGTAGCTTGTTGATAGACTGCTGCTTGTTGAAATCGACTTACTATCTGATGCCGCATGACTTGATGATAAACTTTCGCTAAGCGATTCAGATGCACTATCTGATTCTGAATGGCTCGCTGATAAGCTTGTGCTTAATGATTGAGATACACTGTCTGATGCCGCATGACTTGCTGAAAGACTTTCACTTGCTTGTTCTGAAAGGCTTGTCGATGCTGCATAGCTTGCAGATAAGCTTTCACTCGATGATAGAGATTCACTGCCGCTTATTGAAGTACTATCGCTTAATGATGCTGAATCTGCCGTTGATAAAGAAGTACTTGCTACAATGCTTGTACTTTCTGATTCTGAGTCTACGATTGATGTTGATTTACTAGCTGAAATACTTTCGCTTTCTGATGTTGATTCATTGAGTGACATAGAAGTACTTGTTGAAATACTAGTACTTGTTGAGTCAGAATTGACGACTGATAATGAACGGCTATCTGATAAACTTTCGCTGACAGCCTCTGATTCACTGATTGATGTAACAGTACTCAACGATGCTGAATCACTGACAGATGTTGAATCATTGATTGAGACTGAAGTACTTTCAGCTAAACTGCTGCTCACTGATGTTGAGTTGTCAGTTGATGTTGATGTGCTTGCTGATGTACTTTCGCTTACTTCTTCAGAATCGCTTGTTGAAACTGAAGTGCTAGCTGACAATGATTGACTCAATGAACCGCTTGTACTTTCACTTGCTGCTGTCGAACTGCTTGTACTTTCACTCAATGAATCTGAATGACTTGTAGATTCAGAAGTGCTTGTTGCAATACTAGTACTTGCAGAATCAGAGAAGCTTGTTGAAGCCGCTTCACTTAATGATGTGCTTGCTGCAGTCGAATCTGCCAGACTTGCTGATTTAGACTCGCTGGCTGATGTACTTACACTCATTGAAACAGAATCACTAGCAGTTGAATCTGACAAGCTAGATGATAATGATGTGCTGAGTGATGTACTTGCACTATCGCTGAATGCTGTAGAGCTGCTCAGTAACGTACTCGTATCTTCGCTTAATGATGTACTCATAGAAGTACTATCACTAATACTTACAGAATGTCCTGTACTTTCTGAAGTGCTGGCACTTTGTGATGTTGAAACATTCTCTGAAGCAACTTCACTTAATGAAGTACTGGCACTGACTGAAGTTGATTGACTATCTGAGTAAGCCGTACTTTCTGATTCACTTGCATTTATTGAATTAGAAGCACTTTCTGAATGTGCAATACTAATCGACGCACTTTCTGATTTAGAATCCGATAAACTTGCTGAAGTTGCCTCGCTTACGGATGTGCTTTGTGTTAATGAATCTATAAGACTCGCTGATCTTGATTCACTTAATGAAGTACTGGCACTTATTGATTTAGAAAGACTCATTGATGTACTTTCACTCAATGAGGTACTCGCTTCTGTTGAGTCAGATAGACTTGTTGAAGCAACTTCACTTAATGATGTGCTTGCATTTAATGAATCCACTAAGCTTAATGATTCTACTTCACTATCAGAAGTACTGGCACTCATTGATTTAGAAATACTCATCGATACTTCTTCGCTTGACGATGTACTTGTACTGATAGAACTAGATAAGCTTATTGAGCGCGATTCGCTGGCTGCTGTGCTCGTACTTAATGAATCTGACGTTGCTTCTGATGTTGATGTACTTTCTGAAGTGCTGACTTCCATAGAATCTGAAAGACTTGCTGAACGCGACTCGCTGGCTGCTGTACTTATACTTAATGAATCTGATGTGCTTGCAGAATTCGCTTCACTATCAGAAGCACTGCTACTTGCAGATGCTGACTGGCTGTTTGAATGTGCTTCGCTCAATGAAACACTTGCTACATCTGATTCACTTGAAGAAGCAGAAATACTGTTTGATTCAGCTGTACTATCTGAAGTACTTGCACTGATCGATTCTGATAGACTTACTGAACTTGAATCACTCGCAGCTGTACTTGTGCTTAATGATGTAGATAAGCTTTCTGAATTGATACTGCTTGTCGAAGTACTTGCATTCATTGAATCCGCCAAACTTGTTGAACTTGATTCACTTAACGAGGTACTTGCAACTGCTGAATCTGATGCACTGGTTGAGTTCGCTTCGCTTAATGATGTACTTGCACTTAATGATTCAGAAACGCTCATTGATTCTGTTGTACTTTCCGCTTCACTTCCACTTTGTGATTCAGAAAGACTGATTGAGCGCGAATTACTTGTTTCTGTACTGTTGCTCATTGACTCAGCTAAACTAGTCGACTGAGATGCGCTCTCTAAAATACTTGAGCTACTTGATTGTGATGTACTGATCACATTCGAATCACTTTCTGAAGTACTTGTACTCTCTGATTGCGATAAGCTTGTTGAACGCGACTCACTGACAACTGTGCTGTCGCTCATTGAAGCAGACAAGCTTGCTGAGTTAGAATTGCTCGCTTCTACACTTTGACTTGTCGATTCTGAAAGACTTGTTGCAAGTGAGTTGCTGTCTGCTTCACTGACACTGTCTGAAGCTGAATGGCTTTCCGAAACCACTGTACTGTCTGATGTGCTCTTGCTTGTCGATGTAGATAGACTGCCTGATAACGATTCGCTTACGACTATACTATTGCTTGTCGATATTGCCATACTTTCTGAGTTCGATGCGCTCGCTTCTACACTTTCGCTTGTTGACTCTGAAATGCTGTCAGCTAGTGATAAACTATCTGCTTCGCTGGCACTATCCGATGCTGAATGGCTTTCCGAAACTACTGTGCTGTCTGACGTACTCTTTCTTGTCGATGTAGATAGACTGCCTGATAGTGATTCGCTGATTGCTGTACTGCTGCTTGTCGATGCTGCCATACTCTCTGAATTCGATGCGCTCGCTTCTATACTTTCGCTTGTTGATTTCGAAACGCTGTTAGCTAATGAAAGACTGTTTGATTCACTATAACTGTCTGAAGCAGAGTGACTTTCTGAAACCACTGTACTGTCTGATGTGCTCTTGCTTGTCGATGTAGATAAACTGCCTGATAGTGATTCGCTTGCGACTATACTATTGCTTATCGATGCTGCCATACTCTCTGAATTCGATGCGCTCGCTTCTATACTTTCGCTTGTTGATTCTGAAAGACTGATTGCGAGTGAGTTGCTATCTGCTTCACTGACACTGTCCGATGTTGAATGACTTTCTGAAACAGCTGTACTAGCCGAAGTGCTCTTGCTTGTCGATGTTGACAGGCTTGCTGATTGCGATTCGCTTAATACTGCACTGTTGCTCATTGATGTCGATAAGCTTTCTGAGTTCGCATCACTCGTTGCAATACTCGCGCTTGTCGAATCAGAAAGTCTAGTTGAAATAGATGTACTTTCTTTTGCACTGTCACTCGTTGATACTGACTGACTTGCAGCAATAGATGCGCTTTCTTCCATGCTTAAACTTTCTGAGTTTGACGTACTTTCGGAAATAGCTGTACTTTCTGATGTGCTCTTTTCAATAGAACTAGATGTGCTTGCTGAAATGGAGTTGCTTAATGATGTACTTTGTTCTATTGATGTTGATGTACTTGCTGAGTTCACTACACTTTCAGATGCACTGGCACTCGTTGAACCTGATGCACTGATTGATGCTGACTCACTTTCTGATTCATTAAGACTCTCTGATCCTGAGTTTGCTTGACTTATTGATAAACTGTCACTCAATGATTCAGATAGACTTGCTGAATTTGAAGTGCTTTCTGACAAACTTGAGCTAAGAGATGCTGAATTATCAAGTGAATCTGATGTGCTTGTTGAAAGACTCGTACGTATTGAATCAGATACACTCGCTGAATCAGACATACTTGATGAAATACTTTCACTTGTCGCAACCGATAAGCTAGTGCTTTCAGATGTGCTTGTATTTATAGAGTCAGATGTACTCATTGATGTTGACTCACTTATTGAAAGTTGGTTGCTCAATGAATCGGAATCACTGATTGACGTTGTTTCACTCTCAGAATTACGTGTTGAAATAGATGATGATGTACTTGTTGAATCTGTTGTACTTAATGATGCACTCGCAATAACTGAATCTGATGTGCTTTCAGATACTGATAGGCTTTCTGACTTGTTTGTGCTTGCGACAACTGAGTCACTGATTGACGTTGATGTACTTGCTGAAATACTGCCGCTCAATGATGTGGATTTGCTTGTTGAATCCGCTTCGCTTGTTGAAGTGCTTGTTGAGACTGCCTCTGATGCACTCTCAGAGGCTGAAGCACTTTGCGAACTGCTTTCGCTATATGAATCAGATAAGCTTTCCGATGCTGCCACACTTGTTGACTTGCTTGTGCTCGCTGAAATCGAGTCGCTGATTGATGTCGATGTACTTGCTGAAATACTGCCGCTCAATGATGTGGATTTGCTTGTTGAATCCGCTTCGCTTGTTGAAGTGCTCGTACTTGCAGACATTGAATTACTGTCTGAAACTGATGCACTCTCAGAGGCTGAAGCACTTTGCGAACTGCTTTCGCTATATGAATCAGATAAGCTTTCCGATGCTGCGACACTTGTTGACTTGCTTGTGCTCGCTGATATCGAGTCGTTGATTGATGTCGATGTACTTGCTGAAATGCTGCCGCTCAATGATGTCGATAAACTTTGTGAGTTCGCATCACTTGTTGAAGTGCTTGCAGCGACTGATTCTGATTCACTCATTGAATCAGATGCACTTTCGGATAATTTTGTACTTAATGAACTTGAATCACTTAATGATGTTGATGTACTTCCCGAAACGCTGCCGCTCAATGATTCTGACTTGCTCACTGATGAAGCTGTACTTTCTGATGTACTTGTACTCACTGAAGCCGCTTCGCTTCACTCACTGAAGCTGATGCGCTGTTTGAACTGCTAGTACTAATAGACTCAGATTTGCTTGTTGAAGCTACAGTGCTCAATGAAGTGCTCGTACTTGCAGACATTGAATTACTGTCTGAAACTGATGCACTTTCTGATGCCTGTTCACTTAACACATTAGAAGTACTTGTTGAAGCCGACATGCTTTCTGATGTACTGGTACTAATAGAATTCGATTCACTCAATGATCCAGACTTGCTCTCTGACATTGACGTACTTAATGAATCAGATTCACTTTCTGATGCTGCAAGGCTCTCTGAAGTACTCGTACTGATTGAATTTGATGCCGCAATCGAGTTGCTGCTGCTTTCTGATGTACTTGTATTGATAGAGTCTGATGTACTTTCTGAAATCGAAGTACTTGATGAAGCACTTGTTGAAAGACTTGAGCTTGTTGCTTCTGAAGCACTTGTTGAAATTGAAGTGCTTGCAGCTTTACTATCACTGATTGAACTTGACTCACTTACTGATTCTGCAGTACTTAATGATGTACTTTTGCTAACTGAATCGGATGTACTTTCTGAACCAGAAATACTTGTCGATTTACTATCACTCAATGATGTTGATTCACTCATAGAGTCTGAGTTGCTTGTTGAAGTACTCATACTGATTTCAGTTGATTCTCTTAATGAATCTGAAAGACTTGAAGATGTACTCGAACTAATCGATGTTGAAGTGCTTGTCGAACCAGATGTACTTAAAGAAGTACTTTCTTTTACAGAATCCGATGAACTTGTTGAAAGCGATGTGCTTTCAGACGTACTACTGCTGATTGACCCTGATTCACTCGATGAAGCTGCTGTACTTTCTGATGTACTCGCACTGATAGAGTCTGATTCACTTTCCGATTCTACTAGACTAGATGAAGTGCTCGTGCTTAATGATCCAGAAGTACTTGTTGAAGCTGTTGTACTTTCTGATGTGCTCACACTTGTTGAAGCTGCAATACTTTGAGAAGCCGAAGTACTATTTGAGATACTTGTACTTGTCGCAATTGAGTCGCTTAAAGATGCTGAAGCGCTTGATGATAAGCTGGTACTCAATGATTGAGATGATGCTGCACTGATTGAACTTGACTCACTTAATGAAGCACTGTTGCTTGCACTTTTAGATGTTGACGTACTTACTGATGCGCTTAAACTCTCACTTAATGATTCTGAAGCACTTGTTGAAGCCGCTGTTGAAAGTGAGCTGCTTAACGATAAAGAACTGCTTAGCGAGCTAGAGTCGCTTAATGATGTTGACGTACTTTCTGATGTACTGCGTAATGATTCAGAAAGACTCGCTGATAGTGAACTGCTTTCAGAAGTCGATTCAACTGTACTTAATGAACTGCTTGTTGACTGTGAAGCAGAATCCGAATCACTTGTTGAAGTACTTGCTGATGTACTTGTCGCAATTGAGTCACTTAACGATTGTGATTTCGAAGTGCTTGTCGAAACACTTTCTGAAGTTGAAGCAGATAGAGATGTTTGTTCAGATGTGCTTTTTGATTGTGATGCTGCTGTACTATCTGATGTACTGATTGATTGTGAAAGACTCGTCGAAGTACTATTTGAAATATTGGTAGAAAGCGATGTACTTGCTGCTTCTGACTCTGATGTACTTGTTGATGTGCTGCCTGATAATGAAGATGATGTTGATTCACTTAGTGATGTACTTGCTGCACTGCTTAAGGATTGTGATGTTGAAATCGAGTTTGATTCAACAACAGAATCACTTTTAGATGTCGAAGTTGAAGCTGAAGTGACTTCACTATCTGAAGTACTTGTTGATGTACTTGCTGATAAAGATCCACTTAATGATGCTGATTTCGAAGTGCTTATTGATGTGCTTTCTGATGTGGATGCTGATGTTGATGTTTGTTCAGATGTACTCAATGAACTGCTTGCTGATTGCGATGCTGAAATTGAATTTGCTTTAGAAATCGAATCACTTTCAGAAGCTGAGTTACTTGCTGATACTGAATTGCTCTTAGAAGTACTCGCTGCTTCACTTGCTGATGTTGAAGTTGATAGTGAATTCGCATTGGATGTACTTGTTGAACTACTCAATGAACCTGATGTTGATAAAGACTGACTTGCCGCATTGGATGTACTTGTTGATTGTGATTCTGATGATGCTAGTGATGCACTATTAGATGTACTATTTGAAGTACTTGCTGCAATCGAAGTACTTAACGAGCCAGAGTTTGAATTGCTTAATGATGTACTTGTTGATGTCGAAGTTGCTTCTGATGCTGCTATAGATCCACTTTTTGAGCTGCTCAATGATTGAGATGCTGCTGTAGAATCTGATACAGAAGCTGAGTTACTTGTCGACTGTTGAATGGAAGTACTCAATGAACCACTAGTTGACTGTGAATCAGATGTACTTGTATTGGTTGAAGTTACAACACTGCTGCTCGTTGAAGCTGAGGTGCTTTTGGATTGAGAATCCGCTATAATACTTGAGCTTGTCGATGTTGATACTGATGTTGCGCTTGTACTAGTTGAAGTACTTGTTGATTGCACTATAGATGTACTTATCGATTGTGATTGTACTGGGTCATTTCCTGTAATTGTAGTCGTAAAGTAATTCACTTTTCCTATACTGCTATCATTTTGCGAAGCATAAGGAATGAATGTAAAAGATAAATCACCTTTAGGGTTTGTAATCGGTACAGTGAAGGTAGAGGTGATTCCGTAACCTTTGCCTTCGTTAAAAGATGTAATTGTCGTAGATGGCCAACCATAACCATTACCGATTTTTGTCATTGGATTAGTATTAGGCGCAGGGGTCGTTACAAATGATGTCGGCGCTTTCCAAGAAGATAGACCTGATTGTACACTTGATGGAGTACCATATCCTGAACCTAAAGTAAGCATTGGCACTGTCGCTGTTCCCCATGTATTCATAGTTACCGTATTTGAAGTTAAAGCTGGTGCTTCAATAGCATCCGTATTCGGATTATCGTATGTCACAGTATATACAAATGTCACTGTATTATTACCATTGTTTGTAATGGTTACGTAATAATAAATCGGCACATTATTTACTTTATCTTTACCTGTTCCGATATAAGTTGAAGTTGTCGTCGTTGCAGCAGCTGCCATCGTAGTGACTTGTGGTGCTGCTGCTAACATTCTCACGCGTAATGGTGAATTAGACATACTCGTACTTGTACTTGTTGATTGATTCACACTACTTGAAGCATTGTTTGATAATGTCGTACTTTGTGCACTTCCAGCATCTGCTTTTGTTGTATCTTCAGAGCTTGTTGTACTTGTTTTATCTGAAGTCGAAGTACTTTCAGAAGTTGTACTTTTTGCACCGGATGTTTTATCAGATGCGGAAGTTTCTGCCTTTTTAGCATCCGCACTTTGAGAAGTTGTCGAACTACCCGTCGTTAAATTTTCAGAATTCTTTTGTTGCTTGTTGTCGCTTGACTCACTTGTAGTTTAGCTTGATCCGCTTTCTGAACTATCTGCTTTTCCACTGTCAGAACCACTTATCGCAGCAGATTTTGCAATACTTGTTTCTGATTGACTTGCATCTCCTGCAGTGCTTGCTTTTTCAGAAGTACTTTCTGATTGTTGATCTGTTGAAGCAGATTGCGAGGATGAGCTGGCTTCTGTCGACTGATTTTCTTTAGATTGATTACTTTCAGAAGTTGAGGCCGCACTTTCTGAATGTGTAGATTCAACATTTTCAGAATTGCTGCTTTCTGTATTTGTTGTGTTTTCAGATTGACTAGATGTATTCGTTGTTTCACTTTCTGAACTTTCTATACTTGTACTTGTGTTAGATGTGCTTGTAGAGGACTTTGTCAGGGTTGTTGAATTTTGATTTGCCACTGTTTCACTAAAAGATGATAATTCAGAGGTAACTGGTGTTTCTGAAGCTGCAAAAGCTTGGTGTCCGTCAATTAAATTCATTGTTGCAAATGCACTGCCGACCATTGCAGACTTTTTGATAAAGTCTTTCTTCAAATCATCAGTTGTGTCCACATCAATTTCTAATTTTTGTTCTTTTTCAATCGTCTTACGGCCAAAAGGCATCCCCATTATACGTAATAACTCAATATCCTTTAATCCAGCTTTTATCCAGTGTTTACCTGCTTTATAGAGCTTGAATCTTACTTTCTCTTCACTTAGGCTCTGTTCCAATTTTTTATTTCTTTTAGACATTCATCACATTCCCCAATCTCTACTTAATAATACGTAGGCACTATCTGTTTTTAAACATCGTCCTTTTTAATACATCATACAAAGATATAACGATTCCATGTATTTTACAACTATTTTCTTTCGAAATTACAATTAATTTTTAAAATTACATGACTCCCATTCTGTTGCAGTAGGAATGATTGTATTAAATTTATACTCATGCATTATTAAATATTACACATTTCTTAAAACTTAAACATATCCAAAAACTAAAAAATACAGACTGAAACACACTTTTTAAATGTTTCAATCTGTACTTAAATTCACTTAAAGTCCTAATATTGATTTGATTGTAAACCCAATTATAATCGAAACTGTGATGACAAAGAAACCTGGAACAATAAAACTAGTTGCACGTGTTTGCTTCGTTTCATCAAGATCAACTGCAAATAATAATGTGGGTTGTGCAGGTATGACAAAATTAACATTTAAAGTCTGCACCATTGCTAAAAAGAAGGTTGGAGGAATACCGATGCTCATCAGAATCGGCAACATGATAGAAGCCGTTGCTGATTGCGAAATAACGATAATAGTCACAAGTGACACTAAAATAATGACTAGCCAAGGTACATGTTCAATGATGCCGCCTATTTCTCGTGTCATAATATGTTTGTTTTGTGGTGCGCCGAATATTGTCGCACCGAGCCAACCTGGTCCAAGCACTGCAAATAATGCGCCAATTGCAGATTGCGTGATATGCGAAGATAAAATATCGCTTGTATTAAGCTTAACAAGCACTAAGTTAACGGCTGCACTAGCATACATAAATAGCTGCACAATATCTGTAGTTTGTAATTTTATTGTCTTTCCATCTACATTAAAAGTTGGTACGAGATTTGAGAAAATACCAAAGACTAAGATACAAGCAACACCTGTTAAAAATGCAGCGACACCCAATTTTACTCGACGTGGAAAATGTGGTTTGATCATTTCTTCTTCTAAATCACTTAATATATTTTCAGCAAATACACTAGGTTGTACATTCCGTTTACGCCCAACAAATGTACAATAAAGGCTAAGTGCTAACATACTAAGTAATGCGGTCGGCAAAACAATAGATAAATATTTACCCATCGTAATACCTGTTACTGCAAGTGTCGCAATAATATAAGCAGTCGCAGAGGCTGCCGGGCTGCATAGCAATGCTAAGTTCGCTGTTAATACAGATGCAATCAGCGGACGCTTCGGTTGAATACCTGCTTTCGTCGCAGTTTTGGCAATAATCGGTTCTAATGATAATGCAATATTAGCTGTCCCAATACCGAATACAAATAAGAAGACGATCATCGGTGCGATAAAAATAATCGTTTTAGGAAAACGTTCAATTATTTTTGAAGCAAGATATACAAGGTAATCGATACCGCCTGTTGCTTGTAATGTACCGCCTGCAATTCCAATATATAAAATAATCAATACAGCTGTTACTGGTGCAGATCCTGGCGGCAGACCAAAAATAAATATCATAATCAGCTGGGCAACAATAGCAAATATTCCGCATCCAAGTGCGCCAGCAGTTCTAAGCCCCATAATAATGGCGAGTACCATAATTGTAATTTCCGTAATAAATAGGAACATGTTGACTCCTCACTTTTCCCTTCTGAACTTTGTGAAAAATTTCCCATGTTTTAGTTTATCACGATGCATGAAATTTCGGGATGGCATTTTTATTGCTAAATTCGACTATTTCATAACAATTTTTGTTTCGTTTATTCATAATTTCTAAAAATGCATTCAAATATGCTTTAACTTAAAAGTTTGAAATATTAATCCTAAACGAAATTCTTAATTAGCAAAATAAAATTTTAATCATCCATTTGTTTATATTTTTACACACTTAGGGTAGCTATTAAATAAGTTATTTTTAATCACGTTTATATTAATTTAAAAACAACCTAAAGAAAGGAAAAGACAAATGAGTGAAATTACAACAATTAAAAATAAGATTGAAAAACTGTTTAATGAAGAAAGCGGCTATAAAATTTCTAAAAACGCAAATATTCCTTATCAAACCGTACAAGATTTACGAAATGGGCGTACAAATTTAGAAGATGCTAAATTCAAGACAATTACTAAACTATATGAATATGCTTTAAATGAAGAGAAATCGTAAAATGCTAACACTTTTAAATTCAAACATTTCATTTTTGTTTAGAATCATCTTTTCAAAAAATATACAGTAAAAACGGCCAAGGATACTTCTCTCGGCCGTTTATTACTTAAAACTTCATTTTTATAAAACGCTTTAAGACATTCATCTCAACAGTGTTTTATATTGATTATTTTCTATCCCAATAACGCACTTTATCAAATGCTTTCACGATTGTATCCGGATCATCAGATACAAATACACCTGGCGCATCAAGCTTAATTTTTTGATCTTGCAACTCATCTGCTGCAGCTTTATTAAAGATAATTGGTTTTTTATGTTTGTAAGCTAGTGCAGCAAATTCTTCTGCATCTGGCACTAAACCATTACCGTCAGATAATACTACAAGACTATCAAATAAAGTTGGATGTGCAGTATCGTATGTTTCATTGACTGTAATATCATCTGAAAGTTGTTTTTGATGTTTACCGACAAATGCATAATTCAATCCTTGAGACGCATATTCTTTCGCATATTGTTTCAATGTTTCTGGATCTACATCTCCATTAATCAATACCGCAACTGAATGTCCTGGTAATGGACGGTCGTATTTTTCCATAGTCAATTGACTATCTTTTTTATCAGATTTGACTTCTTCATTTTCTTCTGGAACTGTCACACCTACATTCTCAGCTACACGTTCAGCAAGTTCACGGTCTATTTTATTCAATTGATTAACTGCACGTTGGCGTACATCCATACTTTTACATTTACCAATTTCAAATGAGAAACCGTCTACAGTATGATCGTACTCTGGTTTTGTTAGGCTGTTAAGATATAA
Source organism: Staphylococcus carnosus (assembly GCF_900458435.1). Lineage (NCBI taxonomy): Bacteria > Bacillati > Bacillota > Bacilli > Caryophanales > Staphylococcaceae > Staphylococcus > Staphylococcus carnosus. Next base: position 301,834 of record NZ_UHCT01000001.1, on the reverse strand, counting down.
TTTTGCTTGTGAATAATAGTCTTTAAAGCTTTCACTGCGCGTACGTACTTTATGACCTTCGACACGTTCTGGATAGTGTTCGTAACCACCTTGTGCTTTAGAACTTGTAAATGGACAATTACCTTCTAAACCATTGTTATGATATGAAGTTTTATCTGTATGGATGTCCATTTGGTACATTGCATCACGTTGGTTATTGTGCACTTTGTTCACTGGACGGTTAATAGGAATTTGGTTGAAATTAGGACCGCCAAGACGTGAAATTTGTGTATCTGTATATGAGAAAAGACGTCCTTGTAAAAGTGAATCATCTGAGAAATCAATACCTGGTACTACATGACCTGGATGGAAAGCAATTTGTTCTATTTCATCGAAAACATTATCTACGTTTCGATTTAATGTCATTTTACCTACAACTTTCACTGGGATTTCATCTTCTGGCCATAATTTAGTAGGGTCTAAAATATCAAAGTCAAAATCGAATTCTTGATCTTCACGAATAATTTGAAGACCTAATTCCCAAGCAGGATAGTCACCTTTTTCAATAGATTCATGTAAATCTTTACGATGGAAATCGATATCTTTACCTTGTAATGTTTGTGCTTCATCCCAAACTAAAGATTCTAATCCATGTACTGGACGCCAATGGAATTTTACAAAGAAAGATTCCCCTTCATCATTTACTAGACGATACGTATGTACGCCGAATCCTTCAAGTTGACGTATATTTTTCGGAATACCTCTGTCACTCATTACCCACATTGTGGTATGAGATGTTTCTGGATTTTCTGCGAAGAAGTCCCAAAATGTATCGTGTGCTGAACCGCCTTGAGGTGTTTCAGTATCAGGTTCCGGTTTGACTGCATGAATTACGTCAGGGAACTTAATTGCATCTTGTACGAAGAATACAGGGATATCATTACCTACTAAATCAAAGATACCTTCATCTGTATAAAATTTTGTCGCAAACCCGCGCACATCACGAACAGTATCAGGTGATCCTTTTGAACCTTGTACTGTAGAAATACGTGTAAATACTGGTGTTTTCTTACCTGGATGCGTTAAGAAATCAGCTGATGTATATTTTGATAAGTCTTCATAAACTTCGAATTCCCCATGTGCACCAAAGCCACGTGCATGTACAACACGCTCAGGAATACGCTCATGGTCAAAATGCATGATTTTTTCTCTGAAATGGAAGTCTTCTAATAAACTCGGTCCACGTTCTCCTGCTGTTAAAGTGAGTTCATCTTCGCTGACTTTTGTGCCGTTATTTGTAGTCATCGGTTGGTCTTTACCATTTTTCTTAAATTGTTCTAACTGTTCAAGCTTTTTATTGTTATTTTCCTCTTTATTACTCAATGTAAATCCCCCTCACACATTAATAAAATTATTTTTACATTAGTCTTTTCCCAACTATTATTTATATAAAACAGAATTTACATTTAAACTCATTTTCTATAACAAAACTATACAAATATCGAAATATGTGTATTATTTTAAAAGAAAATTAAAAAAGACCCAGCTAGACTGGGTCGACATTCTAAATATCCATTTAATGAATAGATATTTCTAGATTTTATTTTGAGTTTAATCACTTAGTTCGCTATCTTTTACATCCGTAATAAACATATGGCCTGGCGCATGAGTAATAATCAATTCTGGTTTAGCATCAAGTGCTACAGATTGCGGTGTTACCCCACATCCCCAAAATACCGGAACTTCGTTGTCCTTAATTTTTACCGGTTCTCCGAAATCTGGGTTCTCCAGATCTTTAATACCGAAGTCTGCTGGGTTGCCGATATGAATCGGAGTACCATGAACATTTTTAAAGTGTGTCGTGATTTCAGTTGCACGAATCGCATCTTTCATTGTCATAGGACGCATACTTACTGTAATATTACCCTCAAAGCGCCCAGCTGGTTCAGCAGGTATATTAGTAATATACATTGGTACATTGTGTCCTTCTTCTAGATGTCGTAATGGGATTCCTGCTTCTAACAATGCGTGTTCAAATGTAAAACTGCATCCAATTAAAAAGCTGACCATTTGATCATTAAATAAATGTTTAACATCTGTAGGTGTTTCAATAAGTTCTCCATTTTCATATACACGATAGGCTCCTACATCTGTTGTAATATCTGCATCTTTACCATATTTTGAAAAATTGACTTCTCCTACTTCTGAAATATCAAGAAGTGGACAAGTTTTAGGATTTTTAAAACAAAACTTAAGAAAATCATAAGCGTAATCTAATGGTAGAATCACTACGTTAGCTTGTATATATCCCTTTGCCATACCGCTAGTATGTCCAGTCACTTTCTTATCCCTAATTAATTTACGCAGTGCTTGCGGTTCAATATTTTGTAAATCTGTCATATGCAAATATCCCCTTTATTTATCATTTGTACCATTTTATCAGATTCTGGAGGTATATAGTTAAAAAGTTGTAAGCGTTTTCTTAATATTCGATATCTTGGTGTAACTTTTGCCTACTAATTAGTTGTTTAACTTTAATTTGCTATGGTATAATGTATTTGTAATAAAAAAGAGGATACTAGTTGCCTCTAGCATCCTCTGAGTAAAGGCTCACAACTCGTGCTTGTGAATACCAAACGAACCTTTTGGTTGGCTGATTAAGTTCTAGGAAACTTAATCAGCTTATTTTTTTGTCATGCGGCTTATAGCGGACACTATCAGTATAATCGCTAACACAATGGTCAGGACCGTATCTGCATTGATATTCATTTCTATCAATGTATGCATCGCTATCACCCCTCTCTGATGTCCAATTTAAGGCCCAGAGAGGTGCTCACAAAAAAGTGCAAGGTTCTTTACTCATGCAAATATTTTACCACCGCCGACAACAAATAGCCAAATTGTTGTTAGGCTATTTTGTAACCTTTTTACACTTTGTTTGTTGCGGTGATGGTGTTTTCATGCTATGATTTACTTGTAATAAAAAGAGGATACTAGCTGTAACTAGTATCCTCTGAGTAAAGGCTCACAACTCGTGCTTGTGAATACCAAACGAACCTTTTGGTTGGCTGATTAAGTTCTAGGAAACTTAATCAGCTTATTTTTTTGTCATGCGGCTTATAGCGGACATTATCAGTATAATCGCTAACACAACGGTTAGTAATGTATCTGCATTGATATTTATTTCTATCAATGTATGCATCGCTATCACCCCTCTCTGCTGTCCAATTTAAGGCCCAGAGAGGTGCTCACAAAAAAGTGCAAGGTTCTTTACTCATGCAAATATTTTACCACCGCCGACAACAAATAGCCAAATTGTTGTTAGGCTAATTTGTAACTTTTACGCACTTTATATGTTGTGATAGTTGATCATACAATTCGGGAAAACTCATCAAGTTCTTTAGTACTTGGTGGGTTTTCTTTTTCTTTACTTAACGCTAATCAGCTACTTCCAATTCAAACTATCCTTCTTAGTTGCCATTATTTTACCTTCTATTAAAATTATTTCCCCAATTGATATTGATAATCTTTATCATTAAGTATAAAGTAAAGATAATTAATAATTAAGAGAGGTACATCCTATGTTTACAAATATGTTTGTTCTTGGCATCACAGGCCCCACGAGTTTAGTTGTAATTGCGATTATTGCATTAATTATTTTTGGACCTACAAAACTTCCTCAGTTCGGAAGAGCTATTGGATCAACTTTAAAAGAATTCAAATCTGCAGCTGAACATATTGACGAAGATTCTCATGAGACACCCAGTAAACCCTCAGAATCTCAGCGAAAAGAATCAACTAAATAATAGATATACAGATACCATATCAGAGTCCTATCAAACAAATACAAACAGTTATACTTCAAGTTTGCTCGATCATTTTGGTGAATTACGCAGTCGCTTACTCAAAGCAGGAATTGCATTTATTATTGCAGTTTTAATAATATATATTTCATCTCATTGGTGGATACACCCGTTTATTCAAGAGATTAAACGTGGCAACATGACATTACATGCATTTTCTTTTACTGAAATGATTCAAATCTATGTTATGATTATTTTCTTTGTGGCATTACTATTAGTATCACCCATTATTTTCTATCAATTATGGGCATTTATAGCACCTGGTTTACATGAAAACGAAAAAGGATTTATCAGACGTTATAGCGTATTTTGTGCTTTCTTTTTCTTTTTAGGAATCGCTTTTGCTTATTTTATAGGCTTTCCGTTGATTATACATTTCTCGCTTAATTTATCAGGTATTATGGATATTGCTCCTGTTATCGGTTTTAAGGAATATTTGTCAGAACTATTACGTTGGCTGCTTATCTTCGGATTATTATTCCAGCTGCCAGTTCTTTTATTTGGATTAGCCAAATTCGGTTTAATCGTTACGCATCAGTTATCCAAATCGCGTAAATATGTTTACTTCGCATGTTTTGTCGGTGCCAGCATCGTTGCGCCACCAGATCTCATGCTGAACATCTTACTTACTATACCTCTGATTTTATTATTCGAAGTCAGTATGATTATTGTAAAAATAACACAGTTACGTAATTCTGAGACATTTCCTGAACATTAAAACAAACACCCGTCTTACACATCTAAATCGTGTAAAACGGGTGTTTGCTGTTTATAATTGTTTTCTTTTATTTGAATAATACGTATAGACTGCGATAAGTATTACAAAAATAAGTTGTGGTACTATTGTTTCCCATGTCGGATAGAATCCGATCCAACTCAATGTCGGCAAGTGTTCAATACCATGACGTGACACAGTATCAAGCAATTGCATTTTTTGAATACTGACACCAAGCATTTTAAAGGCCATTACAAAGATTAAGATAGACAGCACACGGAAAATATAACGGATAGGAATAAGGTGGACAATAAAGCGGAACAACACTGCAAATATTGCGAGAATCACTAAAGCAATTCCAATACCTAAAATGAAGTCCTTAGCTGAAACTTCTCCAATCATACCCATATAGAAAAGAATTACTTCTACACCTTCACGCATGACTGAGATTAATCCAATTAATCCCAATAAAACTAAGCTTCGGTTATTGGTTGCTTTATCGTACATGGACTGCATCATTTGATTCCAACGTTGTGCATTTGATTTATTATGCATCCAAATACCTACCGCAATCATCAAAATAACAGCAACGATACCTAATACCGCTTCCATCCCTTCTCTTAAAATCCCGCTATTTCCAAGTGTTTGGATGAATACAAACGCTAATGCCAAACTCAAAACCAAACCAAGCAAAGCACCGCCGATAACGCTAGTTGTACCTTTCTTATCTTTAGATTGGCGTGTCATTGCGACCAATGCCATCACAATTAACAAGACCTCCAAGCCTTCACGTAAGAAAATCACCATTACATCAATTGCGTTGTAACCTGATTTTCCGATAGTATCTTTAATATCTGAATTGATATCTGACAAACCATCTTTCACACGTTCTTTGTTCGAGTTATCTAAAATACTTTGATAATAAGGAATTTTATCTTCAATCGTTGTATATAAACTTGAATTTTTAGTTTGAATCTTACCTTCAACATAAGGCCAAATCTGAATAAATTTGCCTAACGCTGCATCAGCTTTGTCTAAATCATTATCCTCAATTGCTTGAATCGCTGTATCCAGTTCATCATTCAATTGCGTTGCTTTATATTGTCCTTTTTCATCTGAAGATTGTTTCTTATTTACATTATCAATCCCCGATTTAAAAGTCTGCCAAGCTGTTTCAACTTTCTGCGTTTTTAAAGGTTCTTTTTCTACAGCCACACGCAACTGCATTAATGCAACTTCAATTTGGCCATATTTATCTGCATCATAATTTCTGATAACTGTTTCATTACTTGTCCAAATTTGATTCAATTGTGCATTCAAAGCTTTCAATTGTGTCTGGTCTTTTGCTTTGATGGCATCTTTCATCGCTTTACCTTTACCATCAATCGCATCTTGCAATTTTTTAATTTCCGCACCAGAATTACTGCTGGCTTGTGCATTTTCATAAGCAATCAGGGCTTTAGTCAAATCTGACATATCAGCTGCTTTTTTCTTATCAGAAGGTGTTTGATCTAATGCTTTCACTTCATCTTTAACTTTTTTACCTGATTTACTGTTATCAATTTTTAATTTATCGATTTCAGCCTTCACTTTATCGACGGCTGCTTTTTTATCTGCTTCTGATTTATCTTTATCATTCAACGTCTCTTTCGCATCAGAAATCGCAATATAAGCATCACTCATACTTGTTTCTTCCGCTTCACTTACTGATAATCCTTTCAGCGGAAACAAAAGGCTCAGCAAAGCGATACATAATGCTATTTTAACTAAATAATGTCTCACCCAGATATCCTCCCTTTTTCACCCCGGGGAGAATAAGGAAAAGTCCTGAACCACGATGGGTGATATATTCATTCAACTTGTCTTTATGTCCTAAATGATTCTGGATGTCTATAAATTGCTGAGGTGATTTTTGGAAACATAAAAAGAGCAATCCAGTATTAAGTGCTCCTGTATCTTCATTCGTACCATCCATATAATTGTAGGCACGTCGTAAAATAGATGTCTTTGCTTCTTTAGCTAAACGCGCATGCGCATCAGCCGGAATAACCGGTTGTCCTGCACTGTCTTTAGCTTTTAAATCCATCTCATCAAATTCTTTCTTTTTACCAAGCGGTGCACCGCTATGACGATAACGTCCAAACGTTGCTTCTTGTTCATCTAATGAGGTACGATCCCATGTTTCAATATGAATTTGGATTTTACGTGCAATACAATAGGTCGCATTTTTAGCCCAGCCTTCATTTTTAAAGACATAATCTTTAAATTCATCATTGCTGCGCGGATTGACAGTCCCATCTTTGAAAGCCATTAGATTCCTAGGCGTTTCTTTCGGTTTACCTGAAACAAAACCAGTTTGAGACCATTTCACTTGGATTAAATCCCGAAATGGACGAATCAAGTTGTGTATAGCATGGAAAGCAACTTGCTGGTCATTAGCACAAGCTTGAATCATAATATCTCCGCCTGTTAAATCTTTATCTAGTTGATCATTGGGAAAATGAGGCAAGTCTTTGAAATCAGACGGTATCTTACTAGATAACCCGAGCTTTTTCATAAATGACTTGCTGATACCAAAAGTCAATGTCAGCTTGCTCGCACTCAGCCCAACTGCTTCACCTGTATCTTCAGGCGGAAGCAAACTATTTTTGGTAGATTTTCCAATTAACGTACCATCCATCATTTTAACGCTCATTTTTGTCCACTCTTTAAACATTTCTTGAATAGCCGCTTTATCTTTGCTTTTTAAATCAATCACTGCAAAATTAATATTTTTCTGTGAAGGTGTTGTAATACCCGGTTGCACTTTCCCATAAAATTCATAAGCATCGTTGTCTTTATCTTCAGGTGTATCAAACATCGACTTGAAAGAAAAAATGCCGCCGACTCCACTAGCACCGATGACTGCGCCTGCACCGCCGATACCTAACATTTTCAGAAAAAAACGACGTGAAACTTCATTACCTTCATGCTTGTCTTGTGTCATTCTGTAACCACAGCCATCTTACTTAACGGTTCACCTAAAGCATTTACAGTATCTGATAAAGCTTTGCGGTCTGCTTTTGTTACTTTTTCATATGAAGCATAACCGTCGCCTTCTTTATATTTATCAAGCAATTGGTTAACTTTATCAAAATCAGTTTGAATCGTTTCGCTTAATTTTTTATCTTTTTTGTTCAAAATCGGTTTGAAGAGTTCATAGATTTTTTGTGCCCCTTCAATATTCGCTTTGAAGTCATATAAGTCAGTATGAGAATAGATTTCTTCTTCTCCAGTAATTTTCGAAGTTGAAACTTCATTTAGTAAATCGACAGAACCTTGTAACATCAGTTTAGGCGTAATCTCTAAAGTATCCGCTTTTGCATCTAACTCTTTCGCATCTTTTAATAATTGATCTGCATCTTTATCAGTTTGTGCGTTCAATTGATTATCTTGATATAATGCTTTTTCAATTTTATGATAGCCTGTCCATTCGTTTTCTTTGTTGTCTTCTTTCATATCAGCAAGACGTGCATCAATTTTAGGGTCTAAGTCTCCGAAAGATTCTGCAACTGGTTCAGAACGTTCGTAATACATACGTACTTTCGGATAAAGTTCTTTTGCCTTTTCTGTATCTTTATCTTTCACAGCTTTTGTGAATGCTTCTGTCCCTTTTAAGAATTCATCCAATTGTTTATCTGTGTACTTTTTATATTCTGCTGTCGCATGTTTGAGTTCTTTTTTATTTTTAGAAGATGATTTAGAATCTGCCTTTTTCTCGTTAGAATCACTGTTACCATTTCCGCATCCTGCTAATAAAATCGATGTTGCTAATAAAACTGATGTTACCTTTTTCATATCGTCACCTCTTATTTTTTCAACTTCCCAATTTAATCTTTGCAAATGAAATTGATAATCGTTATCAATGTAATTATAAATTGTGCTTTAGAGGGTGTCAATATAATTTAAAAACATATTCAATCTATTCATTTTTTAAGTTCTATCGCAAATAAACTCTTTGAAAACTGGGAGTTGCGTGGCTGGATTACCATAAAATTAAGATATTAGAAGTTAATTAAAATGTTGATATTAAAAAATAATGGAATATAAATAAGCACCCAAAAGCTGAACCGTTAGTTCCAACTTTTTGGGTGCTATATCATTTCAGAAGTTACCTTCCTTTTTATATGTTCATATTAATGTGTGATTAGAGATTCCGCTTTATAATCCAACTCTTCTTTTTCTATAAGCTAAGCGTTATGTTCAATAGAAGCGGATTGTTTTGCTTTCTTTTTATTTTTCAGCAAGAAGACACTGAAGAATGCGATAATCGCGATAATAACAGTGAACCAGAAAGCAGCATGATAACCATTCAACATTGCATCTTTGGCAATAGTTGCTTTGATTTCTTTAGGTGCCATGCCTTTATAATCTGCCATATCTGGTTTAAATGCTTTTGCATAATGACTCATTATTGTAAACAGAATCGCTGTACCGATTGAAGCAGAAATTTGCTGAACGGTATTCGTCATTGAAGAACCATGCGCGTTCATTTGATGAGACAACTGATTCATTGTATGTGTCATCAATGGCATCAATCCTAGTGCAATACCAATCATACGAATAGCATAAACTGTCGATAACATTACTGTTGAAGTGTGTTCATCCATGAAGACAAAATAAGATGTCGTAATTACCACAATGCCCATGCCGATAAATGCTAAAATTTTTGCACCGAATTTTTCAAATAGCAACCCGGAAAAGACAGACATAAAACCCATCACAATAGCACCTGGTAAAAGGGTTAATCCAGATTCTAAAGCAGGTTTGCCCATAATATTCTGTACAAAAATTGGTAAAACTGTTTCAGAACCGATCATAGCAATCATTGTCAATGCCATAATTAAAATACCCACTGCGAACTGACCTTCTTTAAACACACGGAAATCAAGCAATGGTGTTTCAAGGCGTGTTTGACGGAAGATAAAGAGTACAACCAGTACGAGACCGCCTAGAATAGTTGTAAGGACAATCGGATCATCCCAACCATCTCTAGAAATCGAACTTGTACCATATAAAAGTCCTCCGAATCCAAGTACTGAAAGTACGATAGAAATCAAGTCAATAGGTACTTTTCGTGTCGTTCCCACATTTTTGATAAATTTCAAACTCAGTAAGAACGTCAGTGCTGCGATAGGTGTCACAACATGGAATAAAGAACGCCAATCATAATATTCTACAAGATAACCTGATAAAGTTGGTCCGATTGCCGGAGCTAATCCGATAACTAAACCAAATATCCCCATGTATTTACCACGTTCATGTGGTTCGAAGATATCAAGAATGGTTGTCATCATTAAAGGCATCATAATACCTGAACCTAACGCTTGCACAATACGTGCAACTAATAAAACTGTGAAGTTCGGGCTGAAACCTGCAACAACTGTACCGATTAAGAATATAAGAATTGCAGTTAAAAAGACCTGACGCGTGCTATAACGTTGAATAATCATAGCAGATAATGGGATTACAACACCATTTGTAAGTAAGAAGGCCGTTGTCAGCCATTGTACTTGAGTATATTCGATATTGAAATCTTTCATAATACTTGGTAAAGCAGTTGCTAATAAAGTTTCATTCAATAAACCGAAGAATCCGCCTAAAAGCATGGTTACAATCATGATTAATTTTGATTTTAAAGACATATTTCATCTCCTTTTAATTATTACTTTTCTTTCATTTCACTTTTTTGGCATGCTCCTTATCATACCATAATAGAATTTAAGCCGTCTTTAAGTTTGTTTGTTAATTATATTAAGTAACATACATAATATGGTTGCTTTACATAAAAAAGACAGACGCCCTCACGTCTGTCTTAATCATATTTTTATGAAGCTGTTTCTCTTTGGCGTTCTGCTTCTCGTCCTGTTTCAATCAGTTTTAATTTATAATCACCGATTGTTCGCAAACCGCCGCCTTCTTTAATAATGACATGATCTTGTGTAATTTCAGTCGGACTTTCAACACCGACCGCTGCAGCTAAATTAAATAACCCTTCGTGCATGCTCGTAATATAATTCGTAACACGATAGTTTTTCTCGCTGACTATCAAGCCTTTTTCTAATTTAGGATTTGTTGTAGCTACGCCTACTGGGCATGTGTTCATATGACATTGTTGACTCATAATACAACCAACACTGATCATCATACCGCGTGCTACATTGACTAAATCTGCACCTAATCCAAGCGCAATCGCAACTTTATCTGGTGTAACTAACTTGCCGGATGCAAAAATCTTAACGTGGTCACGTATGCCGTATTTTTCTAGCATTCCAGACACAATCGGCAACGCAGTAAATAAAGGTAAACCGACACCATCTTGCAATTCTTGGAATGTCGCACCCGTACCGCCTTCACCGCTATCTACTGTGATAAAGTTCGGATACTCTTTGCGTTTTGCCATCGTTTTAACAAGCTCTTCGATTTCTGCTACTTTGCTGACAACGATTTTGAAGCCTACTGGTTTTTGACCCATTTCTTGAAGCTCTGTCACAAAATCGATTAAGTCGTCATTACTATGAATGAAATCAAAACGGTTCGGTGAATTAATGGTTTTACCCGGTTCTACATGACGGATATTTGCAATTTCTTCTGTAACCTTTTCACCTTCCATGTGACCGCCGCGTGTTTTTGCGCCTTGTGCCAATTTAATCTCAAACGCTTTTATCTGGTCTCTTTTGGCTAAAGTTTTGAATGCTTTAGGGTCAAATTTTGCATCAGCTGTACGTACACCAAATAATCCAGACCCAATTTGGAAAATGATGTCGCCGCCGCCTTTTAAATGATGATTGGATAAACCGCCCTCACCGGTATTCATCCAAGTACCTGCACGTCCTAACCCGATTGACAATGCAGTAATCGCATTTTCACCTAATGCACCATAACTCATTCCGGATTGGCCGACAAGACGTTTCACTTTGTAAGGATGTTCCAAATTTTCTCCAAGCACTACAGCATCTTCGTCAGATAAGTAAAATGGATCCACCTTATCTTCTACGCGATGTTCATCACGGTCAAACAACCGTTCATTATCTATTTTATAAATAAACGTTGAAATCATTCCTGTTTGATCAATACGTAATTCTGAAGCTTGTTTTGGAAACATTGTATTTTGGATATAAAATCCATCTTCATAATCATACTCAGTCCCGAAACTTGCCATACGTGATTTATACTTTCCTGCTTTCACAATACTTGTATACTGACTACGTGAAAATGGTTTACCTTTCGTATCATCAGAATACAAATATTGACGCAATTCCGGTCCTATTTTTTCAAAAAAGTAACGAACCCGAGCTAACACTGGATAATTTCTTAATACACTATGTTGTTTCTGTCTTTTGTCTTTAAACAATAAAACTAACGCTGTGATAATAATAGCTAAAAGTGCACCTACTAAAATCGTATTGATAATAAATTGAAGCACTGTAAGCACAATCATATTAGACTCCCCTTTCTCTCTATATATTGCCCGTAATTTTCAGCGGCCCTCACCGCTTCACGCGCCCACAATCTAATTGTATCCCAATTGTACGATAAAAATGAAAGCGTTTCATCCTTGAATGTCGATTTCACGCCCTCAACATCATATTAAACTACCGGCAGAATGGGGAATACTGCTTTTTGCAAAGATTGAACAACAACATATCTATCAATCGAGATTGTTTCTACTATTATTAATAATGCTGTAATTCGATTGATAGCTCTGTCTAATTTATTATTAACGCAACACACTTCATCACTTTGACATATATCATAAATGAACCAATCTTATTTCTTGCTTAACCCTATACCAGAAAAGGTATTATGATAATGTAGAGCTAATTTATTAAAATGAAAGGCGGAGAATGAATGACTGAAATTAATAAGAAAGTAGCCATCATTACTGGTGCGAGCAGCGGTATCGGTAAAGCCATTGCATTGAAACTCGCAAATGAAGGTGCCACAGTAGTATTAGTTGCACGCAGTGAAGATAAACTTGAAGCAGTTTCTGCAGAATTGCGTAAAGCAGGCGCTAAACATTTTGATATTATGACTGCAGATGTTACCAACCGTGATGAAGTAGATAATGTTGTAAAACAAACAATTGAACAGTTCGGTCAAGTTGATATTTTAGTTAACAGTGCTGGCCAAATGAAATCTTCAAAAATTACAGAGGGCCAAGTTGAAGCTTGGGATGACATGATTGATGTAAATGTGAAAGGCTTATTATATGCTATTAATGCTGTAATGCCGCATTTCCAACAACAATCTAGCGGTCATATCTTTAATATTGCTTCTATTTCAGGGTTTGAAGTAACAAAAAGCAGTGCTATTTACAGTGCGACTAAAACAGCTGTTCATGCGATTACACAAGGTTTAGAAAAAGAACTTGCTAAAACAGGTATTCGTGCAACAAGCATCTCACCTGGTTTGGTTGATACAGAAATAACGAGACATTATCAACCAGAAGATCGTAAAAAGCTAGAACCTAAAGATATCGCAAACGCTGTCGTGTATGCTTTATCTCAACCAGACTATGTGAATGTAAATGAAATTACAGTTCGACCTGTATAAGCTTTAAAAATAAAATTTATTTCAACATATAGCCACAAAAAGCCGGAAGTACTTCAGGTTCTGAGGAATAAATAACTCAGCTCCGTTTGTACTTCCGGCTTTCTTTTCCAAAAGACTTATCGCACTTTTAAGTTAAGAATATTAAATAATATACACCAAATAAAACGAGATAAATACCTATAAAAATACCGACACGAGTAAGCAGGAATAAACCTGTACTGTCTTTATATTTAATAAATCGATTGGAAATCATATTAGTTAATATAAAGCTTACTAATATAATTAATGCAAAAACGATAGTTGTCATATCCATAGTCTGTTCTCCTTGTTTGCAGGATTTCTATCTATCAATTTACCATATTTCCAACTTAAATAGTGTAATTATTAGGTCATTCATCTACATTACGTTAAAATGTAGAGTAAAGTAAATCTACTATTCATGAGGTGACCTATTTTGGAACAATTCCCTTTCAGCATTAAAGGAAATAAACTTCAACTGCTTGCTGCGATTGAAGCTTTCAATAAAGACTTTACTAAAAGTCATTCTGGAAATGTACCAGAAGAACAAATTTACCGTGAATTTGCTAAATATATCTCCAACACAGAAAAGCAGTTGATTGAAAGTTTAATCATGTCAGAAACTGATACACCTGCTTTACCAAGTAATCAAGCATATGAAATGGAATATTTAATGACAACAAACTACCTGATGTCTCTTGAAAAAGATAGTTATTATATTGATGTAAACTTCTTAAATAAATATAACCAATACGTCTTAGGCGGCAAGTATCGTCCATTAACACCATTAGATGACGAAGAAATGGAAATGTTGATAGACATGCATTTCACTGAAGAAGCACGTGAAGAATATGAACATTTATATTTACGAGACTATTTATCTAATTTCTATGTCAAAGATTTAAAAGAAATCTGTCGTATTTTCAAAATTAAAGGTTTCTCTAAAGGTAATGAAGATTACATTATCAACTTAATCGAAGATAAATTGATGGAAGATCCATTTGAATTATTTGAACGCTTAAGTCCTGATGCTCTTGGACTGATTGCTTACTTTATGATTGAAAATCGCAACACCATTCCTTATGACGAAATGGGAGAGTTAGATTTAGAAGTCTTTATTATCGGTAAAGATGAATTATCACATATTTTATATATGCCTGTAGATGTATTTGAATTCTTGCAAGAATACTTTGCCTTTAAAGGTATCGACCCGTTAGATTTAGTTTCACCTGAAGAAAGAGAAATGTATGAAGAATTAGCGCAAATGAAAAAGCTGCAAGCCATGACAGACAAAGCGCCTGAAAATGTGGAAGATGCAATTGCAGCATTCGCTGAAGCTGGTCAAGATGAAGGTATGCGTGATATGATTGCTGAATTAATCGGACTTAAAGAAGATGATGAAGACGAAGTCGCTCAAGTCATCACACAAATAATGGATGGCAAAATCAAAACTGAGGAAGATTTAGCAAAGTTGTTTGAACAAATAGAGACAGAAGATGATGAATCAAATAATACTGAACCTCCGCAATCTAACAACAATAGTAACATTATTGATTTCAATCAATATCGAAAATAACAAAAGCACCCATCCTTCTCACCACTTGAAGGATAGGTGCTTCTTTATGTCTGACTATTATTTTACAGTAGAAGCATATGCAGAAATAGTTGCTTCATCACCGTTATAAGGTGTAGCTACTTTTGGATTATCGATAATTCTTTGTGTTTCTGATTTGTTGAAACCTGCACTGTTCCAATCATGACCAGTGAAATGCATAGGTACATCATAAATGCTTACTGTACCGTCGCCATTTTCTTTATAAACGACATGTCCTTGAGCATTTGCACTACCGTATAATTCTTTTGTGCCTTGCGGATATTTTGCAGATTCAGCTGGCATGTTTGGATTAACTGCCTGTCCAGATACATCTCTTACATTAATTTCAAAACCATTTGGTACGTTTTTATTTTGATAATCCGGTAATCCCGCTAACCAAACTTTGGCTATTTCTTTTTGGTAAGCAGTAGTAGTTACTGCACCAGCTTCTGCTACATTTCCTTGCGTTACTGCTTGCAATAGATTTCCGTTCTCACTCGTCTTCGCGCCTTTTTCATCTTGTCCGGATGCTGTTACAACTAATGTTGAGGCTAATACCCCAGCCGCTACATATTTGAACATCATACTGACCTCCTGTTTTATCTCGTTTTGGAAAAAGTTTCGAAAACATGTTGCTTATTAATACTATACACGCTCAGTTAAAAAGTATGTGTAAAATAACAAAATATTTTGAAAAAGTTCCCTAAATACAGCAATAAAACACGCTTGAGTGCGACCGCAAAGGCATTTATGTTACTTTATTAATTTAATATTAAACTTCATTTCCATCTGCATCATATTCAGTGACATGACCATCAGGATCTACAACATAAGAACCTGCTAAGTTGCCGTCTTTATCATCAAAAGAGAAGCCCCAGCTACCATCGCTTTTTTGCTCAGGTTCTTTATATGTGTAAGTATCCGTATCTAATTTATGGCCTTCATATTCTTCTACTTTATCAATCACATTATCACGAGTAACTTCTTCAGAAGAACTGCTGTCATCTGAAGATGAATCATCCTCACTAGAACTGTCAGAGTCTTTTGAACTGCTTAAACTATCGCTTCCATTGTAATTTACAATATCTTCTTTAAGGTGTCCGCCCTCTTCTATTTTAGAAGCTATCTCATCTAAAGCAGATTGATTACCATCATACAACTTAACTACTTTCGGATTATCCATAATACGTTTTGATTCACTTTTACTGAACTCTGGATCTTCTAACCATTCATGGTCATGGAAATGTGTGGGTACACTATATACATTTATCGTACCATCACCATTATTGCTATAAGTTACACTACCTGCTGCTGTCGGCGATCCTGAAAGTGTTTGTGTACCTTCTGGGAATTTAACTGAGTTATTTGCATTGTACGGATTGAGCACATTTCCAGAAACATCATAGTGAGTTATTGTCATATCATCAAATTGACTTTTACCTGAAGAACGATATGCAGGTAATGCGGCTGCCCAAACTTTTGCTAAATATTGAGTACTGTTGGTATCTTCGTTTTTAGAATTGTCACTATTAGAGCTTTCATGACTTGAGTTAGAATTGTCTTTTGAATCTGAATGTGACGTCGAATGTTCAGAGCTTGAATTATTATCATCTTTCTTTTTAGAATTGCTGAACCCTGAACCGTCATTTTTGTTTCCTGAATCAGACTTGCTTTCTGACTTTGTATCTTCGTTCTTTTCCCCTTGTCCACACGCCGTCAATAACAAAGTTGATGCCAGTAAACCAGCAGTCAGATATCTTAATTTCATTCCATAACCTCCGTTATCTATTTGTAGGTTGTTACACTTTATCTGTAGTATACACAATAGCACACAACTTTTATATCATTTATATGTTTTCAACAAGAAAACTTGAAAAGCTTTGAGCATATTTAAAAAGAAATCCTCTCATAACCTTATTCCAAGATTATAAGAGGTCTCTGCATCAAGCTATTGTTTCGTGCATTACATGGTTCAAAGCATTTTTAAAAATGTCTGTCATTTTTTTAATTTCTGATTCACTCATATTTAATACAGGCACAAATGTGATGACATTTTCTAAATTACGAATCATCAATCCGTTTTCTTTACAAGTTTGAATAATCTTTTCAACTGTCGCTATTGATAATGGACTTTCTGTCTCTTTCGGTTCAACGAGTTCTACTCCATACATCAATCCGTAACCTCGAATGTTGCCTACATAATCTAAATTGTTTAATGCTTCTAATTCACTTTTCAATAGTGCTGATGTTTTCTCAATATGTGCAATCAAGTTTGTCTCCTCGAATAAATTCAAGTTTTCAATAGCAGCCGAACATGTTACTTGGTTGCCAGTATACGTATGTCCATGGAAGAAAGTCTTTTCTGCATGACTGCCGCTTAAGAAAGCATCATATACTTCTTGAGAAGTTAATGTAGCCGCAAGCGGTAGATATCCTCCTGTAATTCCTTTAGCCAAACACATAATGTCTGGATTTACATCTGCACGTTCACATGCAAACATAGTACCTGTGCGGCCGAATCCTGTTGCTACTTCATCTACAATTAATAAAACACCGAATTCTCGGCATAACTTTTCAACTTCTTTTAAAAATCGAACAGGCTGCGCATATAAACCGGTTGCCCCTTGTATTAAAGGTTCAATGACAAATCCGCAAATTTCTTCACTTTGCTTTTCTAATATTTCTCGTATTTCAGCTGTGATACTTTCAATTAATTCTGCTTCTGTTTCATAATCTGACTTAAATAAAGAAGGACAGCCGACTTGGATATTTTCAAAAATCAAATCTTTAAAAATCGCATGAAATGCATCAATGCCACCGACACTCACTGCTCCTATAGTGTCTCCATGATATCCGTTTTTAAGCGTGAGAAATTTCTTTTTCGCAGCATACTTTTCCGGGTTTTTATTCTTCCAATATTGATAAGCCATCTTAATCGCAATTTCTACAGAAGCACTTCCTGTATCTGAGTAAAATACTTTACGTAAATTGCCTGGTGTAATTTCTACTAGACGTTTTGCGAGTTCAATTGATGGTACATTTGAAGACCCGAGTAAAGTAGAATGTGCTATTTTACCAAGTTGCTCGTTAATCGCATTATTCAATCGAGCATTATTATGACCGTGTACGTTCACCCATAAAGAAGCATAACCATCGAGATAGGCTTTGCCGTTTACATCGTAGAGATAACTGCCTTCTCCGCGTTCAATAATTATTGGATCTGTTTCTGAATAAACACCCATTTGTGTAAACGGATGCCATACGTAATCATGATCATCTTGAATCAATTCTGTTTTATTCATTTATGCCACCTCTTGTTAAACTATGTAGTAATTCATCTGGTACTTTGGAGACATTTGCTCCTTCAATCAAAGTATAAATTGTGCGGTTTAAATACCGTTCTAACGTTTCATGATTATCTTGTGCAATCATAGAATCATCAAACCGATTCATAACCAAAATATTTCCTGGTAAATAATGCTTTGTTAGATAGTACTGATGCATAATAATATCGCTGATAGCTCCACGTTTTGAAGGTACCACACTTAAAACCTTGTCCGCTGTATCTTTAATTAAATCCTCAGTCATATAAAAACCATTATCATCCTCATAGATCGGAACCCCTAATCCACCGGCACCTTCAATTAAAAGAATGTCGTATTTTTGATTCAGTGTTTCAGCTTTTTCAATTACACTTTCTTTATCCAGTTGTTGTTCAGGTTCAAGTTTGAATCCTAAATGAGGAGACACAGGCTCATGAAATGTATATAAAGATGTTTCATCATAAGTGAGGCCGCTCGCTTTTTTATATTCCTCTAAGTCTGGATATATCCCTGGCTCTTGTTCTTCTGTTTGAAATGGTTTATAAATGCCAACGTTATATCCTGCTTCACTCAAAGCTTGATAAATTAATAAAGTGACATATGTTTTTCCAACATCTGTTCCAGTACTAGTGACGAAGACCTTCATACATCCCGCTTCCTTTCATAATTTTTTCTAAGCGTAAAATCAATATGGTCGTTACACCGCCTAAGATAATATCTCCGGGTGCACTTAATAAAACAATACTAGTGAATGTCTGACTAACTGTAATCGGTGTGTTTGCCACAAAGTTCATAATGAAATAAAAATAAACACATCCGAATATGTAAATAATGACTGTACCGACCATATTGATAGCAAACGTATTGATAAAATTATTGGTTGTTAAACGCTGCTTCAATAAAGACATCACAAGCGCCGCAACAACAAAGCCGATTAAGAAACCAAATGTAGGCTTGATTACATAAAACAAACCACCTCCGCTCGCAAAGACAGGCAAGCCAATCAGTCCCATAATGACATAAAGTGCCTGACTCCAAAATGCAACTTTGACGCTGAATAAATGAGCAACGATAAATACAATTACAATCTGCAGAGAGAAAGGAATCGGCCCCAATGTAAAGTGCAACATGCTTGAAATAATGGTTAATGCTGTAAATAAACTAATGAGAACAAGTTCTCGTGTTTTCATGATGTTCACCCCCAAACTTATATTATTACTTCAATCCCTAAATGTAAACTTTTAATTTTTATAAGTTTACATTTAGGAGGTGATGAAAACATTCCAGTTATTTAAATTTTTACTAAAGAAGACCGATTCAGAAGGATCTTCTCTTTAACTAAAACCTTCCAAACTTTTTTGTGTTTCATCTTTTCCAATTACGTGAATAGATACATATATAATTAGTTGATAATATCAATCAATTTTTTACGAAAGGAAGTTAAGATTATGGCAGGACAAATCGTTGATGTACATCATCATATTATTCCAAAACTTTATAAAGATGAACTTAAAAAAGCCGGCGTTTCTACAGCTAGCGGATTTCCTATAAAAGACTGGGTACCAGAAGACAGTCTAAAAATGATGGATGAATTAAATATTGATGTAGGTGTAACATCTATTTCAGAACCAGGCACAATGCCTTTAAAGAAAAGACATGCCGCAAAAGTGGCGCGTAAAGTAAATGAATATCAAGCCCAACTTAAGAAAGATTATCCAGGCCGTTTCAAAAGTTTCGCATTACTGCCTATGCCGCATGTCAAAGAGAGTTTAAAAGAAATTGAATATGCGTTAGATGTCTTAAAATTAGATGGCATTGGTCTTTATTCCAACTATGGCGAAGAATTTTTAGGAAATGATAAATTTGAAACAGTCATGAAATTATTACATGAAAAAGATGCGGTCGTTTTTATACACCCTAGTGCGAGTGAAAAAGAATTTGTACCACCAGAATATATTCCGACCGATTTTATCGAAGAATTTACATTCAATACTACACGTGCTGCCAACAACTTAATATTAAGCGGTACTCTAGAACGCTATCCGAATATTGATTTTATTTTGCCCCATGCTGGCGGTGTTTTACCGTACTTAGAATGGCGTATCGATGAAACATTGAAAACAGAACAATATATTCTTAAAGATCCTTTAAATCGTGTGGATATGATTATGAGAAAAGGTAAAGGCGGCTTTGTAAAAGAGTTCTTAAAACATCCTATTCGTTATACTAAAATGTTCAAAAACTATGCGCACATCGTTAGACGCTGGTCATCGTTATCACAACCAGCCGCATATTATATTAGAAAGTTCCATTACGATACGGCCCTTTCAACTGGCGATTCAACATTTGCGAGTATTAAAGAAGTTACAGACATTTCCAACTTCCATTTTGGTTCAGATGCGCACTTTGCACCTGATAGATGGATTGCTGAAATGGAGAAAAACATTAAAGAAACAAACTACTTCACAGACAAATAAAAACAAAAAATCTTCAGTACCAATGCAGTTGAGTTATTGAATAAACACAATAGATAATTATTATTCTTAATTTCAGCATTTAAAAAGACGCCATAACGGTTTGAAATGGTTATGGCGTCTTTTTTATATCATTATTAACACGTCGTTTAAATAATATTGGTAACTTATATTAAACTAGTCTAAAAAACTCTACTAACCAAACTGTTAATAGAGCAAATTTTTTACTTCGCCGGCACATCCCATGTTTCAAGATTTTCAGCCATGTCCCAGAATTTATATTCATAATAGCTGGTTTTCACAACAATATCTTCTAAACATTGTAAATCTTTTTCAGAACGTCCTTCTGTCACTTCATTCATTAAATCAACGCAGTCTTCTTTGAACTGCGTAAATTCATCTGAAGAGTACATATCCACCCATTCTCTATAACCCGCATGATTTTTAGCGCCTTCTTTTTCTGCAAGTTTCAAGCCGATATAATTATAACTCCAAGTACATGTTAAAATCGCTGCAATCACATTTTCAACACCGCCGATTTGCGCCATATTCAACATATAACTTGTGTAAGCAGTCGTCACTTCAGCAGGTTCTGTTTGTTCGAGTTCTGCTTCGCTGATTCCGAACTTTTGTGCATAATCACGATGCAAGTTCATTTCAGTATTCAACGTTCCATCCATTAAAGAAGCGTATGTCGACATCATATTCAAATCCGTTGCTTTTGCTGCGCCAATTGCAAAAAGACGTGCATACTCTATTAAATAAATATAGTCCTGCTTCAACCAATGTTTGAATTTTTCTTCATCCAAACTGCCATCTTCTAACCCCTTGATGAATGGATGTTCCATATAAGATGCCCAAATAGGTTCTACACGTTCATACAATCGATCTGTAAATTTTGCCAAATCCTTCTCCTCCTTATGATGTTTGAAAATTAGTGCCAGAATGCATAAATTGCATCTACATCTTGTTGCCCTTGCTTTCTTGCTGCTTCTGCAACTTCTTTACGCATTGCACCGTTCATTGTATTATTATCATACTTTGCAAGAATTTGCATAACCTCTTCATTAGGCTTCGCTAAATGAACAACCTGATCACGTTCTTCCATTTTCTCAATCAGTTCAGATAGTGAAAACGGTGTTAATACCGGTAAATCAGCAGCCAGCACCACTACTTTATCAGCCTCACTGACATCAGGGTTTTCCATGGAATATGAACCGCCGTCATAATAATGATTGCCATCAATTTGTATCGTCGGATAAGCACCTTGGAAAGCACTGCTCGCAGCAATTGCTTTTACAAGCGGTACATCTGTATCTTTATCAAATACACGTCTTTGGTTTGTTTCCACTTCTGTAACTACAATTTTCAAACCCTTTGTCCAACCAGAAACAGCATTGCCCAAACTATTTCGAATCATATTCAAGCGTTCCGTCTCAGGAAGGTCTACTTTAGGGTGCATTGCAAGTTCACTTTCACTATTAATCCATTCTTCAATCGTACGTGATTCACGCGCAATCGTATCGAACTTTTGGAATAAATCTGCTAAATCATCATCCGTTAACGGATTGGCTTCTTCTCGTTCATAATTCAATTGTTCTTCCCAAATCGTATCCCAATCTGCATCAGATGAAATGACTGTTCCAACTTGTGCGCCTGCTGATGTACCTACAAATTCATTAGCATCTCTTAAACTTACACCTTTATCAGCAAGTCCTCTTAAATAACCAATTTCCCAAGCCATACCAAATTGACCGCCTGCACCTAAAACTACTGATTTTGTTGTCATCAAATTCACTCCCATTAATTATTAGTTATCATTATTATTCGTCTTTATTTAAAAGCCAACTACCTGTCGTAAGATAACTCGCAAAAACACACCATGATGCATAAGAAACCATCAATAACCCGCTTAATTTATCTGCTTTATAAAATTGAACAGTTGTGACGATAACAGCTGCAAAAAGTGTATAACTTTCAATCAATGCTGCTCCTCTTAATTTGTATCTGAAATACAAAATAGACCACAAAAAATTCAATCCCAATTGTGTATAATGCGAAATCGGAATTGATTTATTTTGACCCGCATCTCGAGCGACTGTATAGGCAATACCCATCGCAACATATAAACCTGACCATACAATCGGAAAAGTAAGACCTGGTGGCGAGAATGGAGGATTTTGTTCTTTTTGATAATCTTGACGTGCATTTCGTGTCGCATAGCGACCAATCAACGTACCACCTACTATTGGCGTAGTGAAGTGCACGATATTTCTAAAGATTCTTAACGGCTTATTCACAATAATCAACCTCCCATATCTATTCATTATTTCAATTATACCCCTATCTCGGCTTTCTTAAAGCGACCTCAAACCTTAATCGTCTTATCCGTGTTCTATGCGGAATTAAAAAAGACAGCCTGCAATTGCAGACTGCCAATCTTAATTATTGATTATTTAATGTCTTGTTTACCGCCAGATACGAAGTTTGCTAAAAGTTGTTTGATTAATGCAATGATTTGATCAAGCATGTTTTTACCTCCAGTATCTTGTGATTTTATTTTAAAATAATCTTTTGTCTTAAAGGGAAAGGATGCCTAACTCGTTTATTAACGTGCAAACTATTATATTTAAAAACACTTTCAAAACGGTTCGGCATTCTTAAATGTTGAACGTTTATGATAAGCCGAAATTATATATTACTTTATAGTATAAGAGAGGTTAAAGAATGAATTTTGATGGTTTACTCTCAGGGTTATCTGTACTGATTGGAGTGATTATTAGCAGCTTTATTGTCGATAGATCCACCAAAACGACGCCAACTAACATAGTGGTCCGAGTAATTTCTGCTAGTATTATTACCATCATCTTATTCGTCAGTTTAATGTTGATTTTTCATCGGTTCTAATAGCTTTCAGCTGCATAGTGCTGCAGGTTCTCGGGAATACTTATTGAAACAGCAATACGAAGCAGAGGTGAATTGATGTGGCTGAATCTAAAGCTTATCGTTCTAAAATGATGTCAAAAATACGCGCTACTGGCGGAAAAGCAGAAACCTAGCTTGCGAAAGCTTTATGGCATGAAGGTGTACGATATTTCAAAAATTATAAAAAACTTCCTGGTTCTCCTGATATTGCAATTACTAAATATAAAGTGCTCGTATTTGTCGATGGTGAATTTTGGCATGGATACGATTGGGAAAACGTCAAAAAGCAACGTATCCATACAAATCGAGACTATTGGATTCCAAAACTAGAACGGAATATGGAACGTGATCAGGAAGTGAACCAAAAGCTTAAAGACATGGGTTATACTGTCATTCGTTTCTGGGAAAAACATGAAGTTTTCAAAGATATGGATGGTTGTGTCAATCAAGTTTTAGAAGCGATTGAGCACAATAAGAAGCAGATGAAAAAAGAGAAATAATAATACCGACCCCTTAACGACTACTCTGTGTTAAGGGATCGGTATTTTAATTGGAAATCATATTTTTTATTTAATACAAATGTTCATTCACTTCTTATTTAATGATGGGTACTAATAAGTGTGAATCATATTGACCACCAGTATGAATAACATGGTTGCCTTTATTGACTAATTCTCTATGTGCATAACGTGTATCTAATCCAGGTGTACTGCTGCCTTTAACAACTTCACTGCCTTTTACTACAACTGTTAAAGTTTCACCTTTTTTAAATAGTGTACCTGATGGTAAGATTTCAATTTCAACAGGTACCACTTCACCTGCTTCTAATTTCATTTCTTTCTCATGTTTCAACCAAGGTTGTGCAGCAGTAGACTTCGCTTGGTCTAATTCACGATGAGAGACACGCAACCAACCAGTTGCTACTTGACCATTTTCAATATGGTTGAAGTCTGGGAAGTAAACTTCGTTGCCGCGTCGATCAAATTTCAATTTCATGTTGCCTGTAATTTCAGTGTCTTTATCAAATTCGATTGAAAATCTCGCATCTGCATTTTCATCTTCACTGTCATAAACTGCAGCGCCTTCATGCTCTGCTGGTTTTTCTTTCAGTTGTGCATCTTCAGCATCTAAATATAATTTAGTATAGTCTGTGCCTGGAATTGGCCAGTCACTTGCTGTTTTTGTATAACCTTTAAAGAATGATTCACGCACTTCATAGCTTACACGCGGATTATCACGCCAATCATTTTCTTCTCCTTTTAAGAAATAATCGAAGAAGTCTTTTTGCATTTCAAGTGATTCACGTGCATAATAAGTTTCCCATTCTTTGCGTCCATGAATTTTAAGCCATTTATCTTGTGAGCTTGCTTGTTTGAAACCTTCGAATGTTCCTCTATTATGCAGACCTTGTGTTGACCAGCTGGCACATACAAACATTGGTACAGTGATGTTTTTCAAATTCGCTTGTTTGCCTTTCCAGTAATCATCGAAAAGCGGATGCTCTTTTTGCATTTTTTCTAAATCTTCAATTTCAGTTTCTGGCCATCTAGCAACGATACCTTGGTACCAGAAGCGGAAGAAGCCAGTATCAGGAATACCACCATGGAATGCTGCTTCACGATACATATCATTTAATCCTTCCCAAGGAATCATTGCTTTCAAGTGACTTGGATTCAATGAAGCAACCCACCATTGCGTAACAGCTAAATAAGAAACACCATTCGTACCGACATTACCATTACTCCATGGTTGTTCGCCTGCCCATTCAATCACTTCAGCATAATCACGTGCTTCAGATTCACCCCAAGGTAATAATTGTCCTTTAGATTTTGCACTGCCTCGTAAAGCAACTTTTACAACGACATAATCATTCGGTACCCAAAATCCTGGATCTGGAGATTCTTCTGGAGTGAAGCTTGAAGTTGGAATAGCTCCAAGAGTCGGCCACATGGCACCCATATTTGTGATTTTAGGTTTATTGTCTTTACCATAAGTATCTGCAGACATTACTACAGGAAATTGACCTTCTTTATTAGGGCGGAAAATATTAACGTATAATTCAGCACCGTCTTTCATTTTAACGGGTACGTCTTTTTCCATAATCATTTCTTGGTTACCATATTGAATGCTATCTACCACAATATTGTTTTTACCTACTTTAATATCTTCAATCGGAGTTACATTTAGTTTTGGATTTCCTAACATTTGTTTATACATATTAATCTACTCCTTCTGTTTTCTCTCTTTTTTTGTTCTCTTTATCTTTCAACAACTTCATCTTAAATCTTAAAGTGCTGATTGACCATTTCCAAAAGGTGTAAGAGTGTAAGGAACTCAACAAATCGTTTATACTTGTTCAATAACTGAAGTTTACAGGAGGAAATCATGCGCACAGATCGACGTAGACGTAAATCACAAGCCGCCATCCAAAATGCTTTTTTAAATCTCTTAGGCGAAGAAACTTTTGAAACACTGACTGTCCAAAAAATAGTAGATACTGCTGATATAAGTCGTATGACTTTTTATGCCTATTATGTTGATAAACTAGATTTATTAGACCAAATGGAAAATGATTCTATCAATCAAATCCAAGATTTTATATCACAACAGTATCAAACGGAAGATAGAAAACCAGCAGATATGATTCATACACTGATGTCTTATCTAGTCCACCATGTCGGCGACAATATGTCTTTTTATCATACGATGTTCCAAATAGGCAGTGCTTCCATGCTGCAAGAGAAGTTATATCAACTGCTGTACAATCATTTATCTAATTACACTGACCGTGATGGTACAATTGGTGATTTTCCTTTCTCTTATTTCATGAGTTATGTGGCAGGTGCAGGTATCTCACTAATTCGTCATTGGATATTAGATGATGATCGCATCTCAGAAGATGCACTTATTCACCACTTTTTATTGATTATTACAGAAGGTCCAGCAAGTTATTTAGAAAAATAATTACAGTTATTGTTGTCTAAAAAATAATCAGCTGTGCCGGTGCACAACTGATTATTTCAACATTTCATTTACTTACCAAGGCATTTCGCCATCTACACCGATAAATTTGCCTGTTGGGCCATTTTTATCAATTGTCGCTAATTTCACAATTGGTACAACACCTTGTGATGCTGGTTTAGAGTTATTACTGAAGTCACCTACTAAATCTGTATTAGTCGGACCAGGATCTGCAGCATTCACTTGCATATTCGGTAAACCTTTCGCATATTGAACCGTCAACATTGTCACTGCTGATTTAGAAGAGCAATATGCTAAAGAGTTCACTTTAGATTCTAATGTATCAGGGTCTGTCACCATTCCAAATGAACCTAAACCGCTGCTGACATTTACAATGACTGGTTGTTCAGATTGTTCTAAAAGAGGTACAAACATATGAATTGTACGCACTATACCGAAAACGTTTGTATCATATACACGTTCTACATCTGCGCCAGTTACTTCATCAACCTTTTTCACATCTCCCGAAATACCAGCGTTGTTAATCAAAATATCTAAACGGCCTTCTGCTTCACGAATTTCATGTGCGGCATTGCGCAATGTTTCAACATCGGTTACATCAATTTGAACGCAATTTACGCCTAATTCATTCGCTGCTTTCTTACCGCGATCTTCACTTCGTGAGCCAATATAAACTTTGTATCCTTTGTTTTTCAATTCTTTAGCTGTTTCATAGCCTAATCCTTTATTTCCGCCTGTGATTAATACTACTCTCATTTCTTATTCCTCCTATTTAAACATACGTAATAGGTATTGTTTCAGTTGTACGTCGGTTAATCCGCGTTCTTCTAACTGAAATTGATACATATTTGTAGTTAAACTATTTAAGAACATATCTGTTTTAAAAGTATTCCATGTTAAATCTTCATCATTTTTCAATACTTCATAAAAAATATTGAACAGTTCTTTATAAGCAGGTTGTTGTTTAAACGATACGCGTTTTTTATTACCCTCGACACAACGTAATAAATCTTTATGCGTATTTTTGAAATTTAAGAATCGCACTAAAAGTACTTCTAACTTTTCTTCTTTATTTCGTTTATTATCTTCTAAAATAGTATGCATATCTTTGAACAGCTCGGAAAAATCATTTTGAATGAGTTGATAGCACAATGCCTGTTTATCTTCAAAATTACGATAAAGTGTGGCCATTCCGATTCCGAGTGTTTTAGATATTTGGTTCATACTGACATTTTCTACGCCCTCTTCTGCAAAAAGCTGACGTGCACAATCTTCAATCCGTTTTCTGTTTTCCAATGCATCTCTCCGCATTATTTATGCACCTCTCAGATGTTAAAAATTTTGCAGACGAATCCAATCTCTCAATTTAAGACGTTGTGGATTGATGTCATCCATTTGATCGAAATCAACGACATAACCATAGTCTTCTAACCATGAACGTTCTGCTGTTCCGCTCACAAAGTCGCCTTCTATTGTTGCAGGTTTGCCTGTCGCTTCAACAAATTCAGCCACTACTTCATTCAACATTAATTCATCAGAAGCAATCTCAATTTCTTCATGATTATGTTTTTTAGGATGAGCAAAGATTTCTGCTGCAATACGCGCAATATCAATCGATGAAATCATCGCAAATTTAATTGTTGGATTAATAAATTCTGGAATAACTAATCTTCCGCCTTGTTCTTTCACAATACGTAAAAAGTTATCCATAAAGAATGATGGTTTAATAATTGCATAGTTTAAACGTGATGCTTTCAATGTATCTTCTATTTTTGCTAGTGCTTCAAAATGAGGTCCAGTTCGATCACGATTAACACCGCCTGCTGTACTATAGACCACAAAATGAATACCAGCATCTTCAGCTTCTTCAATAATCATTTTTCCTTGATGCAATTCTTCTTCCACATTGTCTCGAATAATCGGCTGTACACTGTATACACCGTATTGATTTTCCATTGCTCGTGCAATAGATTCAGGGTCGCCTAAATTACCTTCAAATATTTCTAATTTATCATTATCAATGCTTGTCAATTTCTCATTATCTTTATCTCTCGTAAATGCACGTACGTTCCATCCGTCTTCTAAGAGTTGTTTAACTACTGCCAGTCCTTGTTTGCCAGTTGCGCCAATCACTAAAATTGATTTACTCATTTCCTGACCTCCTCAAATTCAAAGTTCCCTTTTAAATTACTTTCCAATCATAAACGGATAACTATCCGTTTGTCAATTAAAAAGAAAGCTTTGAAAAGTAAAAAGCCCAAAAAATTTCTCTATAACATTTTTGTAAGATATCCCTTAAAAATCTATCTTTCGGGTATACTCGATAAGTAACTTTTTACAATTGTTGAATTGTAATATTAAGCGCAACACTTGAAAATTTATCAAAGGAGCAAATAAAGTGAGTAAGACACGACAACCTGACAGATTGTGGATTGAAGAACCGAATAAAGACTTTCCGTTTTATAACGGTAAACCTATCAAAATCAGTACTGGCAAATGGGCAATTATCATAGCCTTTTTAATTTTCGGTTTCATTCTATTAACTAAAATGCATCTACCGTTCATTCCATTTAAAGTGAATGAATTTTTACAAACTATCAGTTTACCCCTATTCGCTGTATTAGGGCTGTATTTAACGATTGGCGGTTATACGAAGAAACTCTTCCGACCTTTACATAAAAAGGACATCTTAACCATCATCGTGTTCGCCATACTATCCTTGATTGTAAGCTCTGCTTTATCTGCAATCGTCGGAGCATTATCAGGAGGCATTAAAGCAAACCCGGCAGCAGCAGTTCATAGTGGTACCGACGCTTTACCAGAATTTTTATGGTCACGTTTCTTAACAATCATTCAATTATTCGGTGAAGAATTTATGGCGCTTGTTCCATTACTAGCATGTCTGACATTCTTTTATCATCGAAATCCACACAAACGTAAACGCGCAGTATGGCTCGCGTTAATTTGTTCATCACTTATTTTCGGTCTATTGCATTTGCCAACGTATCAATGGGACTTTACACAATGTATCTTTGTCATCGGATTAGGCCGAATTATTGACTCATTAGCTTACATAAAAACGAAAAATTTATTAGTAACTTATGTCGCACATGTTATTTATGATCTATCCATTTATATATTCGCTTTCCTAGCGTGATTTGCGAATGTGGAAATGGAGGAGGTTTTCGGTCATTTTCTGGCCGCAGCCAATGTTTGGACTAAGTGCATTTCTATTCAGATAGCGATTAGACAAGGGCTA
Source organism: Staphylococcus carnosus (assembly GCF_900458435.1). Classification (NCBI taxonomy): domain Bacteria; kingdom Bacillati; phylum Bacillota; class Bacilli; order Caryophanales; family Staphylococcaceae; genus Staphylococcus; species Staphylococcus carnosus. The sequence goes on along the minus strand of NZ_UHCT01000001.1, from coordinate 272,107 downwards.
GAACACTGATATGTTCTAGCCCTTCCTTTGTGGTGCGGACAAGGAATTTCAACGTAATCTAGACAATTCTTCAATTCATAAACTGCAGGTCTTTGTTTGAGTAGATTTAATTTGTCAGTGTGTTTTCCTACCATTTTGTTAACTTTATGACGAGAAAGTTCAAGCACTTCCGTTAAGTTAGGTAAACTAATTCTAGATAAAGTACTACCAAAAATTTTATCTTAGATCAGTACTGATATAAATATCAGTTAAGAGAGTTGTAAATGACTCGAGTCATGTTTAATATTAATTTTCTAAGTTGCTATCTCCAAAAGCATAAAAAATTTTCTTCAGTTCTTTGTACTCCATGTTACACTCCCGATTTTATATTCTTCATTTTTATACAGATAATCATACATTATAAATAGAAAAAACGTCATTATTTTATATTTATAATCCTAAAAACTGGTTGTATTTTTGAATAATGGTGATTTTTGAAGTTTAATCGTCATTCTTTGCGATGAAATAGCACTTCTTTACTTTTTATAACTCATACTCAATTACTAAATAGAAAAACTTACATATTAATCATTCAAGACAGAATTAAGTCAGATTGTTTTCCCAATCTTGGATTTACACATAAGTAAATCCTCCAGAACATTATTCCACTACAGTTCGGGAGGATTTTTATATAATATTATCTACGAGTTTTGCCAAATAACTTTTTCATCACTCTTATTATTATTTGTGAAAATCGAACAACATTTTTAGCATATAACTGCCACAACATTGCCACCTCTAGTCATTACTTTTTATTTTGGCTATTCACAATTTTTCTCACTAGTTTAATGACTAAACGTGCAATTCTATTCGCTTGTCTTGAATTCATTTGTGCCATAGTCATCCCTCCAATTAACATATAAATACCCGCTATACATTCACTCAAAAGTGTTTCGAATAATTTAGCGGGTATTTAAAAAACTATTTCTTTTCAAAATAATGATGTTTTTTCAAAAATTTCTCAGCAACCACAGCAGGTTCTTTCTGTTTACCATCGGCTTGATAATTCAACTCTTGCATTTGTTTAGTAGAAACTTTGCCTTGTAATCTTTCAAGCGACTTCTTAATCTCAGGATTTTTTCTTAAAAAATCATTCTTCGCAAGCGGACTTGCATCATACGGAGGGAAAAAGTGTCTATCATCTTTCAGTACTTTCAGCTTATAAGCAGCTATACGCCCATCAGTCGTATATCCTATATCCTAACGCCACATCTAACTTTTTATTTTTCAACGCATCATAAACCAATCCAATCTGCATTGGACGCACTGTTTTAAATTTAAAACCATATGCTTTAGTAAAAGCAGGGTAACCATCACCCGCACGTTTAACCCAAGTAGAATCGGTACCTAAACGCAAATCATCTTTATGCTTCTCTAAATCCGACACTTTTTCTAAATGATACTTTCGTGCTACATCTTGTGTGACCATGAATGCAAAAGTATTTTCAAAACCGTATGTATTAAAGAAAGTTTGATCAAATTTATTCTTGAAACCTTTCTGCACCACATCCATAGCCTTATGCGTATCAGTAATCGGATCATGATTCAACGCACCAACCAAATCCGTTCCTGTATAACGTGTTGCCGAAATTTGAGCATCTCCGCGTTTCAAAGTATTATGTTCAATTGTAGCTGAACCCAAATTGTTAATAATAGACGGTTTTACTTTACCATGTGTATCATGCTCAATTTGCAAACGAATCATATGCGCCATAATTTGAGATTCACTCGTAGCTAATGCTGTTATTTTCACATTTTTACTCGGCCCGCCACCAAGACCAGGCAAATCACAGCCGGATAATACAACTGTACTTAACAGGATAATAATAACTATATTTCTAATTCTATTCATCATTTCCTCCTGAATTATTTTTATTTTAAAAAATAATTTAATGCAGTATCAAACACAATTAATTATAACATAGTATTTAACTGCGAATTAGACATAAAAAAGAAGCAGATACCTTCTCGTACCTACCTCTCCTTCATCACAACCCTCTGACAATATTGTTTTGAATTCGTTAAATCAAGCAACGTTAAATAATCACCATGACCAGCACCTGTGTCAATATTGACTGATTGATCCGTAACTTTTATCTCACCTAAACTGCATCCTTCTCTAAATGTCGGCACATGTCCATGTACCATATATTTTCCAGGATAGTTATGCTGCAAGTCTTTCGTTTTATCATACCCTGTAACCTCTGCTGCCGTTTGTTTTTCTAAAGGAACATCCGCTATGAATCCAGCATGAATAAACAAAAAGTCATCCGTCATATAATATTTATCAAACGACTCTAACAATGAACGCCACTTTAATTTTCCCCAATCCTTTTGGATACGTTGATACGTCACTTTCATTTTATGGTGCATAATAAATTCTGTTTCAGCAATCTCTTCTAACCAACGTAATTCATGATTACCAAACAAGACAACAGCACCATCTTTCTGCAGCTTTTGAATCAGTTCTAAAGTCCCTTCAGAATCCGGTCCGTTGTTCACATAATCACCGCAAAGTACCAATTGATCATTTCCCGGGGAATACTCAGCAGTTTCTAATAATTGTCGCAACGTTTCGCCATGTCCATGTATATCTGAGGCTACAAATAATCTTCCTTCCATCTTTCTAATGCCCCTTTCTGTTCTGCCACACCTGCATCACAATCAAAATCAAAGAAGTAATACCCACTGATAAAAGGGCCATTGCCATACCTTGTGCAGATTCTCCTTGTTCAAATTGACGATAAATATAGGTTGCAGAAGTATCTGTATTCGGCGGTCGCAACATCAATGATCCGACAAGTTCACGCATCGAAATACAAAAGATAAGAATCCATCCCGAAATAATACCTGGAGTAAGCAACGATAATTTAATCGTACGGAATCGCGTCCAACCTGTACTTCCGCTCATTTCAGCAGCTTCCATTAAATTCTTGCTGATTGTCTGATTTACATTTTTGATATTTTGTACCGCATAAGGAATATACAATACTGTATAAGTGATAACTAAAATACCTATCGTATTGTATGCAGGGATCGGATTTACTTTATTATTCCAAAATAGAATCAAACCGATAACCACAATAATGCCAGGAACTGTATTAGGTAATAAGCTGAAGAAATCAATCAAACGTCCCGTCCAACCATTTCGACGTTTCCCTCTCGATTCTGAAGCAAGCACAAACCACAAACCAAGCACACTTGCTATGGTTGCTGCAGCTAATGCCAACATCAAACTATTAGCTAAAGCAATTCCGCCATTACCTGACAATACTTGAATAAAATTATCTAAAGTGATGTTTTGTAATTTCAAACCTTGTGAGAGCTGCTTTACAAACGCATTAACAATAATACTTGCATAAGGCATCACAATCATGAGCAATAAGGCAATCGCAACAATGATATAAAGCAAAACATCCCATTTGTTGCGGGCTTTCTGCATTGTTTTTCGCCCTTTACCACTATCTCCAGCAACCGCTGTACGTGTTTGAAACCATGTCTGAAATGCCCAAACACCCATACTGATACCAAGTAGTAAGGTTGAAAACAAGGCAGCATGCTGAAAATCAATCGGCCAAATAGATGCACTATGATGAATTTCAGATGTCAGCACACGAAAACCAATACGATTCCCCATTGTAATAGGCGTACCAAATTCACCAATTGTTTTCACAAACACAAGCAGTGCACCCATACTGTATCCTGAAACAAACATCGGCAATATCACACGACGAAAGCGATACATAAACGAACCTCCATATACTAATGCTGCTTCTTCTTGAGATTGCTGTACATTCAATAATACTTTTTTCAATACAACATATAAAAACGGTGCCAAATGGCAACTCATAATCAATGCCATACCAAAAAATGAGAAAAATAAAGGTGTCACTTTAGCAGCACCTGGAATCAACTGTTCTAGTAAACCATTATGCTGCATCGTTAACATCCACCCCATTGCACCGATATAAGGCGGTGTCATAAATGGAATCATAATTAAAATATCGAGCCATTGATGTCTGCCTAATGCAGTTTTAACCATAATATAACTCAAAGGCAACGCAATCAATGTCGAAATCACAACAACTGCAATTCCGAGCAGTATCGAATTCCACAATATTTTAATATTGTCTGCTTGCACTAATTGTCCGATATTGTTTAATACCCCTGAATCTGTTGTAGGTGCAAAACCTTTCCATAATATTAAACATAAAGGTATTACAATCAGAAACATTAGAACTACAAGTGCTAAAATGCGGTTGATACGCTGCCACATTAATGTGTGATTTACTTTATTCAGGTTTCCTGCTGAAGTTGGCACACTCTGCAGATCTTTCACCACTTTCAACTCCAATCTAAAAATAAATGAGATGGCGACGCTTCATTTAAAATGAGTCACCGCCACCTCAGATACTATGTTTTTATTTCATTTATCATGTATTTTTATTTAGGTACTTATAGAGAATTGTTTTTACAGATGTTCAAAAAACAAATCTTTACCTATATACATTTTTCTTTTTTTATGACTTCATCATATCCATGAATTTCTTCAATACTTTTTCGCTTTCACTTGATAATGACGGCCAATCATATTTCAACTCTTTAATGTCTTCACGTGCTTTCGTCATTTTATTTTTATGTTCATCTTTATTAGCGGGGATTAAATAATGTGCGTCGACTTGTTTTTGACCTTTATCACTTGTCACATAGTTCATATAATCTTTTGCAGCGTCTTTATGTTTTGCAGATTTTAAAATGAAAGCAGGTCTCAGAGATATTGATGTACCTGATTTCGGATAAGAAATATCAACAGGTTCTCCTTTTTTCTTAGCTTTATAAACCATATAATCCACACCGCCATAAACTGCTTTATTTTCACCTTTAATTACAGTTTCTAATGCCGGTTTATTCGCCCCTGCTAACTTCATACCGTTATTTTTTAATGCTTTATATTCATCCCAAGTTGCTTGACCTTGGTTATGTACCTTAATAGATAATAAGTCTAATGCTGTACCTGATTCAGAAGGATTTGGAATGGCGAGTGCATCTTTATAATCTTTTTTCAATAAGTCTTTTACATCAGTCGGTGCCTTTTTGATTTTGTCTGTATTATAAGAAATCCCTAACGCACTGCCGCTGAAGCCGTACCAATAACCATCTTTATCTTGCCAATCTTTATACAATTTATCTGCGTTTTTAACTTTATAAGGTTCAATCAAGCCTTTTTTCTTATAGTCTAATGCTGCAGGTAAAGAAGCTAATTGCACGACATCGGCTTTCGGGTTATCTTTCTCAGCTTCTAAACGTCCTAAAATCTCTCCCGTTGCCCCTTGGAAAACTTCTACTTTTTTACCAGAGTCTTTTTCGTATTCTTTTACCATATCTTTAACCAGATCATCTGGACCTGCTGTATATAACACTAATTTATCTTTACTGCTAGATGAACCGCTATCAGAAGAAGACTTCTTGTCATCTCCTTCTGGTTTATTTTGACAACCCGCCAAAACCATTACTAATGCCATTAAGATTACACCGAACTGTAATAATCGCTTCATTTAAATATCCTCCATTTTAATTAAATATTCTTGCTTCACTTCAAATTCCAAATTAACTTGGTCACCTTCAGCATAAAATCTTCTATCATAAAACATGATGGTCATATCGTTTATGTATGCTGTGTATTCATAACGTTCACCTGTAAAACTTACTGTCGACACAACTGCATGCTGTCCCTTATGGCTTGTGCAAACATTCTCCGGGCGTAATAACAAGCCGTAATATCCATCATGAATATTTCCTTCTACATCTATAGAAATTGTATTTGCATCTTCTTTATCGTTCACTTTTTCTTTTAATATTGTATCTGAAGTAGTTTTCGGATCTGCCTGATTATCTTTTGAATGTTTATCTTTCTCAGTCTTCTCTGCTAGATTGACTGCTGATACAGCTGATGTGCGTTCTAGTGTTCCTTCATCTGCATCATCTAGTGTATTTTCTTCTTGGATGATAAATCTATTTTCTTTTAATGTCCCTTTTATAAACGTCCCTTTGCCGATAAACCTTGCGACTGCTTCACTTTGCGGTTTAGCATATAGATTTTCTGGTGTGTCGCATTGTTCGATACGCCCTTCTTGCATTACTGCGATTCGGTCTGACATCGTCATAGCTTCATATTGGTCATGTGTAACAAAAATAGCTGTCATGCCATATTGCTTAACAAGTCGTTGAATCAATAAGCGCATATCTTCGCGCAATCCCGCATCTAGTGCTGACAACGGTTCATCCATTAAAACAAGGTCACAACGTGAAATAATTGCACGAGCAAGTGAGACACGTTGTTGCTGTCCGCCGGAGAGTTCATGTATCTTGCGTTTTTCATATCCTTCTAACCGTACTTCTTGCAGTACTTCACGTACACGTTGTTTTAACTGTTTAGTATCCTTTTTTACGCGAAGCGGATAAGCTACATTTTCAAATACTGACATATGCGGCCATAAAGCAAAGTCTTGGAATACCATACCTATATTACGCTTCGATGGTGCCATCATCTGTGTTGTATCTTCATTTGAATAAAACATCTGCTCATCGTTTTCAATCGTTCCGCTATCCGGTTGTTCTAATCCGGCAATCAAACGCAGCAATGTGGTTTTACCGCTGCCAGATGCACCGAGCAATGAAATAAACTCTCCAGTACCCACTTCCAAATTCACATCTTTTATCACGCTTTGATTTCCGAATGACTTTTTTAAATTGCGTATTTCAAGCGCCACTTCCTTCACCTCATTTCATCCTCAACTATAAACAACGGATATTAATGCATATTAAATACAGCGTTAACAAGCCATCAATATTTTCAATGTATTATGTATATCGATATAGATTTTCTCTATTTAGCAATTCTGATTTTTACATAAAGGAGTTTTATTGGCATGAATATTAAACAACTGATGATATTCAAACAATTCGTTGAAGATCAAAATGTAAATGTGGTCGCTGAAAAACTTAATATCACACAGCCGACCGTTACTTTTCATTTGAAGAATTTAAGCGAAACACATCAAGTTCCGCTATATCATAAAAAAGGGAAATTAATTACTTTAACTAAAGCAGGACAGATTTTATATCAGAACAGTTCTAAAATCCTTACTCTAATCGAAGAAACTGAAAGTATATTAGGAGGTTATAAAACCTCTAAAAGAGGCGGTTTAAGAATCGGATCAAGTCACGCACCTATTTATGGTATGTTGCCAGAAGCTTTAAAAACTTTTATGACCGAATATCCAGACATTGATATTTCATTAGAAGTAGATACAGCACCGCAAACTGTAGAAAAGGTGAAAAATCGAGAAGTAGAAATTGGAGTTATTTCTGAGAACGGAATTCGAGAAAGCGAGGTTGAAGTCAAGCGACTGTTTGATGATCCGCTTATGTTAGCAATGGATAAATCACATCCACTTGCACTTTCTGAACATATTTCAATTAAAGATATACAGAGTTATCCGCTTATCATTCACAGCAGTGGGTCAACAAAGGACAGTATTGATGAATGGCAGCATACAAATCTAATACAAATTAATCCAGTCATGCAATCCAATAGTATGAGCAGTTTAATAGAAACAATTCGCAATTCTCACTTCATCAGTTTACTCAGTTCAAGTGCAGTCAATCACCCGGATATTATCGCAAAACCTATTCCGCATTCACCTGCTGAAAGACATATTTCAATCGTTTATAAATCTGATCGAGAGATTAATCCCATTATGCAGAACTTTATCTCAACCCTTTATCAACTGCGTTAGCAAAGCTTTTTCAACCCACCCGACAGTCTAACATCAGACAAACGGAAGGCTAACCTACCAACAATTGTACATACCTAAGAGCATTAACAATCACCTATTATTTCTGAAAATAAAATTAAACAAGGCATGGACAGAAAGCATTTTAATTCAATATCATTTCTGTCCATGCCTTGTTTTTACTTATTAATAATTGTTAAAAATCATATCTGTTTTTAGCTGGTCTATAGTTTCATGAATACCCATTGCGTCTAACTTTTTAATAATTGCTTGCTGTACTGTTTTTGCTTCAGCTTCACTTGAAACTTTTGCAGAAACTTCGACTATATTCTGATTACCGATATCCCAGTTTTCAATCTTCACTTTATTTCCATCAATATTACCTTTATGACGCTCGAAATGAACCGGACCAATCTTTTGTGGACTGCTTATTTTATTTAAAGATGCATCAAATGGTGCTTTGGCACTCCCTTTTAAAGCGTCTAAACTTTGTGCAGCATTCGGTAAAGAAGAACCGCTGTTTGTTTCACTTTCATTTGAAGCACTTAATGTTTGTCCATTCTCTCCATATTCAACTTCATATTCATCTGTATTAAATCCGTCTTTCTTAGCTTGTGCTATAGCTGTATCTGCATCTCCATTTGTAATAGGATAACGCTTTTTATATTGCAATTCAGTTGAATCTTCATCTTCTGATTTGCGCACGCGAAATGTTTCTTTATTTTTATAATTTGTACGATTACTATCGTCTATGTACTGCACATTAAAATCCTCATCTTTGTCTTCAGAACCCAGTTGGTCTAATATCCCATGATCAATATGTCGGTTATCCTTAACAATCTTGTCTGCATCTGCATAAACTTTAACTTCATACTTATCGGCTGCTGCTTCACTTTGTGCATGAGGCATCAACAATAATAACGTACCTATTGCGATACTCCCTTTAATCATTATATTTTTCACTCTTCCTTCACCTCCACTTCATAGAGTAAAGAAAAATTATGAATTTCTATGTCAACTTCTATGAAACCCATTTTAAATAAATAATACTTTTTCAATATAAACATTCAATCGTTTTATATTTAATACCAATTTGATTTTTCCGTAATTATTTGACTATACTTAATTCAAGAAAAATAAAGAGAGGTACATTCTGAATGCAAAACTTTCAAAACGCCGTCGATTTCTTTAAGCAATTGATTCAGGGCAACGTTTCTTATTTATTAATAACTGTAATTGTGATTACTATACTTTTAGCTTCACTTACCAGTGTTGCGGTTAAAAGTGCAGGAAATTCAGATGAAAGCCTAGTTGCTTTCTTTTTTAAGTCATTAGGCGGGGAATTGATAGGTGCAATTATTTTCATTTACTTCTTTACAGCACTTATTACTTTTATTGCTAAAATCCCATTTTTAAATTTACATTCTACAAATCCACTTATTTTAGGACAAGAAGCTATGATTTTTGTAATTACTTTGGAAATACTGATTATACCTAGTCTAGTCTTGCAATTGCTGATTCGGTCTTTAAAACCATATCCATCAGTATTATAAATTTCATATTGGCTTCACTGATTTTTTATGTACTGATTACGCTTGCATCATTTAAGAATGTATTAAATATGCCTTTGTTAATACTTGTCTTGATTTTTATTACTGGATTTGCCAGTTACACAGGCTTTGTATTAATTGATGAAATGGAAAAAAGCAAAAAGAAAACTGAGAATGAGTAAATGATAGGAAGGATAGATACCAATTATGAATATCTGGCATAGCGGTCTTACTTTTATCTAAAAAATATTCACTGGACATGTCTCTATGACTTTATTGGCATTAACATTATTGATGATGTTGTTATATACTATATTAGAAGCTTATATAATTAGAAGCTTATATACTGACTGCTTATAAGAAGTCATCACCTTCTTTTATCAATTCTTTTTTCACTACTTTAGGCGAAGAATTTATTTTTGTATTTGTCTTTTTATGCATAACTTTCGCATCATTCAGAGTCATTGAAAATTTTTCTTTCTTCTCGTTACATACACATAACGTTATCACCCTGGGTATGACGTTGCTTGTACTTTTAATAGTGATAGAAATTATTTTAATTCCCGGACTGATCGTCGCAATTACCGGATCAAGTATGAAACTATATATAATTGCATTAGTTCAATTCGGAATAGCCTATGCTTTGTTTATTCCACTTATATCAGCTTTCAGTATTACAAACCCATTCAATAACGCACCCACCGTTACAGCTCTAATCATCTGTACTTGGATTGCATCATTCTTCAGTTTCAACATGAAGAGCGAACTCTATGTAGGAAAAAAAGAAGAACAGTTAACTTAATAAAAGAAGAATTCACCCCTTTTTACTACCATCAAGATTAAGTCTATGCTATTCTATCGTAATGGCATATTGGAGAAACGGCCATAGTTGTTTGTGGCAGTTAAAAAAATTAATTAGTAAACAACGCTATAGTGTCTACGGAAGGTCGACACTTGTACTAACTGGCATAGACCTGTCTGTCGTTTGGCGTCTGGGCGCAAACGTAAAAATCAAATGCTCAGTTAATCCTGTTAGTAGGACAATATGTCATTAGTAAGTGCTGATCTATTTCAGGTCAGTGCTTATTTTTTATCCCTTTAACTTTGAATAAATCAATAAGTGTGTTAATCTATCGTATTGGCATATTGCTGTTGACAGCCTCAGTTGTTCGAGGCGGTCGGTAAATATAATTAGTGGACAACGTTGCAGTGTTTGCGGAAGATCGGCACTGAACTAACCAACACAGGTCTGTCCATCGTTTGTCGACTCGGCGCGAACGTTAAAATTCAAATACCTGAGATATCCTTGTTAGTAGGACAATATGCCATGAATGAGTGCTGATCTATTTCAAATCAGCGCTTATTTTTTGTACTATTAAATAATTCATTATAAATAAACTTTTGATATATCAACTAATTTGACATGTCAACAATTTATGATAGTATCTAAAGGCGGAAGTAATTTTTCCACACTGTTGTATTATTCACATAGCAACCATTTCGTGGTTGCTTTTTTAAGTTCCCACTGATGATATAAATAATTATTCATATAAATAAAGAAAGGCAGAGTTAACCATGAAAATTAAATACATACTGTTGCTTGTTATGACTACAGTACTTTTAGCGGGTTGTAATTACTCAAAACCTGAAAATAGAACGGGTTTCTTCTATAACACATTCGCTAAACCGATGGATCACCTATTACATTGGCTAGGAAATAACTTAGGCCACGATTATGGTCTTGCAATTATCATTATTGTATTGGCTATCCGTTTAGTCATGTTGCCATTTATGTTGAGCCAAACTAAAAACGGCCAAATGATGCGTAAAGTAATGGATTTTGCGAAACCTGAAATGAATGCGGTTCAAGAAAAAGTTAAACGTGCACGTACACAAGAAGAAAAAATGGCCGCTAACCAAGAAATGATGGAAGTTTATAAGAAATATGAATTAAATCCGATGAAGAGCATGTTAGGTTGCTTGCCTATTTTAATTCAAATGCCTATCTTATTCGGTTTATATGTTTCTCTTAAATGGCCTTCACATGGCGGTATTACAGCACATCCTAATTTCTTATGGTTCGATTTAACAAAACCTGATATTTTAATTACAATAATTGCCGGTGTACTTTACTTCTTACAATCTCTTGTAAGTTTAGAAAATATGCCTAAAGAACAAAGACAAATGGGTTATATGATGATGATTATTTCTCCTATTTTCATTATCTATATCTCTTACACTTCTGCTTCAGCACTTGGTCTTTATTGGTCAGTATCAGCTATCTTCATGATTGTTCAAACATTTGTGGCTAACAGATACTACGCAAAATACGCTGATCAAGAAGTAGCAAGATTGAAAGCAAAAATGAACAAAGATTCAGGCGAAGATAAAAAGCCTAAGAATACACAAGTTGTTTCTAAAAAGAAAAAGAAAAAATAATTCAGTAAAAAACAGCCTAGCAGCGCGTTTAACGTTGCTAGGCTGTTCTTATATTATTTTCTAATCAAAGCAATAACACCTGCGACTAAAATTAAAATACCGGATAAAATACCGAATCCGCCCATTAAAATAAAATTCAACAAACCGCCGATGATTAAGATAACGCCCATCGCAATACGATTTTTATTAATGATACAACTAATCACTATCGTTACAATACAAACAAAAATAACTCCGATTGCTTGACCAAATATCGACCCGCCATCTGCTTCACCGAGACTAGAACTAATACCGCCAAGCAACAAACCAAAAATGCCGGCGATAATACCGAATACACTACCCATAATGCCAAGTACCATCTCAGCAACTCTGTTTGTTGGTCTTGCATCGTCTCGATAATCATATCTCGGTTGTCGATTATCATGATAACGTCTATCTTCGTGATTTTCGTATCTCGGTTCACGTCTGTCTGTATATCTGTCATCTTGATAATTTCCATTTCTAGACTCTCGTCGGTCATCGTGTCTTGTGTGTTCTTGACGGTTATCCCTTGAATCATAGCTTTCATTATTTCTTTCATCATGATTGTTATACCTTGGTTCACGTCGATCTACAGAACTGCCATCTTCAACATTTCTATAGTCAGATTCTTGTTTGGCATCGTGTTCAGTTTCTTCATGATTTTCATTTTTTGGTATTTGCCTGTCATCAATTGTTCCATTGTCATAATCATCATTTCGCTTATCTTGGTTTCTGTTATTTCGCTGTTCGTCCATAGTACCCCTGCTTTCATTTTAATTTTAACTTTAGGCAAGTTGCTTAAAATTTCTATTCAGATACCCTGAACACAAACAGATTAACCCATTATTCTTCAGTCATTGATGCTTCTTTATCTAACTGTTTTTGTTGTTCAGCTTCTTGTCGAGCCAATTCTTGTTCTTGTTTTTCTGCCGCAGCTGCTTCACGCGCTTCTTGTTCTTCTATACGTTTCTGTTCTGCTTCGTAAGCTTTCTGATCAGCGGCTTCTTGTTTTTGACGCTGTGCTTCTTCACGAGCATAAGCTTCATCTTGACGTTTCATTTCAGCATCAAACTCTTTATCCAAACGGTCTTGTTCTTTTTGCCACTCAGCTTCTTCTTGATCTAATTGTTTTTGATACTCTTTTTCATACTCTGCTCCGAGTTCTTCATATAACTTTTCAACACGTGCAGCTAAGTCATTATATTCTTTGTTCGTGACACCACGTGTAACATGGTTCATCTTTTCTCCATCAGTCAATGCATTGTATTCATCTACTAACGCATTATATTCATCAGCTGTATATGGATAATCTTTGCTGTCACTGTCACTATCATCATCTTTAGAACTGCTCGTCTTAGTTACCTCAGTTTCATCACTACCCCCATTACCTTCTTTAATCATGGCTTTAGAGATATTCCATTTAGCCTTCACATTCTTCAAGTTGAAATTAGTATCCATTTCTAAAGTGTAAAAATTAGACTCCGGTACGTCATAAATCAATGTCCCAGTGGCTGTATTGCCTTGATTTAATTGATGAGAGAACATACCATCCGTGCCGTCTCCGCCATACCATTCAGGATAATTCTCTCCACGTACTTTCATAGAAAATGCACTGCTATCAACTAATACTTGATCTTTGTTGTTGTTTTTGAATTTTAAATAGACTTTTAATACTTTACCGTTTTCTGGCGCACTGTATTCATCGTAATCATTCACATATTCTGCTTTCATGACTTTAATATCTACGCCGTCAGCAGTTACTGTTTGGCCTACACGGAACAATTTCATTTTGTCCGTTGCTTCGCCTCTTTCTTCATCAGCTTCTGCCTTTTCTTCAGATTTGTTGCTGCTACAAGCAGATAATAAAAATAAAACACTTACCATTAAAAATAATAATCTCTTCACTTGTTTTTCTCCACCCTATTTTTATTTGCAAAACTAACAAATAAATTATGGCTTGTGCCACCAAATTATTTATATATGCTTATCTTATAATATTTTTAACGGAAATCAAGACTTTTTCAACTTTTCGTGAAGATATTGTTAAACAACACTAAATACTGATCTGATGAATTATAATTCAATGTGCAAAGATTCATATTTTTAACATTATCTCAGTCCTCACAAAGTTTTCATAATTTTCACGATTATTCTTTTTTAAAGAGGAAATAATTATAACGGTGCACATTAAAAAATATAAATTTTCCCTTAAACCAAATATTTACATTTGTAAACAACTAAATAAACTCTGTAACTATATTGTCAATTTTATTGAAAAAAGCAAATAAATAATTATAAATGCTATTGACGAAACCAATAGAAAGCGTTTACAATAAATGTGAAATCAATCACAAAGAGGAGTTGTATGTATAATGCAAAACTTAAGAAACAGAAATTTCCTAACATTATTAGATTTTTCACAGAAAGAAGTTGAATTTTTACTCAACCTTTCAGAAGACTTGAAAAGAGCGAAATACGCAGGTATTGAGCAGCCGACGATGAAAGGAAAAAACATTGCATTAATTTTTGAAAAAGACTCAACTCGTACTCGTTGCGCATTTGAAGTTGCCGCTTATGACCAAGGTGCTCACGTAACTTATCTTGGACCTACAGGCAGCCAAATGGGCAAAAAAGAAACAGCAGCAGATACAGCACGCGTTTTAGGCGGCATGTATGACGGTATCGAATACCGCGGATTCTCTCAACGTACTGTTGAAACATTGGCGAAAGAATCAGGCGTTCCAGTATGGAACGGTTTAACAGATGAAGATCACCCTACGCAAGTATTGGCTGACTTTTTGACTGCTAAAGAAACATTGAAAAAACCTTATCACGAAATCAACTTCACATATGTTGGAGACGGACGCAACAACGTTGCGAACGCATTAATGGCAGGTGCTGCAATTATGGGTATGCGTTTCCACCTTGTATGTCCGAAAGAATTGAATCCGACAGATGAATTATTGAGCCGTTGCAGAGAATTGGCTGAAGAAAACGGCGGCGAAATCTTAGTGACAGATGATATCGATAAAGGTGTGAAAGGTTCAGACGTACTTTACACAGACGTTTGGGTATCTATGGGCGAACCTGACGATGTTTGGAAAGAACGTATCGAATTATTGAAACCTTACCAAGTTAACCAAGAAATGATCGAAAAAACAGGCAACCCACGTGTCATCTTCGAACACTGCTTGCCATCATTCCACAACACTGATACTAAAATCGGTAAAGAAATTTATGACAAATACGGCTTGAAAGAAATGGAAGTTACAGACGAAGTCTTCGAAGGCAAACACTCTGTCGTATTCCAAGAAGCTGAAAACCGTATGCACACTATCAAAGCAGTAATGGTCGCTACTTTAGGCGATATTGGATAAGGGAGGACAAATAGAATGGCTAAAATCGTAGTAGCATTAGGCGGTAACGCATTAGGCAATTCCCCAGAAGAACAATTGAAACTTGTTGAAAATACAGCAAAATCATTAATCGCATTAGTTCAAAAAGGAAACGAAGTAGTCATCAGCCACGGTAACGGTCCACAAGTCGGCAGTATCAACTTAGGATTGAACTACGCTGCTGAACACGAACAAGGCCCGCCATTCCCATTCCCAGAATGTGGTGCAATGAGCCAAGCTTATATCGGTTATCAACTACAACAAAGTTTGCAAAATGAATTGCATAACCTAGGTATTGAAAAACCAGTAGTAACATTAGTTACACAAACAGTTGTAGATAGAGATGACGAAGCATTTTCTAATCCAACAAAACCAATTGGTATGTTCTATGACAAAGAACTAGCAGATACAATTGCTAAAGAACGTCATTATACTTTCGTAGAAGATTCAGGACGCGGCTATCGTCGTGTAGTACCTTCTCCACAACCAATTGAAATCGTTGAATTACCAAGTATCGAGACTTTAATCAATGCCGGCAACTTAGTTATTTCTGCTGGTGGTGGCGGTATCCCAGTCGTTAAAGATGACAACGGAGACTTACATGGTGTAGATGCTGTTATCGATAAAGACAAATCAAGTGCATTACTTGGTGCAGAATTGAAATCCGATCAATTGATTATCTTAACTGCAGTAGATTATATCTATATCAACTTCGGCAAAGATAACCAAGAACAATTAAAAGATGTCACAGTCGATGAAATGAAGAAATACATTGATGAAGGTCAATTTGCTAAAGGCAGCATGTTACCTAAAGTAGAAGCTTCAATCCAATTCATCGAAAACAATCCTAAAGGCGAAGTGATCATCACTTCATTAGATAAGTTAGATGACGCGTTAGAAGGAAAAGTAGGTACTGTGATTAAAAAATAAAACATAGGGAATTGACATGAAAAGCTTAAAAGTGCGGCTCGTTAAAACATTATCACGCATAATGCCTGAAATCAGATGATTGAGAACACTTTAAACATCAGAAATGTCTTGAACCTGCCTCATCTTAGAATCCGCATATTACAACTTCATTTTAATTAACAAGTGCCTGAACATGATTGAACAAATACATCCTTGTTACATCCTGTTCGGGCCTTTTTATAAATAAGGCCGTGCTCTAGTGCTTAGGTTATGGTATGAAACGTAGTGCTTTACCGCAAGAGCTGCACGTTGATTGTTCTTAAGTACTGCATGGTCTTCATTTTTAATAATTTGCATTCAAGCTCTATAACAAATCTGGTGAACAGAATTTAGCTGTAATTACAACGCACTATATTCTGAAAAAAATTTTGCGTGAAACGCGAGAGTAACTTTACATCTTGTCATCTCATAGTCTTGTCGAGACACACAAATTCCCTGTATTTGATAGCATTTGAATTCAAGTTAACTGCAGCGCTATTTCCGAAATACAAATTACATATCGGCAATGATTGCGCTCTGCCAAAAAGGAGATGACCATTATGGATAACACTGATCAAAGCAAACAAGCAGCAAACGGACATGACAGCACAGAACGGCCTAAGAAAAAGAAAAAATTTAAGTTTAGAATGCCTGGTGCCTTCGCAATCCTCTTTATTTTAACTGTAGTCGCAGTTATAGCAACATGGGTGATTCCAGCAGGTGCCTACTCAAAACTATCGTATGAACCAGGTGCTCAAGAACTGAAAATTGAGAACCCTCATAAAGAAATCAAGAAAGTGCCCGCTACTCAAAAAGAACTTGATAAGATGGGCGTTAAAATACAAATCGAACAATTCAAATCCGGTGCCATCAACAAGCCGGTTTCAATTCCAGATACGTATGAACGATTAGATCAAAATCCAGCAGGACCTGGAGAAATTACCAATGCTATGGTAGAAGGGACAATTGAAGCAGTAGACATTATGGTCTTCATCTTTGTACTCGGAGGATTAATCGGTGTTGTAAGTGCCAGCGGTTCCTTCGAATCAGGATTACTTGCTTTGACTAAGAAAACTAAAGGACATGAGTTCATGCTCATCTTCATGGTTGCTGTCTTAATGGTATTAGGTGGTACCTTGTGTGGTATCGAAGAGGAAGCCGTAGCATTCTATCCGATACTGGTGCCGATATTCATTGCCATGGGCTATGACTCCATTGTCTGTGTGGGTGCCATATTCTTAGCCAGCTCTGTAGGGACAACCTTCTCTACTATCAACCCGTTCTCAGTAGTAATTGCCTCTAACGCAGCAGGTATTACATTTACTGAAGGTTTATACTGGCGTGTAGCAGGTTGTATCGTCGGTGCAATCTTTGTTATCGGTTACTTATACTGGTACTCTCAAAGAATCAAAAAGAACCCGAAATTATCTTATTCTTACGAAGATCGCAAGTCATTTGAAAAGCAATGGTCTGTTATGGGTAAAGACGCACATGCTGATAACTTCTCTTGGCGTAAGAAAATTATCTTGATTTTATTCGTTATCCCATTCCCATTAATGGTATGGGGCGTAATGACACAAGGCTGGTGGTTCCCAGTCATGGCTTCAATGTTCTTAGCAGTAACAATTATCATCATGTTTATTGCAGGAACAGGTAAAAACGGTTTAGGTGAAAAAGGAACTGTAGATGCCTTTGTAAATGGTGCATCAAGCTTAGTAGGTGTATCACTTATCATCGGTTTAGCCCGTGGTATCAACTTGGTCATGAATGAAGGCTTGATTTCAGATACCATCTTGCACTTCTCATCTACATTAGTACAACACGTAAGTGGTCCGATATTTATCATTATCATCCTATTTATCTTCTTCTTCTTAGGATTTATCGTACCATCATCATCTGGTTTGGCTGTACTTGCAATGCCGATTTTCGCACCGCTTGCGGATACAGTAGGTATTCCAAGATTCGTTATGGTTACAGCTTACCAATTCGGACAATACGCAATGTTGTTCTTAGCACCAACTGGACTGGTAATGGCAACACTGCAAATGCTCGACATGAAGTACTCTCACTGGTTCCGATTCGTATGGCCGGTTGTCGTCTTCGTACTTGTATTCGGTGGCGCAATGCTGATTACACAAGTACTCGTTTACTCATAATTCAATAAAAAACAAACCGATTATCAACAGTTGTGGTGAGCTGTGATTATCGGTTTTTCTTTATTATAAGTGTTTTTATGTTGAATTGTTTCACATTAAATAAGAGGGCCTCCGCCCTCTTATTCTGTCTTTTACTTTATCTCTTTTTCAGAAATGATAAATGTGCCATCACACACATTCATTTAAATTGTAATGCTTTTTTCTCTCTAATAAAAAGTGAGAAATCTTTAAATCAACCATTCAAATCGTTTTTGTGCATTAATTCTTTTGCTTACATTGTGTTTTACCAAGACAACAATGTAATACCAGCTTAACTTTCCTTAACATGTGTGTTTAATGCATACTTAAATATTTTCAGCGCTTAAAATCTCTAAGTATCAAAAAAACAACGTACATTTTGAGTTCAGTAATAATTAATAACCAGAAATAATCATTACAGATAACACATTTCTATTCTTTCCTTTTAGATTTTTAAAGCTTTCATGTCTCTCAAATATACTGCACATGCCGATTGGTTCTGACAGCTATTATTACCTTGATCAGCAGCTAGGTAATCATTGCCATCTAAACTTTTCTCACACAAACGTAAAGCCTTAAGATAAAATACAAAATTTTTAATTCAGGCCTGAACTATTTCATTTTGATGTTCGCTCAAATTCTAGGTGACTGACAATACACTTCACGTTTGTATGTAGTAAAATATTACCATTCCAATTTTAAAACGTCAACAAAATTATTTAAAATTTTTATACTTTAATTGATAATTTTTAACTCTATGGAGAATGGATAGTAATTTTTAAAAAGTAGAGATGTGTTAGTTTTATTTGTGCTATTCGATTGTATTTGTATTTGCAAAGATAATCTAATGCTTGTTTTCATTCGTCAAACTCTCCGAAAATACACTGCTACAATATTTAGTAATATTTTTTTCTAAAAATATATTTACAATGAACAAACAGAACTATATAATATATTTATCTTATCAAGAAAGGTTAGCAACTATAATCTTATCTGTCTCTATAGCCTTTGCTTCGATTCAACGTACAAGACAACAAGAATGCGAAATTATAAGCTGAATCCAGAAGCGGCCATTTCTGTAGCTCCCTTTCGCATATTTTTAATCAGTGTCTACATAAATATGTATCCTTTTTAAAAAGAAACTTCTTGTTATGCTCAATCGTTTTGAACACTCTTAGAGGAGAATACGCACTCTCATCTTACAGCAAGATGTAATTCAGAAATAAGCTGTTCGTTGTTGACCTTTTCTTGAGAAGACTTTATTTTATCGAAAATAAAATACATGAAAATTCATGGACTACTCCAACTTTGGAGTAGTTTTTTGTCTATAAATACCAAAAATACATTTTATAATGTGATAGCTAACGATTTATCGGGTATACAAAAGATTACCTATTTTGTCCATTAAATATATAAAGATTCAACTAAAAAGCAATGTGTTTCTTTGCGAAAAATTTGCCCAACGGTAAATTGGGATTTTCAGGCTATAAAGCGACACGATTTTTACTTTTTAAGTTATGTACTATTTCAAAATGGCATTATATAATTTAAATACTTATTTGCTCAACGCTTTAATCGGCAAATATAAAGTATGATTTTTCATTTAGAAATAGACATCAAAGGAGAAATACAAAATGAAACAGAAAAAAAGAGTTTTACAATTTACAAATCTTTACTTAGCGTTTACGGAGGCCACAGAAAAAGAAGACAAAGAAACCTTAAATATGATTGAAGATTTTATCAACGAATACCAACCGAATCTATGTATATTTACTGGAAATCAAATTTACGCAGAGGACAATGAAAAAAGTTTAGCACTTTATCAATCATTCTTAGAGTTTATGAATCGATTTGATATTAAAATTGCGACAACTTTCGGTAACCGTGATGCAGTCAGTCACGACATGAAATCTGAATTACGAAAAATGGAAACGAAAATTTCAAAGAACTATATAGAAAAACATTACAGTAAAGTAGTCAATCACAAAGAGGCTTATGTGATTGAAATCAAAGAACAAGATACACTGTTACATCAACACTATATGATTGATAATGGGATAGACGGAGTAATCGATCAAGCTCATATATCTTGGTTGAAGGACGTTCATAAAGCAACTTTAGATCAATATGGTTATGTACCGCAATATAATTTCATATTCTCACATAAACCTATTATTGAAATCGAGAATGTTATGCGTAACATGACAGCTCATAATAATGATGTTTCTAATTCAGAACAACTACTGTCTTTAATTAAAGAATTAGGTAATTTTGACGGTGCTTTTTATGGTAATGTATATGACAATGATTTTAGCGGCAATTATCAAGGTATTGATTTAAACAGTGGACGTACAAGTGGATTCAGTTTGTATACTAACCTTGCGCCAGGCGCTCGATTAATTGAGTTAGATGATGGTAAAAAGTACACTCATTGTATCGTTGAAAGCAAAGAAGATGATGCAGATGAATTATTAAGCGAAGCACAGCTGATGGAAGAAATCTATAATCTTTAAATTGAAAAAGAGGAAAGCCACTTCGAAATTGAGAAGCGGCTTTCTCTATTTTATTAAAACGATTAATAAAATCTGTCATACTAACAAATTTTATTCTATACATAAATTTTATGAATAAATTAATACTTGTGCTACTAACATTGCACCACCAAAGACCATTACAAATACTACAACTGGCCATACGAAACGCAACCAATGAGAATATTTCATATTCAGCATTTGTAATGTTGCCATAACCAAACCTGTCGGTGCTAAGAACAACATTGCATATTGACCAAATTGGTATGCTGTAACAATGACAAATCTCGGAATACCTACTGTATCCGCAAGCGGTGCAAAGATCGGCATAGATAATACTGCCAAACCTGAAGACGATGGCACGATAAATCCTAAGAAGAAGAAGATAATCAATAAAATAATAATGAATATCGGACCACTTACATGTTCAACAAGTGAAGAAGAGAAATTTAAAATCGTATCTGAAATCAAACCTTCATTCATAACCAAGTTGATACCACGAGCTAAACCGATAATAAGTGATACACCCACTAAGCTTGATGCACCATTTACAAATTGATCCACGACACCTTTTTCACCTAAACCATTTTCACCTGTTGCTGCAAGGAACATAATCGCAATTGTAAATGATAAGAACATCGCAGCCATAACTGGGAACCACCAGCCTTGAGACATTACACCCCATACCATGATTGGGAATGGGATAACGAATAGAACTAAAATGATTTTTTTACGTACTGTAAATATGTCAGAGCTGTTATTATTAGATACTGACCACATTTTTTCAAATGATGCTTTATCTTCATATGAATAAGAAGCTTTCGGGTCTTTCTTGATTTTTTGGCTGTACCAATATAGATAACCTACTACAAAAATAGTACCTATTATACAGCCGGCAATACGCCAATATAAACCTTCAGTAAATGTAATACCTGCTGCGTTAGAGGCAATTACCACTGAGAATGGGTTGATTGTCGCAAATGTCGTACCAATGGAACTTGCTAAGAAAATGGCACCTACACAGACAATGGAATCATACCCTAAAGCAATAAAGATAGGCACTAATACAGGATAGAAAGCAACGGCTTCTTCTTCAATACCGCACAGCGTTCCTCCTAATACCATTAAGACAGCCACCATGAAGATGAGCATAAACTCATGTCCTTTAGTTTTCTTTGTCAAAGCAAGCAAACCTGATTCAAAAGAACCACTCGCTTGTACAACACCAATTAATCCACCTAGCACTAAAATAAACACCATAATATCTACCGATTCAATCGTTCCATGCACCATACTAGTAGTAATTTGATCTAATCCTGCTGGATTTTGATCCAATCTTTCGTACGTATCAGGAATAGATATTGGTTTATTGATTGCTCCAGATTTAAATTGTTCAATATCAATTTTTACTCCGATTTTATCGAGTTGTTCTTGCGTACCTGGAACCATTTTCACTTTATTATGCGGATCAACAATTTTTAATTCCTGCTTGGCTGGTTCATATGATAATTTTGAATATGCACCTGCCGGAATGATCCACGTTGCGATTACTGCTACTACTGTGATGATAAATAAAATCGCAAATGCACCAGGCATTTCAAACTTTTTCTTCTTTTTAGCAGCTTTTTTATTTTTCAAACTCATATCTTCGCTCATTTCTTCATCTCCTCAAACACCAAAATCCACTTTTTTCATAAAAAGAGACCTGAAAATCCTGTGTTTAGTAGAAGGTTTTTTTCAGATCTCTGTCTTAAAATTTATTATTTTTTAATTACCGTACCAACTTTTCCTTCTAAGGCATCATCTAGTTTTTCTAAAGAAGTAATAATAACTTTACCTTCAGGATTATTCTCAATAAATTGTAATGAAGCTTCAACTTTAGGCAACATGCTGCCTTTAGCAAACTGATCTTCATCAATATATTTTTTCATCTCATCAACTGCCACTTCTGTTAAAACTTCTTGGTTGTCTTTACCGAAGTTGATGTAGATATAATCTACTGCAGTTAAGATAATTAATTGTTCTGATTTAAGGTTAGCTGCAAGCAATGCACTTGATTTGTCTTTATCAATTACGGCATCTACACCATGAAGATCTCCGTTGTTGTCTTTGTAGACTGGGATACCTCCACCGCCGCCAGAAATGACAAGGTTGCCTGCATTAATTAAAGTTTCAATACTTGTTTGTTCAATAATTTCAATCGGTTGCGGAGATGGTACAACACGACGATAACCACGTCCTGAATCTTCAACAAATGTATAGTTCTTTTCTTCAGAGACTTTATCCGCAGTTTCTTTATCGTAAAATAGACCAATTGGTTTTGTCGGATTAGCAAAAGCTTCATCCTCTTTATCAACAAGTGTTTGTGTAACAAGCGTTACTACAGGTTTGTCGATACCTAAATCGTGCAATTCATTCTGCAAACTTTGTTGCAAATGATAGCCGATGTAAGCTTGGCTCATCGCACCGCATTCAGCAAATGGGAATGATGGCCCTTGTTCATGATCTGCTGCGAAGTTCAAACCTAAGTTGATACTGCCGACTTGTGGTCCGTTACCATGACTGATAACGACTTCATGTCCTTTTTGAATCAACGCAACAAGTGATTTTGATGTGCTTTTAACTAACTCTAATTGTTCTTCAGGAGATTTACCTAGCGCGTTACCACCTAAAGCTACTACGATTTTTGCCATTTCTTGATGTCCTCCCTTGATGTGTATGGTCTATGATTATAAGTTGCCTAAAGTCGCAACCATAACTGCTTTGATAGTGTGCATACGGTTTTCAGCTTCTTGGAATACGACTGAATGTTTGCCTTCAAAGACTTCATCAGAAACTTCCATTTCTTTCAAACCATATTTTTCAAAGATTTCTTTACCGATTGTTGTATCAGTATTATGGAATGATGGTAAGCAGTGTTCAAAGATGACATGAGGATTTTCAGTTTTTTCAATCATTGCTTGGTCAACACGATATGGTTCTAATAACGCAATACGTTCTTTCCACACTTCATCAGGTTCACCCATTGATACCCAAACGTCAGTATAAAGTACGTCAGAACCTTTAACACCTTCATCGATGTTATCTGTAATAAAGATTTCACCGCCATTTTCAGCTGCTAATTCTTTACAACGAGCCAATAATTCATCAGTTGGATTTAATTCTTTCGGACAAACTAAGTTGAAGCGCATGCCCATAATTGCAGCACCTGCCATTAATGCGTTTGCCACGTTGTTGCGTCCATCACCAACATATGTGAAGTTGATTTCATGGTATGGTTTTTTCAATACTTCTTTAGCTGTTAAGAAGTCAGCTAATACTTGAGTTGGATGATCTTCATCAGTTAAACCGTTCCATACTGGTACGCCTGCTTCTTTTGCTAAAATCTCTACAGTACGTTGTGAGAACCCGCGGTATTCGATACCATCGTACATTCCGCCTAAAACGCGAGCTGTATCAGCTGCAGTTTCTTTTTTACCCATTTGGCTTCCTGTTGGTCCAAGGTAAGTAACATGAGCACCTTGATCATATGCAGCTACTTCAAAAGCACAACGTGTACGAGTTGAGTCTTTTTCGAAGATCAGCGCAATATTTTTACCTTTTAATGTTTGCTTTTCAATACCGGCATATTTTGCTCTTTTTAAATCTTCGGAAAGATTTAATAAGAATTCCATCTCTTTCTGTGAAAAGTCTAATAAAGTTAAAAAATTACGATTTCTTAAATTTTGCATTTTCTACACTCCTTGTGATTGATGTCACATACAGTGTAAGCGCTTCCTTAAATTAAGTCAATATAATTTTATACAATTTATTATTTAAATATTACAATTCTGTGAATTTAGAACAATAAATTATCTAAAAAGTTAATTCACAAATATAGTGTAAAATATCATTCTCAAAACTTTTGAATTATAAAAATAATGACATTGTTCTTTCAGAAAATACAAAATTAAGTGGTATTGTGTGAAAAATTCAGCATATAAAGTGTTGAAAGCGGTTTCTTATTTATGTATGATTGCACTAAACAAACATAAGGGGTGTGGTTTATGTTATGCAAAGTAAGGAAGAGAAGAATGCAAATGTAGAAAATGAGGAAACTGTTGAAAAGAAACGAAAACCATTAGGGGTAGGCGCATCGATATTCACACTGGGTATTATGATTGCAGCAATGTTATTTACGGTAGCGGTATTGAAAAAGGAACCGCACATTCCGTTGATGATTGGGACAGCTGTAGCAATCGGTGTTACGATGTTGCATGGTTACAAGTTCGATGAAGTCGAAGAGATGATGTATAAAGGGATTAGACATGCTTTACCAGCGATTGTCATTATCATCTTAGTCGGTCTGATTATCGGTTCTTGGATTGGCAGCGGTGTCGTTGCGACAATGATTTATTATGGACTTCAATTAATTGATCCAGCCTATTTCTTAGCTGTGGTCGTCTTATTATGTAGTATCGTTGCGTTAGCAATCGGTAGTTCTTGGTCCACAATGGCAACTGTGGGGGTTGCTTCTATGGGTGTTGGTATCAGTATGGGTATCTCTCCTGGTATGGTTGCAGGTGCAGTTATCTGCGGATCTTACTTCGGTGATAAAATGAGTCCGTTATCTGATACAACAAACTTAGCTTCTGGTTTAACTGATGTAGATTTATTCGATCACATTAAACATATGATGTACACTACAATTCCAGCTTTAGTTATTACATTAATTACTTTCTTCTTCTTAGGTCAACGCTTCGGTAATAAATATTTTGACGCTAAGAATATTGAGAAAATTTTGACTACTATGCAAGATAACTTTGTTATCTCGCCTTGGTTACTTTTAATCCCTCTTGCAGTTATTGTACTTGTTGTATTTAAAGTACCAGCTATTCCAGCAATTTGTGTAGGTATCGTTTTAGGTTTCTTTGCGCAAATCTTTGTGCAAGGCGGTTCATTAACTGACGCACTTACTGCATTACAAACTGGTTATACAATGGAATCTGGCAATAAAATGGTAGATGAACTATTTAACCGCGGCGGTTTGGAATCTATGTTCTATACGATATCTTTAACACTCGTGGCAATGACATTTGGAGGCGTACTTGAATACTCAGGTATGTTATCAGCATTAATCAATGTCATCTTGAAATTCGCTAAAAATACAGGTTCATTGATTGCTTCTGTTATCGTATCTTGTATCGGTACAAACTTCACATGTTCAGAACAATATATTTCTATCATCGTGCCAGGTCGTATGTATGCACAAGCTTTCAAAGATAAAGGTTTACATGCGAAAAACTTATCTCGTGCATTAGAAGACGGCGGTACACTAACTTCTGTCTTCGTTCCATGGAATACTTGTGGTGTATTTATCGCATCAACATTAGGAGTGACTGTCTTTGAGTATGCGCCGTTTGCGATATTGAACTTCTTAGTACCAATCATTTCAATCATCTTTGCATACACAGGCTTCAAAATTGTTAAATTGCCGAAAGAAGACAATGAAGGTGCTGATGTTAGAAAAAAGGCGCCGTTACCTAATGATGCAGACTTAGCTTAATCAATTTGATAGCTAACTTATTTCATATGCATCAATGACATTATAAAGTACACTCTGCTTTTCCAACTTTATAGAGCCTTGCACTGATTTACAGTGTGAAGGCTCTTCTTTATTTAAAGTATTCTTTTTTTTATAAAAATCGCTCCCCACTTTCATTATCTTAATATTAAAAAGTAGTGCCTTATTTACCATTTAATATTTTGAAGTTAACTGTATTTTCCTACTATTTAATATAAAAATGTATAAGAAAGCGGTTTCTCTAGATGTATAGAGGGTCTTTGCTTATAATCTCGTTTTAACACTGATAAAATGAAGAAGTATACTTTTCTGTTAAAAAGAAATTTGCGTTTAAGATAGGAGGATTTGTAAGATGAACAAACCAGATTTAGTCGAACCTCGCAATTTCAATATTGTATCTGAAATTGAAAAATATGCGAAAGATGAATCAAAGGTTGCGATAATTTTTGAAGATGATGCGGGTGAGGAAACAAAAGTAACGTATGCAGACTTAATCCGCAAATCAAACCGTATGGGGAATTTGTTTAAACAACACGGTTTGAAAAAAGGGGACACACTGCTTATCAAAATGGAACGCAGTATCGAAACATATGAAGTTTATATTGCCGCATTGAAGTTAGGTGTATCGCTGATCCCTGCTTCTGAAATGCTGCGTACGAAAGATTTACAATATCGAATTACACATGGTGAAGTAGATGCAGTATTATCTATCGCATCTGGTGCAGATGAATTCGAAGGTGTAAATGAATATGATGATTTAACAAAATTTATTATCGGCGGTCAAAAAGATGGCTGGGTAGATGTCGATAAAGATGTACAAAATCAAAGCGATGAACTTGAAATTGTAGACACTGATCGTGATGATGTGGCGTTCTTGCCTTATACATCTGGAACAACAGGCAACCCGAAAGCAGTAGTACATACGCATGGTTGGGGTTACGCCCATATGCAAATGGCACCGAAACATTGGTTGAACATCCATGAAGATGACATTGTATGGGCTACAGCTGCCCCTGGTTGGCAAAAATGGGTTTGGAGTCCTTTCTTATCTACAATGACTTCTGGAGCCACTGCGTTCGTCTATAACGGCCGTTTTGATGGCACAAAATACCTTGAACTACTTCAAGACTATCAAATCAATGTTTTATGCTGTACACCGACTGAATACCGTATTATGGCTAAATTGCAGAATTTAGATCATTTTGATTTATCTCATTTGCATGATGCTGTATCTGCAGGTGAACCGCTTAACCAAGAAGTGGTAGAAAAATTCCAAAATACATTTAATATCACAGTACGTGACGGTTATGGTCAAACTGAAAGT
Source organism: Staphylococcus carnosus (assembly GCF_900458435.1). Lineage (NCBI taxonomy): Bacteria > Bacillati > Bacillota > Bacilli > Caryophanales > Staphylococcaceae > Staphylococcus > Staphylococcus carnosus. The sequence continues at coordinate 244,327 of NZ_UHCT01000001.1, read as the reverse complement.
ACATTGCTTATCGGTTTGCTGAAAGATGTGCCTGGACGTCCTGGTTCAATGGGAAAAGCTATTCCTGGCAGCGATGTCTTAATCGTTGACGATGAGGGACAGCCGGTAGAACCTGGTATTGTAGGTAATATTGCAGTGCCTGTAGATTTACCTGCCTTGTTCAAAGGCTATTTCAAAGATCCAGAACGTACACAAGAGCGTGTCGCAGGCGATTATTTCTTAACAGGCGACCGTGCAAAAGTTGATGAAGACGGCTATTTCTGGTTTGAAGGTCGTGCAGACGATATTATTATCAGCTCTGGTTACACAATTGGACCATTTGAAGTCGAAGACTCGTTAACAAAACATCCTGCAGTTAAAGAAACAGCAGTTGTCGCTAGTCCGCACGAGCTGCGCGGTAATATTGTTAAAGCATTTGTTATCTTGCAAGACAGTTATGAAGAAAGCGATGAATTGGTACGTGAACTTCAAAACTTTGTAAAATACGATGTAGCACCTTATAAATATCCACGTGCCATTGAATTTGTTGAAGAATTGCCTAAGACAAACTCTGGTAAAATCCGTCGCGTAGAATTGCGTGAAGCAGAGATTGAAAAATATAATCATGAACATGAATAACAACTAAGCAATTTATAGATTGTATAAAGGAAGCCCTGGCAAATTATGCTAAGGCTTCCCTTTTTTATCTGATTCATTTTTCCTATAAAGTTATGATCCAAGTGATTTTAATAATATATACAAAAATACCCAGTTCACGAATATCGAATCTATCGATATCATGAACTGGGTTATTAATTATGAATGCATTTCTGTATTGATTGTTTCTTTTACTTTTTCCATATCTTTATGGACATCAATATCTGGTTTTTTAGTCATTTTACTAACAATGATTGTTACAAGTACACTTGCGATGATACCTGGAATAATTTCATATAGGTTGAAGAAATCATTGACTTCACCTAATGGTTTCACAAATACAATCCACAAGATTACAACTACTGCACCAGAAAGCATACCGCTGATAGCACCTGTACGGCTTAAACCTTTCCAGTAAAGTGACATCACAACAAGTGGACCGAATGCCGCACCGAAGCCTGCCCATGCATTACCTACTAAGTTTAAGATTGTATCATTTGGTGACCATGCAATTGCGATTGAAATACAAGCAACAACTAATACTGATAAACGTCCTACAAGTAAGAACTCTTTTTCACGTTTCTTCGCAGCATCTTCACCACGAATCAATTTATAAAAGTCTTCTGTTAAAGAACTAGATGTAACTAGCAACTGAGAAGAAATCGTACTCATAATTGCGGCTAAAATAGCTGCAAGCAAGAATCCGCCAACAAGCGGGTGGAATAGGATTTGACCCATTAAAATAAATAGTGTCTCTGGGTCTTTCAGTTCTACGCCTTTATCTTGTACGAATGCAATACCGATTAATCCCACAAAAACTGCTCCGATTAAACTGATTGCCATCCAACCGATACCAAAACGTCTTGCAGTTCTTAATTGCTTCACAGATTTAATACTCATAAAACGAACGATAATATGCGGCTGGCCAAAATAACCAAGTCCCCATGCGAAGAACGAAATAATACCGATAAATGTAGTACCTTTAAACAAATCAAGGTTTGTTGGTTTCAAGTCTGTCACTTGATCAAATGTATCTAAACCATTCAATTTCAAAAGTGCCACAATAGGTACCATGACCATGGCGATTAACATAATTACACCTTGGAAAAAGTCAGTAAGTGATACTGCAAGATAACCCCCGAAGAATGTATATGCAATCACGATAACTGAAATCAAAATCAGCCCCCAATGATAATCTAATCCAAATGCACTTTTGAAAAGTTTACCACCAGATACCATACCGGCATGTGTATAAAGTGTAAAGAATACTACGATTATTCCCCCAGAAATAATCTTAATCAAATTTGAATGATCTGCTAAACGGTTTCTGAAAAAGTCTGGCAGCGTAATAGCATCTCCAGCTTGTTCTGTGTACACACGTAATCTTGGTGCGACAACGATATAGTTGATATATGCACCGAGCGTTAAACCAATTGCGAGCCAAGCAGCTGAAAGTCCAGTTGTATAAACTTCCCCTGGTAATCCCATAATCATCCAACCACTCATGTCAGATGCACCAGCTGATAGTGCGGTAACGTACGGTCCAATACTACGACCGCCTAGCATATATTCGCTGACATTGCCTGTTGCTTTTTTATAGCCGTACCAGCCGATAACAAGCAAAATCAAGAAATAAGCGCCGATCATAATGTAAGTTCTCCAGTCAGGATTCACCTGCTGGGATAATGTTGCTCCTAAAGTAAACATGTCTAAAATAACATCCTCTCAAATTATTGTTATAAAATGTACGGATCGTTCTTAGGCATTGCAAGGAGCTGAAGGTGCGTACTGAAAGATGATAATCACTTTGAGAAAAACATTAAGCATACTTTCATCATCACAAATGTGATGGCATGAATGATATAAACTGTCCCCACGATTCATAAAAATTCTACGCTATGATATTTTGTTTTTTCACTTATGCATTCAACGCTAATATTGCAAAATCTTTCTACCCCTAGTTGAATGTTTGAATCGATATAAATTATGTAAGACAGCATTTCATGTGAAAAATTTAAACCCTTTGTTTATGTAACATTCAGTTCTATCTTTTGCTGTGATGATACATATTCAATTAATGATTGTTAGTAATCATTAATTACGATTCAGAATTTTGTGATTAATCAAAATATTATTTCGAAATCCTTCATTTCCTGCAACAAATAATTATTAACTTTTTAGCAAAGACATTACTTAGCTTAACATAACCAATTTTTTTATCAAATTGCACATGATGAAATGATACCTATTTGCCCCATTTTTCTGAAAAATTTAAGCGTGTTCGTGACTAAAGCATCAGTGGTTACAGCGATTTTTAAATTTTTTCTAAAAAAATTTCATTTGATACCGTTTTCAGAGGGTGAATTTCAATAACAAGCAGTCAATTTTGAACTCCAATAATAAAGACCATCACTCCATAGATGGTCAATTTAATAATGATTTACCGATATTTTGTGTAATCAATTGTGTATCGGCTTCTATCAGGTTTAAATGTTGTAAATTTAAGGCAATTTGATTATCTTTAGTACCTACAAAATATGCTTTTACTGCATGATTCAATAATTGAATATCATTTACATCGTTACCAAATGCGATATAGTCTTCATTTCGAAGATATTTAATCAAAGTTGTATATTTATTTATATTTTCAGCTGTAATATCTATGTTCCGATCATTATCATGAAAGTTTATAGAGAGTTGATCAGACAGCTTTTCAATATGTTTTTTCAACAATGGATAATTATTTGAAGGTATGTCTATCAATATTATTTTAATCGGCGTACTAATCTCTTCTAATTCAATATTTTTTGCAAGGTGATCTGGATCCAATTGCTTATATATTTTATAATCACTTGACAAATTAGAAGCATAATTAAAATCATCATCAACGATATACTTTAAATGATATCGATGAATCAAATTTTTTATAGTTACAAAACTTGCTGCATCAATTGATTGAACAACTTCAATTCCATCGTCGTTTTGCACAATAGAACCATTACCCCCAATAAGCAGCCGACTGTTAAAATTTTTAACAACAGGAATCAAATCTCGAATAGGTCTGGCAGAAGCAAAAATAATATTATGTTTCTGTTGTAATGCTGTTATTTGATTAGATAACTCGTCTTCTATGTATTGGCCGTTAAAACAAATCGTTCCATCCACATCAAATACAATGTTCATATATAGACTCTCCTCTCTATTTATAGCTTATTCTAAGTCTATCATATCAGTATTTTAGACACCCGAGTGTCTACCTTCAGACAAACTTCAGTGTGACTCGCCTCTTTGCTTATGCGTTGATAACTTACTTTCCCTATTTATACGATACCAATGACATACATTCAACCGCTATTCTCAAATTATTTACTATTGATTACCTATCGAGGATCATCGTCTAAAAAAGCTTAAAAAGAAGACTGGATAACAATCCAATCTTCTTCAGTAACCTTCTTAAATATTTTAATAACCTTGTCTTTCTTTTTCTTTCAATACATCGTACTTACCTTGTAAAATTTTATAGACAAACTCATTCACGCTTTTATGAATGTGAGGTACTTGTGAATCGTCATCTAATTCCTTATTCACTTTATCAGCTAAATCATTATACTTTTTAGCTGAAACTGTTTTTGTATCATCATTATTTTTATACTTTGCATACTTAGTCATGTCATATTTTGGTACATCCTTCTTATCAAGATCTTGTCCATGACCTTGCACCATAATATATGAACCAATAACTTGCGGTAAGTCTTGATATCCTTTTAACACTGTATCTTCAAAATGACTATATACATCTTTGTTTAAAGATTTTTCTGCTTTTGCATCTTGTAAATTATCAATTTGGTTAGCTTGAGCAAAATAAGTGATATAGAAGTCATTCAAAGCATGCTTTGAAAATTTTATTGTATCTACATCTTTAGCTTTAGAAATTTTATTTAAATTATCGTATAAGTTTATATACAGTTCTGTGATATTACTAACCCCTGTATAAATTTTCTTATTCTTCTTATTATCTAAAGCATCTTTATCAAAGGAATCTTTATAATCCTTAAAATCTTTTTTGATTTTCTTATTTGCTTTATCTGTCTTAGCAACCGTCTTTTTATAATCCGACAATTCTTCCTCACTGGTATTATCTGTTTTATCTATCTCTTTTGTTAATTTTTCGAGATAAATGTTTGTCTGCTTTCTAAACTCTTTTTCCTTATCCTCTTGGCTTTGACATCCCGCTAAAAGTAAAACGGCAATTATGCTTACAAACATTAATAGTTTTGTTACTTTCATAGCTGTTTCCCCCAAATATTTTATTTTTCAACGGTAAAATATAACCATTGTAAGCAAAGTCATTAGATTTAACGAAAAGATAATATAAAATCCTCAACAATTGTTTATTGAGGACCATTTTCTTTATTAGATAATCATTAAAGTTATAACTCTACATTAACACAATATTCTAACAATTTATATGTAACTTGTTAAAATATTGCCTTGTTAAAATATTGCCTTGTTAAAATATTGCCTTGTTTTATTATTGGTTTGATTAATACTGTCACAATACTGATTGTCAATATAAATAGCAGCTTTTAAGAAACACACCAAACGAGAGTGAACTTATTACTGAGCTCACCCTCTTTTATTTATTGGATACTTATTTATAATGCTTCGCCACTTCCGTAAACATATCGAAAGCCATTTCAAACGCCTCTTCATTCAAGGCAAATCTCGGATGATGATGTGGTCTGTCGTATTCTCCTTCAGCTTGGCCAGCACCGATAAAAGCATATGTACTTGGTACAATGTTTGAAAAATCGCTGAAATCTTCTCCACCCATCATTGGATCTCTTGTGACTACTTTTCCTGGGAAATAGGTTTCAGCCAATTGTTTTACCCAACGTGTTTGTTCTGGGTCGTTGTATACACTGTCATAACCATCAAGGTAATCCAACTCATAGTCAGCACCTGCACTCTCACATGTCGTTTTCAACAAACGCTCCATTTGGTCCATAACTAACTTTCTATTTTCTTCAGTTGTAGTCCGAACCGAACCGCCAAGCTCTACTTTATCTGCAATTACATTTTCTGCTCCAAATGTTCCTGCTTGAAAAATTGTATTCGAAACAACAACAGGATCAAATGGGTATACTTGACGAGATACAATTGTTTGTAATGCATTCACAAATTGTGCACCTAAAACAAGAGAGTCAATTGCTTTTTCAGGCATACTAGAATGTCCGCCTCTACCGTTTATCGTGATGTGATATATGTCAGAGTTAGCACTAGCTGGTCCTTCTTTGATATCAATTAATCCTAGTTCTAATTGCGTCCATAAATGATGGCCATAGATGAAATCAAAATCATCAAAATAACCAGTGGCCACCATTTCTCGTGCACCGCCTGGGATTAATTCTTCAGCATGTTGGAAAATACAATGCACTTCATCAGGAATTGTATCTATATGATCATTAAAATAATGCGCAGCGCCTAATAATACTGCTGTATGACCATCGTGCCCACACGCATGCATGACACCTTCATTTTGTGAAATAAATTCAAACTCATCTCGTTGCTCTGTTACTGGTAAAGCATCTATATCTGCCCGCAAACCGATTTTTTGCCTTGCCCTTCATTGAATACAGCAACCGTGCTCGTTTCTGTTAACTCAACTACATTACAATTTTCCATTTCTCTTAATTTTGAGCGAATAAATTCTGCTGTTTCATATTCTTTGAATGATACTTCAGGATGTTCGTGCAAATGTCTGCGATAAGCGATGATAGTATCTTTATACTGTTCATAATTCATAGTGTCGTCCCCCTTATGATGAAATTTCAATCTTGTTGACATGTGAAATGTTCTCGTTGTCATAATTTACTCATTAAAATTCTAAGGTAAATGAATCGGTCCTCCTGGACCAACTGGAATACCAAGCAAATACCATACAATCAGAAGTAATGTCCAAAAGATTCCGAACGCAACAGAGTACGGCATAAGCGCAGCAATAAGTGTTCCAAGACCGATATCCTTCTGATAACGTTGTGCAAACGATAAAAGTAAAGGAAGATAAGGCATCATAGGCGTGATAGGGTTTGTGATAGAATCCCCCACACGATAAATAACCTGCGTAAACGCTGGATGATATCCTAGCAACATAAGCATTGGTACAAGTATCGGAGCAAGTATTGCCCATTTAGCTGAAGCACTACCCATCAGCATATTAATACCTGCAGAAAGAATAAGCACACCAAGTATTAACACAACCCCATTTGCTCCTTTAAGCGCTTCTGCACCTTTGATAGCCATAATAGTACCAAGGTTACTCCAAGTGAAGTAAGCAAGCATCTGAGCTGCAAAGAACACGATAACAATAAATGGTCCCATCGTACTCATAGCATCTCCCAGCATTTTGGCAAATTGGCGCGTAGTACGCATTGTTTTAGCCACGAAACCATAAATCAACCCGGGTACCAAGAACAATATTGTAATGATAGGTACTATACCGTTCATGAGTGGTGAATCATCAATTAAACTGCCTGTTTTCGCATTTCGCAAGATTCCATTTTCTGGTATAGCTAAAGCTGCAATCACAATTAAAACAACTAACAAACCGATATTTGCAAAAAGCATAGCTCGACGCTCTTGCTTTGTAATACCATCTTCCTCTTCTTCAACTGCATTTTCATAATGTCCAAAACGTGGAATAACTATTTTGACAGTTACAAACCAAGCAACAATCAGTAAAAGCAGTGTAGATGCACATAAGAAATAGTAGTTCATCGCAGCATTAACATGGACAGAGTCACTCACAAGTTTTGTGGCTGGTTCTGTAAATGAAACTACGAGCGCATCCGTCATCCCAATTACTAGACTGGCTGAAAATCCACCAAGTGCAGAAGCATAAGCCATTACAAGACCTGCAATCGGGTGGTATCCTAATTTAATAAAAATCATTGCAGCAATCGGCGGTAAGACAATCGGCGCAGCGTCCCCAGCTGCATTACCTAAAATACCGACTAAAATAATAACAGGTACAATAATTTTCTTAGGTGCTTTTTCAATAGTGTATTTCATAACCGTCTCAAAATAACCTGTCTTTTCAGCAATACCTACCCCAAGCATAACAACAAGCACGAGACCTAATGGCGGAAATTCCGCAAAGTTATTAACCGCTTCAGAAATCATCTTCGCAATTCCACTAGGTGTCAATAAGTTAACTGCTTCAACAATTTTTCCATCTGCCGGATTCTTAGCCTTTATACCTAACGAACCCGTGATACATGATGCAATTAAAATAATGACACAGAGCGAAATAAAAATAACGACTGGATCTGGCAATTTATTACCAGACTTTTCAATAATATCAAGCGACCTGTCAACAAACCCCTTTTTCTTCTTTGATTCAGACATACGCATCCCCCCTAAAATAAAAGATGTGAGTTGAAACCAGTATATCGATAATCCATTGTAATGTGCAAATAATTCTGAAAATTGTGATTATATTGATTGAAGTAGCATTCACAAGGAATAAGAAAAGGTAAGTCTACAAAGTTGACCTATTAAATCACTCAGGATTTTTAATTTAAAAAGATTAAAAAACTCGAACACGGATGGAGTCCGATTTAATCACTTTCTCAGTTTTCATAAATTCATTTCCAGCACTAAAAAAGACAGAAAAAAGGCAGAAACCTCAAATTAGATTTCTGCCTTTACAACTTCTATTTATTTTTCATTTAAGTCTAATGCTTTCGCTGAATCTTCACGAACTTTATTTAATAAAGTTGTATCTTCAATTAATGATTGACCATATGATGGAATCATTTCTTGAATTTTCGGAGTCCAAGCTTCAACATAATCTGGGAAGTTTTGTTCGATAATATCAAGCGCAACTGATACAGATGTTGATGCTCCTGGTGATTCACCTAGCATTGCTACAACTGTATGGTCTTTAGAATGAACAACTTCTGTACCGAATTGGATAAATCCTTTACCAAATTCAGGAGTATCTTTAATAACTTGAACACGTTTACCAGCAATGTGTAATTCCCAATCTTCATCTTTAGCACTAGGAACAAAGCGACGTAATTCTTTCATACGGTCTTCTTTTTTCATCATTAATTGTTGGATTGAATATTTCACTAATGATAAGTTTTTCATACCTGCTGACGTCATTGTTAAAATGTTGTCTTTATTTAATGAACGGAACAAGTCTAAGTTAGAACCGTGTTTCAAGAACTTAGGACCGATTGCTGCAAATGGTCCGAATAACAAGCTTTCTTCGCCACGAACATAACGACGGTCTAAGTGAGGTACTGTCATTGGCGGTGTGCCTGGTGGTTCTTTACCATATGCTTTCGCATCATGTTCTTTTACTACTTCTGGGTTTTTACATACTAAGAAAGCACCGCTGATTGGGAAACCGCCCAAGTTTTTGCTTTCTTCAATTTTTGTTTTTTGAAGTAACGGAATTGCTGCACCGCCAGCACCGATGAAAATGTAATCTGCAACATGTGTAGAAATTGTATTATCATCTAAGTTGCGTACTTCAACTTCCCATTTTTTGTCTCCAAGTTGTTGGAAACCAATAACTTCATGATTGTAATTTAACTCAGCATTATCATGTGATTCCAAGTTTTTCGCAAGTTTACGAGTTAACTCACCAAAGTTAACATCTGTACCTTCATCGATTTTACTTGCTGCAATCGCAATGTTTTCTTTACGATCTTTCATCATTAACGGCATCCATTCCGCTAATTTTTCACGATCTTGTGTGAATTCAATACCTTGAAACATCGGTAAATCTTTTAATGCATCATAACGTTTTTGCAAGAATTGAACATTGCGGATACCTTGCACGAAACTAATATGTGGAAGTGGCGTAATGAACTCACGCGGGTTTGAAATCGCATTAGTTTTTACTAAATGTGCCCAAAATTGTTTTGAGATTTCAAATTCTTCATTAATTTCTTTGGCTTTTTCTACATCAATAGAACCATCTGGTTGTTCTACTGTATAGTTCAATTCACATAATGCGGCGTGCCCAGTACCTGCATTACTTGTATCATATGAACTTTCTAACGCTGGTCCATCTAAGCGTTCAAAAAGTTTAATATTCCAGTTTGGTTGAATTTCTTTTAAAAATGAACCGAATGTTGTGCTTAAAACCCCAGCACCTATTAAAATGACGTCTTTTGATTCTGACTGACTCACTTTAAAATCACCTTCCTTAAATTATAATTGAACTTGTTGAAAACAACTCCACATTTCTTTTCAACCCCATTGTAGAGCATATCCAACTCCTTTAAAAATAAAGCGTTTATCTGAATGCGACATTCAAAAAATAAGAGCGCAACTTTGTACATGTACTATAATAAAACTTAAATAATCACACTGTCAATCACTTAGTCATCAGATGTTTAAAAATAAGCATTTCAAATAAAATTAATATTCTTATGTTAATATATATGTAATACAATTATCGTAAGGAGGCGCTTTTTATGTCAGAACATATCAATCCCGCGAATCGTAGACATCATGACACAAACTCCAGAAATCCAGAATATCCATCTCATCCAACAAGAAGTCGTTACAGGCTTGTTCGACGACCACGTCAAGCTCGACCAGGCGCTAGCCGAAATTTGTCACCTAAAGGAAATATCGCTGTTAATATATTGATATTTCTCGGCTTCATGATAGCCACGCAAATCCCTACTGCTATTGCAGGAGGCATTGCTGGTTATGTATCTTTTTTCAACGGTGACAGTCCAATTGTTTTTACTATTCTTATATTTCTTTACATCGTTGTTTCAGGTCTTATGGCTTGGTTAATTACTTGGTATTATCGTAAACGAGGCTATGAACGGATGAAAGCACCTCATTTTAAAGACATCGGAATCGATGTACTTTTCTTTATCGGCATACGCGTATGGACAACATTATGTATGGTTGCGGCAACTGGTATCTTCAAAGAAGATTCCACAGCAAACGATCAAGCGCTTATGAGACAAATTGACAAGTTGACGGATTTCAGTAATCCGATGATTGTTATTGCTCTTGCAATCTTCTTGATACATATCACGTTTGTTGCACCTTATTTTGAAGAATTAACCTTCCGAGGTATCTTCAAAGAAACGATTTTCAAAAAGTTATCTTTCTGGTGGCCAATGCTGATTTCTTCAGCTATCTTCTCGCTTAACCATATGCCTAATAATATTATTGTCTTTTTCTTATATGGAGGCATGGGAGCCGGCTTTTATTTAGCTTACAACCGCAGACGCAATATCTGGGATAGCTATATCGTGCATATGCTGAACAATGCTTCAGCAAGTATTGCGATTATGTTCTTGTTGATTTTTATGTAAAAGAAAATGGTAGAGTTGAAGTACAGAACTCTTAATTTTTTAGATTTCTGCTGCACTTCACTCTACCATTTATTTTATTCATTTATATTTCTTTTTGTGCTTTCTTCTCAGCAATATCTTGGTTGCTGTTACCTTGTAATTTCAATACACCCATCCATAATGCATCAAATGCTTTATCAGGAAGTGCCCATTTTAAGAAAATAAGCGGTTTAGCTCCCATACCGCCAGCATAACGTGTTTTAGGATGTTTGGCTTCGATAGCACGTTCAGTCAGCTTAGCAATCACTTCCGGCTTAGATGCAGGTGCACCGCCATTTAATATGTTTGCCATTTGATGTGCCATTTTGCTGTAAGCTGTATCCCCTGAAGTTTTAAGCAAACTTTTTGCGCTAATACCTTCCCACTCAGTTTGAATCAAACCAGGTTCAATAATAATCACATCAATACCAAAGGGCTTTAATTCTAATCTCATGCTGTCACTTAAGCCTTCTACTGCAAATTTAGCTGAATGGTACCAAGAGCCAAGCGGTTCATTGATTTTACCGCCCATAGATGAAACATTAACAATTTTACCGGAATGTTGCGCACGCATATATGGCAAGACCAATTGTGTCATACGTCCCATACCAAATAAGTTTACTTCAAATTGACGTTTTGCATCAGCAAGCGGTACGTCTTCAACGGCACCGAATGAGCCATAGCCTGCATTATTAATGAGTACATCAATATGCCCTTCTTCTGCAATGACATCTTCTACTAATTTCACCATAGATTCATCTTTTGTTAAGTCTACATATCTTGTTTGAATTCCTTGCGCCTGCATATCAGCCATACGATCTGTGCGACGTGCTGCAGCGTATACTTTATAACCATGTTTATTCAATCGTTCCGCTGTTGCTTGGCCCATACCTGATGATGCACCTGTTATTAAAACAACTTCATTCATTATTTTTACCTACTTTCTTTAAAAAGACATTAGACTGCTCGCAGTCTTAATCTTCAACTTTTACTACAACTTTACCTTTCACATGCCCTTTTTCTGAGTACTCTAAAGCTTGTTGTGTTTCGTGGAATGGAAATACTTTATCAATTACTGGTTTGATCTTATGTTCTTCTATCAAGTTCCCAATCACACGTAATTGTTCTTCGCTTGGATGCATTAAGAAAAATTCATAATATACATCGTATTTTTTCATTAACTTACGTACATTGCGAGACATGTACCAAACGCCTAAACGTTTAATTGGATTTAAATGCACTTCATCTGCAAATTGATTTGTCGGTGGACCTACTAATGAAGCAATAGTACCTCCACGTTTTAAAATCGTAAAGGCTTCATCTAAATCTTTACCTGGAATCAGATTAAACACACCGTCATAGCCAGATAAAACATTCCAGAAGTTTTGTTTTTTATAATTAATAATTTCATCTGCACCTAATTCTTTAACAAGTGCTTCACCTTTATCACTTACTGTCGTTGCCACGTACAACTCCATCACTTTGGCAAGTTGAATTGCAAACGTACCAACACCGCCTGATCCAGCTTGTACTAATAATTTGTCACCTTTTTTTAAATCCATTACTTCATGCAATGCTTGATAAGCCGTCAATCCTACTAAAGGAATACTGGCTGCTTCCACAAAGTTCAAATTGGTAGGCATAGGTGCAATTTCATGCTGATCAATCGCAAAATATTGTGCGAACGTCCCCATTTTCCCTTTAGACGGACGGCCGTATACTTTATCGCCTTCCTTATAGTCAGTGACGTCTTTACCGACTTTTTCAATAACACCAGCAAAGTCACTGCCTAAAACAAGCGGGAATTTATGTTTAACTAATACTTTCATATCTCCATTTCGCGTTTTGAAATCAATTGGATTCACACTAGCAGCTTTCACACGCACTAATACATCTTCAGGTCCGATTTCTGGAACTGGGATATCTTCCATATGAACCGGATTATTACCATATTTATCAACAGCCATTGCTTTCATCATTTCTGTCATTTTCCTCACTCCGCTTCCCTAGTTTTTCTTCTTAGTTCCTCATTAAAACTTACAACTATTCACGCTTAAAGGAATATATAGATAAATGTATTACTTAATAATCATTCAGATAAATGCTATACACGTCATGTCTAAAAAACATTGTATAATTTTTCGAATACCACTCATGCTTTGCTTCAAACTGAATCCCTTAAAAACATGACTTCGAGAGAGGTACGTGATAGTAGTAATTACCCGCGAGTACCATTTTATAATTATTTTGATTGCTATGATGACTGCCTAGATCTCTGCTATCATTTAATTTCAAATCAAAATAAACTTGTTACAGATAATCTTACATGCTTCTTATGGATTGTATTTTCACTTCACATAGTTACGCCATTACGAAGACTTAGGACAGAAATAAACAGTTAAGCAAAAAGCAGCTGAAACGCTCTCTCCCATAAGCACTTCAGCTGCTTTATTTTTAATAATTATCATAAATCAGTCGTGTATATAGTCGTGTATATATCTTTTTCTATTTTTCAAAGCCTTTTCGATATCCTCTAATTTGTTGACGAAGTCATTTATTTCTTCTATTGAAAATAAACCATTTAAACTTTCTTCAACAACACTCGATAGTTTTCGCTTCACTTCTTCCAAAAATCTCGTGCCTTCCTCTGTTAAATGCATCAATTTAATACGTTTATTTTCACTCTCTACACGTCTTACCAATCCTAATTTTTCCAATTTATTAATACGCTTAGAAGCAGCAGTCTTAAAAATGCCTTGCTTCTCAGCTAATTCATTTACTGTAACTTGATGGCAAGTACGTATAATAATGAGCGCTTCCATTTGTTCGCGCGAAATTGTGTATTCCAAACCCGTTTCTTGCAGCAATTCTGAAATCGTCTTATTTATACTCATCAAAATGAGGTCGAAGCGCGTCAGCGCTTCTTGCATATCATATGTCATGACTATGCCTCCATTCAATTTATCACTAAGCCTAGTATAACAGTTTATCGTGTCATGCTTTAGTTACTTTCAGAAATATTGCTTGCTTTTAATTGAAACTCATTTGGATTAGCGGTTTGCCGCGTTTGTTGAACCAAATCAATGTTAAATATTGCAATAACATTGAAACGACTGCAATACTGCCAAGTGCAATCAATACGAATCCGAAACTGAAGTGTCCTGCATTTGTGAAAATTGCTTCACGGAAACCTTGAATGGCATATGACATTGGTAAGAATGGATGGATAAAGCGGAAGAATGCAGCTGACATCTCAATCGGGAACATACCTTCACTTGAACTCAATTGCAATACAAGAACAAGCATTGCTAAGAAGAGTCCTACACGGTCTAAGAACAACACTAAGAGTGAAGTAAGAGACAATGCTGCAATACTCCAGAAAATACCCACTAATAAGAAGTGACCCATATTTTCAATATCTAAGCCAAGTCCGAAGATAACCCATAAACTCATTAAGATTGCTGCAAAAGTACCTTGTATTACATAAAGAAATACTTTACCAAGTATTTGTCTCCAAGGTCTTGTTTCAGGATTCATTGTTTTTGTAAGTGGATAAATTGCTGCGAATGATACCGCACCTACGAATAAACCTACAGAAGCCATGTAAGGCAATACAGTTTCACCATAATGATCTACTTTTGTAATGTTATTTTGATCAACATCTTCAATATCATTCAATGCTTTTTTATTTGCTTTTTCAAAATGTACATCTGTTTGTTTTTGAACTGCATCATCAATTTTTGATTTCAATTGATTATTATTTTGCTGTAATTCTTGTAAGCCACTTGTTACTTTTTCATTACCTTGCAGTAACTGTTGGCCTTGTGCGCCAGCCATCGGTGCCATTTGTTTCAATCCATCAGTTACTTGGTTATTACCATCAATTAATTGTCCTTCTGCATCAGACATTTGTCCTAATGCATTTGAAGTATCAGTATAACCTTGTTTAGATTGTTTATTTGCTTTGAATAATTCACCTAAATATTCTTCACGCACATTGTTTTGCATTGTTTTTGTTACAGTATCAATTGCTTTTTGTGCTGCTTGGCTTCCTGTAAAACTAGAACCAGGGTTGACTTGTGTTTCTAAATGAATTTTTTTAGGGTGTTCATCTAATAATGTAGTTGCATTTTTTGACGTATTCTCAGGAATAATGATAGTTCCTAATGATTTACCATTTTTCAATTGTTTTCTTGCTGTTTCTTTAGAGACTTCTTGGAATGTGAATTTTTTATTATCTTTTAATTTATCAACCAAGTCATCTCCGATTGTTAATTTTTTGTCTTGGAACGTTGCTGATTTATCTTGGTTTACAATCGAGATTTTCAAATTATCCGTTTTATCATATGGATCCCAAATTGATCCGACAAATAACGCTACATAAATAAGCGGCAATAATCCGATTGCAATTAATGCCACAATCAGCATTTTATTGTTTTTCATTAATTTAAACTCATTAAACATTTTCTACTCTCTCCTTACTTTCCTAAAAGTACACCCCTTGTACAATCGGACATTATGATACGCGTTTGCGTGTAATCGTAACTTCTTTATACGTCGTGTGATGCTTTATTAAAGTCGTTTTTTTTAATAGTACACCCTGTGTACGATTTATAATAATAAACCGTTAAAAAGCATTCGTCAACAGAAAAATTTCATTTTTTTAGAAGTTTTTTGATGAAGGAAGTAACGTTAAAATGATAAAACACTTATACAACAAGGAGTGAAACGGTTACATTTATAGTCTTTTAAAAGATTATTTTTTTTGTAAAGATGACTTTCTAGTAAATGTATTTCTTGTTATCAATTTCTTCTGTAAAGTTGTTGAGGATGCTTATACAAATGAGTTCTGTTTCAAAAATTATTTCTCTTAGTTTATTGAAATCTACTTTATGAAATAAAAAGACAGATTTTCATTTATCATAAAGAAAATCTGCCTTTTACTTCTGAAAATTATTTATCTATCGAATCTCATTACAATTTATAATGATTTATCTTTTTTATCTTGAAGCCACTCACCAATTTCTCTGCCTTTTTCCACCATACAACTAAACCCATTTTCTATTGCTTCTGAAGTTTCTTCTTTTGATGGATTGTCCGCATGCTTATTATCATCGTCTCTACCTACAAGTGAAAATACATAGGAAATTCCATGATCATGCACAACCTCATAATCCTCGCCTACTACACCGCAGACTGCTATTACTGGTACATCATGACGTTTAGCAGCTTCCGCTACACCAATCGGCGTTTTACCGTAAATGGTCTGCGCATCTATTTTTCCTTCTCCAGTAATACATAAATCCGCATTTTTTAATCTTTCTTCTAATTCTGTTTCTTTAAGCACTACGTCAATACCACGTGTGAGTGCTGCCGAGAAAAAAGCAAGTAACGCTATTCCTGTACCGCCTGCTGCACCTGCACCAGGCACTTCAGAATAATCATGTTCAAAGGTTTGCTCTAATACATCACGGTATTGCGTAAGCGCTGCTTCTAGTGTTTCCAAATCTGTTTCAGAAGCGCCTTTTTGCGCACCATATGTTTTAGTAGCACCGCGTTCTCCTAGCAATGGATTATCTACATCACAAACAATTTCAAATTCAACATCTTTAATACGTGGGTCCATTTTAGTAGTATCAATTCGATTTAAACGTTTTAAAGACGCACCGCCTTCAGGTAATGCTTCTTCATTTTCATCGAAAAATCTCACACCTAGTACACGCAGCATACCAGTACCGCCATCATTCGTTGCACTGCCGCCAATACCAAGGATAATTTTCTTAGCACCTTTATCTAATGCATCTTGAATTATTTGTCCTGTTCCGAATGTAGAGGTTAATAAAGGATTTCTATCTTTTTCAAGAATTCTTTCTAATCCAGATGCTTCGGCTAATTCAATAATCGCTGTATTTTGATCGAACACGTAAGAATATTGAGCATCTACCTCTTCGCCAAGCGCATTGACTACTTTAATTTTTTGATAATCACCACCAAGTGCTGAATGTAGTGATTGCATTGTACCTTCACCACCATCAGCCATCGGTACAATGTCATATTCAACTGTTTCAGGAAGCGCTGCACTTAATCCCATCCGTAATGCACGTCCTGCCTCTGCTGCTGACAAACTTTCCTTAAATGAATCTGGAGCAATTACTATTTTTTTAACTTTCATGCACTCACCCCTCATTTACATTTTCTTAATTCCATTATATTTGTTTTACATTTTACATCAAAACAAAATACTGATTCTGCATAATTCTCTTTAATAAGAATGGAAACGGGTAAATATCTAAAGAGAGAGGTGAGGTTAAATGGATAGAGAAGTTGTATTGAAAAAAATCAAAGAAATTATGAAAGAATCACGTATCGGTGTATTATCCACTTCACAAGACAATGTTCCTGATAGTCGTTATATGATTTTCTACGACCAAGAATTTGACCTTTATACTAAAACAAGCAGAGATTCTCTAAAGATAGAAGAAATTGAAAAGAACCCAATCGCGCATATTCTACTCGGCTATGATGATACAAAAAATCATAGTTTCTTAGAAATTTACGCAAATCTAGAGGTGACTGAAGACCCTGATGTGATTGATTGGATTTGGGAAGAACAGGACAAATCATTTTTCCAATCAAAATCAGACCCTAAATTATGCGTTATCAGAGCTATTCCAACTTCAATTAAATTAATGAACAGTGATTCTGAAGACGGACCGCAATTAGTAGAATTCGATTAATATTTATAAGGTCATTTCTTGGGAAATGGCCTTTTTTAATGCAAAAGACTTCTGCTCATTTTTGAACAGAAGTCTAATTATTATTTATAATTTTTCATGACACGTCGATAAATACGCCCTTTTTTCAATCTATTTACATAAGCACGTTTATGCAATGAATACTTTTGTTTACGTACCACAGGCAAAATCTCACGATATGCTACAGCGGCCAATTCAATGATTGGACGTGCTTTAGGATAAAAGTAATGCAAGTTATTCAGTGCATGTTCATACATATCATCAGCATCTCGTGCATAACTTTCCCATAAATCTATATAATTTTGAGTGACACCTTTATGAAAAACTTCTTCTAAATCCACATGATATTTTTCAAGACGTTCAGCACTTAAATACACACGGTCATTTTCATAATCCTCACCAACGTCTCTTAATATATTGGTAATCTGTAATGCTTTACCTAGTTCAATACCGACTGCATCTGCAGTTTCCCTATATTGCGGTTCAGCTAAAACAGGTGTTAAAAGCTCTCCAATTGTTCCTGCTACACCGTAACAGTATGCATAGAGCGCTTGATCTGTCGGTAGTGTTGTCATCGTTAAATCCTGTTCTACATAATCCATTAAGGTTACAAATGCATGTTGCGGAACAGGATAGAATTGTAATGTATCACGGAAAGCTCGCATTACATGCGCATCACTATTAAATTGTCTCATTTCAGACTGCTTTGAATAAATAGCATCTAAATCGTCACGTATGGCTTTTAAACGTTCAGGATTTTCGTATTCATCAATACTATCATCTATCATGCGGCAAACTGCATAAATCGCCCATACAGCTTTACGTTCGTTTTCTGGAAGGTTATTGAAAGCATAGAAGAAAGTTTTAGAATACTCTTCCATAATATGTTTGCAATACTCATAATCCTCATTCACTGTCTGTTCCACAAAAATCACACCTTGTTGTCATTATTCTACTTAAAAGAAACTTGTGTTACATATTAAGCGAAAAAGAGACAAATGTCATTTGATAACATGTCCCTTTTTCAAAAACTTAAAATAGAATTTACATTCTGTCATTCTTTATACAAAATTGGTATTTTCAATAAATATTTATTTTAATATTTTCTTCAAAATATAAGTATAAGCTACACTATTTTTGATGTGTAGTGCTTTTCCCATCTCTGATTTGAACACTTAATTCATCTCTTAAAATTTTCTCTTTGAAATAATATACTTATCTTAATAACCAGCAAGTAAAGCAATAGACATGGCTATTGCACAAATGATTGCCCATAAGGCAATGAGCTTCCAAGCAAATTTCAACCATTGTACATAGGAAATTTTAGCGACAGCAAGTGCTCCCATTAAAATGGCAGATGTCGGAAAAAGCACATTACTGATAGAATCCCCATATTGGAAAGCAAGTACTGTTAATTGTCGATTGATATGCAGTAAGTCTGAAATAGGTACCATCAATGGCATCGTAGTTAATGCTTGGCCTGATCCGGATGGTATAAAGAAGTTCAAGAAAAATTGGAAAACAAACATGACGATAATCACAATAGATGAAGGTACATCATTTAGTAATGTAGTCATACCATGAATAATACTATCGATGATTTTCCCTTTTTCTAAAATAACCACAATACCTTTAGCGAACCCCACAATCATTGCGCCAAAAAGTATATCTTTCATACCATCAATAAATGCATCAAAGGTTCCGTTTAAACCAAGTCCACTAATTAATCCAGCCAACAAACCAGCCAGCACAAAGTTCGCACTCATTTGATTGAATGTCCATTCATAGCGGAAGATGCCATAAACATTAAAAATAATAGCTAAGACAATCATTCCGAGCGCTAATGCTTGTCGCTTGGTAAATCTTTCATACTTTATTTCTTTGTGGCTATTTCCTTCTTCTTTCTCAAGCTGATAGACAATACTTTTCTTCGGATTTCGTTTCACTTTTCGTGCATAGATTAAAACTGTACTAATCGCCGCCGCTAAAATAAACAGATAAATAATAGTTCTCAGTCCCCAACCTGAAAACATCGGTAATTCGGCAACGGTTTGTGCAACTCCAACAGTAAATGGATTAAGCATTCCGCCAATAAATCCACTGGCTGCACCGAGTATAACCATAGCTGCGCCAGTCATTGCATCATATCCGAGTGTGCGTGCAATAATAACGCCGATTGGTACAAAAATAATAGTTTCTTCTGCTAATCCAATAGAAAAACCTAATATCGAAAAAACTGTCATTGTGAGCGGAATCATTAGAATTTTAGATGACCCTAATGATTTGATCGCTTGATTGATGCCATTTTCAAAAGCGCCCGTTCTATGTACAATGCCAAAAGCGCCTCCGACTAAAAAGATATAAAAGACAATTTCTCCACCTGTTAATAACCCTTCTGGTACTGCACGAAATAAATCCAAGAAAGATACACCATGTTGTGTAATTTCATGATAAGAGCCCGGTACTACAAGCGTTTGTCCCCCTTTTTCTTCACGCTTATATTCACCAGCTGGAATGATATATGTTAAAACACATGCGACAGCAATAATCATCATTAGTAAGGCATAGGTATGTGGTGTTTTAAACTGAAATTTCTTTTGTTTTGATGATTGCGACTTCCCCTTTGAATCTGTAGTTTCTCCCATAGACATTACCCCTTTTGTTTTATATGTCTGAATTTTCTTATTTTTATATTTATAACCTAATCTAAAGGGTTTAGTCGGGAAATGTTAGAGAAACAATTTTGCACCTTCATAACAAAAAACAAGCCGTTGATTCACAGCTTGTCTTTATCTATATCATCTTTAATATTTGCATTTTTCTTCTTGTTATTATGCATAATCGAAGCCATGCCTAACCCAATTGAAAAGAATATGATCAAGTAAATTGAAGGATTATCGTTACCAATATAAAAATGGAACAGCAAAAACAAAAGTAAAGCTCCAATAAAATAAACTGGTATAAATCCCTTTTTCCAAAAAACAGACTGATTCATTTCATTATCATGATCCAATTTTGATTTAGCCACTTAACCTCCTTTAATTGCTCATCTCACATGTTTAGCGTATCATATTGAAGATCTATTTAAAGGCCTATATATATAATCACATTATTTTTCTTTTTTCTTTATATTTAAAATGTCTGGACCATTTCAACATTTATAGCTTGTTTAAAATAATATTATTTGCGTTTTTTAGTTAATTCAAATTAACAACGGCGTATTTTTCTGAAAATTAACATAATTTAACTCAACTATGTTATTCTTAGTTTTAATAACCTTCAGCAAAGGAGTTTTCCACCATGAATATAAGATCGATTAATTTATTACTTTTTGAAGTTATTTCATCAATCGGTTCTAAAATATTCAGTTTTGCATGTGCTTTCTATATATTGCAAAACACTCAAACTACTTCCATTTACTCTATTTATTTAGAATTTCTTCAATAGTGAGCCAACCTTTATTTGGCATTTGGACCGATAAATATAACAACAAAAAAATCGTCGTTATTTCTCAAATTATTAATATTGTTGCGTTAATTCTATTCATCCCTTTGTTCCATACATTTTTTCTTTATATCGTTATTTTAGGTGTTATTCTCAATTTAACAGATGGTGCTATCAGTTTAATTATAAATGCAAATATCAAACACATTTCCCAAGAAGATATGGAACGCTTTGTGTCTTTAAGGCAAACATACAATTCAGGTATTAGTTTTCTCGCCCCTATTATTGGTGGTATTTTAATTGCATTTATGAGTATCGAAAGCCTTGCTATACTCAATATTTTAACTGAAACTGTTTCTGTCATTTTTATTTTCTATTTAAAAATGGATCGCGTAATTATTGTTGAAGAAACAAAGCTCTTAGAAAATTTCAAAGAAGGATTCACTTATTTACTTAACGATAAAGTGTTATTAAAATTCATGAGTATTGCTTTAATCCTAAACTTCTTAGTGAACTCAATTATTGTCGGTGTGCCAGTCATTTCCGTACAAACCATGGCGTTATCTTCTCAACAATTCGGTATTATTGAGTCTGCACTGACTGTAGGGATGTTTGTAATTTCATTACTGTTTTCTGTTTTTCCAATTAAAAATAAATTAAAAGGACCGACTCAAGCTGCTGTCTTAATGCAGTTTATTGCAGTATTAATTTTAGGCATTGCATTATTATTTAATGTTACTGCAACTATCGGTTTTATCACTTTATTTAGTGTCTACCTTATCATTGGTTTATCGTTGCCATTAGTGAATATTCCTTATTCTATTTATATGCAAAACTTTATAAAAGAAGAGTTTAAAGGACGTATCCTTTCTCTAAACCAATCGATAGTACAATCACTTATGCCATTGTCTTTTTTAATATTCGGATTACTACTTAACTATGCACAAGCTAGTATTTACATTGCAATCGCACTTCTTATATTAATGACATTGATTTATTTCTCTATTTCTATTAAGAAAACTGATATTAATAGTTAAATGTATATTTTAAGCACTAACCAAAAAATACGATACATATTGTATTATTTTTCTTTTTACTTTATATTTAGAATAAATATAAGAAAGAGGATTTCATCATGTTATTATTCGGCATCACGTTACTAGTCCTAGCCATCAAGTGCTTAATTTTTCGTTTCATCGACAAAGATATTGTAAATCAACGCAATATGCTAATCGGGTATCGTACACCATCATCTTTGAAGTCATCAGAAGCATGGACTTTTGCTCAAAAATCTTTTCAACAAATTTTCAATCGAATCCATCTTACACTTTTAATAATAGGTTTTATTTGGTTTTTATTTGATTTGATGATTTCGCCTATGCTCATCTCATTTTGGTTACAAATTTTAATATACTTAATAGGCGTTGGTTCGATTATTGCACTTACCGAAATCAAACTTTACAACTTCAATCACAAACAAAAAGGCTAGCCGTACAGCTAGCCTTTCTCTTATATATCCAATTAATGTTTAACTTCTTTCTCGGCATTCGAATGATGATTTGCAGATTCATCTGACGGCTCACCGTTTTCATGAGCTTTTTCTGCTTCCCATTTTGCTTGTTTTTCTTTTTGTTTTGCTTTACGTTTCTTTTCTTCACGCACAGCCATCACAATGAAACCTACTGCCAAGATTGGGAATGACATTCCTAACCAGAACATTCAAATCCCTCCATTCATCTAAAATTATCTGCTAGAATTCTTTTCTATCATAACACTTTCACTATCTTGTTTTCACGCTTCAAATGTTAGTTATAGCCTTTCTTGACACGCTTACAAAATCAAGCTACATTGAAAGTAACAAAACAATACGCACTAGGGGTGTTTTTTAAACTGAGATGAGGATTTCCTCAGACCCTTTGAACCTGATCTAGCTGAAACTAGCGTAGGAAAGTGTGAGATAACCGCAGTATGTTCTGATTTGTTTTTATACAGAGTGCAGACTGCTCTCTGCCTACGCTGATTTTAGTAATCATGCGTATTTTTTATGTTCATTTATAGAAAAAGGGAGCGGATGAATATGGCAAGAACAGTACTCGTAACAGGCGGTGCACGCGGGCTAGGTCAAGTAATCAGCAAAACGCTTGCTGAACAAGGTTTCAACATCATCATCGATTATAACCAAAGTAAAGAAGCTGCTGAACAACTCGCGCAAGAAATTGGAAATGAAAAAGCTATTGCATTGCAAGCAGATGTAACTAATCGCAAAGAAGTAGACCAATTAGTAAAAGAAGGAACTGAGAAGTTTGGTCAAATTGATGCGGTCGTCAATAATGCACTTGTTGGATTTAAATTTGATCCAACAGCACAAAAAGCTTTCCCTGATATGAGTTGGGAAGACTACCAACAACAAATTGACGGCACATTAAAAGCAGCTTTCAATGTTGTTCAAAGCGTCGTTCCTCAATTTATTGAACATCAAAGCGGAAGCATTGTAAGCATTGGAACTAACCTTTATCAAAATCCTGTTGTTCCATACCATGAGTACACTACTGCAAAAGCTGCTTTAATCGGCTTCACACGCAATATCGCAGCTGAATTAGGACAATATGGTATTACAGCAAATGTTGTTTCAGGAGGACTTTTGAAAACAACAGATGCAAGTGCTGTAACTACACCAGAAGTTTTTGATTTAATTGCACAATCTACACCTTTGAAAAAAGTGACAACACCTAAAGATGTTGCCAATACGGTAGCTTATCTTGTATCAGAATAAGCTAAAGGTATTACTGGACAAAACATCACAGTAGATGGTGGTTTAACGATGAATTAAGAATGTGCTTTCGAAATCACATTTTTCTATAGACCAAATTTATTAGGGAGAGCTTATTCTCCCTCTTTATTATTCTTTTAAAATAATTAATCCGAGGTGAAAAGTAATGTCCGAGCAGAAAGATAAACAACTGCATATCGGTATTCTTATTTTTGGTTCTGGTCATCACCAAGCAGCATGGCTCATGCCTGATTCAAGTATAGAACGTATTGGAGATATTGCTTACTATCAAGAGTTAGCACAAACTGCAGAACGCGGTTTATTTGATGCCGTCTTTTTTGCTGATAATCAGTCTTTTCCTGCTAAAGATGATACAACAATGCCCGCATTTTGGTTTGATCCAATTGTCAATTTGACAGCTATTTCACAAGTAACAAACCATGTCGGCTTGGTTTCAACAATTTCAAGTACATTTTCTAATCCTTATACAGCTGCAAGACAATTATTAAGTCTCGACCATATTTCTGGTGGACGTGTTGGATGGAATTTAGTCACTTCAATGACAGATCTTGAAGCCAAAAATCACGGAATGACAGAGTTGCCGAATCATGATGAAAGATACGCTATTGCAGATGAATTTGCAGATGTAATGAATGCTGCTTTTGAATCATGGCATCCAAAAGATTTTAAACATAATCGTGAAGCAAATAAGTTGGTCGATTCTGAAAAGATTCAGCCTTTTAATCATAAAGGAGTTAATTTCGCAGTAAAAGGCCCTCTTTCCACGCCAAGCAGTCCACAAGGCAAACCTGTCTCAATGCAAGCTGGCGCTTCAAAACAAGGTGTAGCTCTAGCAGTTAAATATGCAGATGCAGTTTATTCTGTTTCATGGAATATTAAACAAGCGAGAAATTTCAGAAAGCGCATGGATGCTGAAATTGCTAAACAAGACGACACTGACCGGAGTCTTAAAATCTTTCCAGGTTTAGTCACTTATGTTGGTAAAACTCATGAAGAAGCTTTAGAAAAGAAAGCAGCTTTAGATGATAAGTTACCGATTGAAACAGCATTAAAACAATTAAGTTTTTTCGTTCAACAAGACTGCACTGAGTGGGAACTAGATAAAAAAGTACCAGACTTACCACCAGTTGAAGATTTCACCGGACCTGTAGGACGCTATGAAACAGTATTAGAAATTATTAATGATACGAATCCCACAGTACGTGAATTATTAGGTTACTTGAATGCGGGTGGCGGTCATTTAACATTGATTGGTACACCAGAAGAAATTGTGGATGAAATGGAGCATTGGTTCAATGAAGGTGTAGCAGATGGTTTTAATTTAATGCCACCCACATTACCTGGCAGCCTTGAAGATTTTGTTGATTTAATTGTACCAGAAATGCAGAAACGCGGACTGTATCGTAAGGAATATGAAGGTTCAACGTTCAGACAGCATTTAGGAGTATAAGGAGTTTCTAAGATGAAAGTCACATCTATAATTATTATTTTTTTATTTAGTGTTTTATGGACTTGGTTAACACACAATCTATTACCTAGTAACATCTCTAATATCAATGGTCGGAAATCAAAACGATAAGATGAACGTGAAAAAATAATGTTTGCTGAAGTATTGGCGAAAAGTTTTGTAGGAATCTTTTATTTTGTGCTCTTTGCTTTATTGCTTAGAATAGTGGGAGTAACAGATGATTCCAGAAATTTATTACTTAAATTTCCTGAAGCCTCTATAATAGTAGTTGCACTATTATTTTTAGTTACTAATTATTTTCTTATTAAACGCAAATACACAGTTAAGGATTAATTTCTTTGCAAAACAAAATGGTATGTCTCAAGACTTACTTAGCAAAAGTGTTAGTGTCTTGATACATACCATTAATGCAATTGAAAAAATAAATACGATTTTGAGTTAAGTTTGGCTTTTCGAATAGCAAAACAATTCAAAGTATCAGTAGATGAATTATTTTCATGAATTATTTTCTTCTTTAAAAACTTGTTGATATTGAACATAACCTGATACATAGTGTTCAATATCATCAATCCTTACACGATAACCATGGTGTTTAATAAAGAATGAACCTAAGATTCTTTCAGGATTTTTAAAATACATTGCGAGTTCTGGATAGAAATAACCTGTACGTTGGTAATTTGCACGGGTGTGGATAGTATCAATAAGTTCATCAACATTAATCAATTTATCGACTACTTTTCCAAATCCTTTTTCACGCGCTTTTGCGATAATATGATAGGTTGCCATTAACATTTCCATGAAAGTAGGAAATGTTGTAATTCTATTTTTAATATAATCAAGATAACTCGAAACGTTTCGAATACCGAATTCAATGTATTTTTGTTCAGGAGCAATTTGAATTAGTTCATTCGTACAGTATCCAAGCCAATGATCATGATATTGCCAATATTTCAAGTGAATAAATCGTTCAAACATCGCTTTGACTGTTTCAAGCCATCTAGGATTTTTATCAA
Organism: Staphylococcus carnosus; assembly: GCF_900458435.1. NCBI lineage: Bacteria > Bacillati > Bacillota > Bacilli > Caryophanales > Staphylococcaceae > Staphylococcus > Staphylococcus carnosus. Next base: position 217,844 of record NZ_UHCT01000001.1, on the reverse strand, counting down.
TTTGGTACAAACGCAACAATGCCAAAGCAGCTTCTCCATCGTAGTAAATCACACGGAATTTTTCTTTAACTTCTAGTGTCGGATAATTCAACACATGAACAGTTTGAGCAGTTTCTGAATCAATCATCGTTAAGATACCCTCTGCTACTTTTTGTGCAGCTGCTAAATATTCAGGATGATCAGGTTTAATTTGCAGATATTCACAAACCGCAAAGATAAATGCTGCGTTTTGTCCCAACTTAATTTCGTTGATATTCTTAGTATCATCAAATATATGACCTACCCACTTTGTTCAAAAAGATAATTGTTGATGATGTAATCAATAGCTTTCTCCGCAACTGTCACACCTTCTCCTAAATAGTTAAGCCCTTCAATCATGGCATAAGTAGATGATGAATGTCTCAAGTTATTATAAAAGCTGATTTTTTTATCAAAGTGCGGGAAGTAACCGTAATTAAATTTGCCATTTGGCTCCAGTTCATTTTGTAAGTGCTTCGTCGACGTTTCAATCATTTTATCAATTTCTTTAGAAAGATTTGTTACTTTTCTCAGACCTTTTTCTCGACCTTCTGCTCCTAACTCAAACACTTCATTTCCTTCGATAAAATAACCTTTAGTATAAAACTTTGTAATATTTTTCCCTTCATAATCTTTATGTCTAAATGCGTTCATTTGTTTTGTATACTTTTTCAAGTAGTTATTGATATTATCTTCAGATAAGAAAAAAGATTTTTTATCTTTAGTTGGACGTACAAATGCATTAATGTTTATCTCTTCAGCCATAAAAGCATGATTCCAATTACTATCTAATGCGATTCCGAAATCCACATAATTACGTCTAGTGTCTTCCAGTTCTTTTCTAACATCATCAAAAGATGCTTCTTCAAGATAATAAACAAAGTCTATTTTAATCCATTCAGGAAATTTCCCTGCTTTCTTCTTAAATTGTTCATATTGTTTGATGATATCTCTTTTAATATTCGAGGGGTGTTTCAAAAGCTTTATTGTTGCCTTCATATTCGGATTTCCTAAACTGACAAAATATAATCTCTACCTAATAAATCCTTCTCTGCTTTTTGTAAAATATGTTCAACTTCGTTGGTTATATTCATGAGTTCAATCCCCTTCTTCTATATGTATAAAAAGGGCCGGAACAAAGTCCAGCCCTCTATTTAAATGATTTTATTCCTTTTTATCTTTCTTACGGCGTCCGAATAATAATGCAGAACCTAGTGCTGCAAACAAGCCACCGAATAATCCAGCTTGTTTATTATCATTACCCGTATCTGGTAATTCTTTATCACCTGAACCATGATGGCCATTATCTCCATCTGTATCATGATGCGGCTCACCTGGATGATCACCATCAGCGTCAGCGTCGGCATCTGCATCTGAGTCTGCGTCAGCATCTGAGTCAGCATCAGCATCCGCATCTGAGTCAGCATCAGCATCAGCATCTGAGTCAGCATCAGCATCTGAGTCAGCATCAGCATCAGCATCTGAGTCAGCATCCGCATCTGAGTCAGCATCAGCATCGGCGTCGGCGTCCGCATCGGCATCCGCATCAGCGTCGGCATCAGTGTCATCACCTATTGCTTCACCAGATCCTTGTAAGTATATATTTTCATTATCCCACGTATAATAATTATGTCCTTGTCCGTCAGGTGTTACATCAGAAGACATTTCAACTCTAGTTTTAATCGATTCACGATTACCATTTTCTGATTTGCTATCTAAAACAATAATATATTGACTACCATTGGAAGTTAAATTTTGGAAATCTAATGTTAAAACTTCTCCGCCATTTGCATCTGTTGAATATGTCGGATTAAAGTTATAATCTTGATTATTCCAATCAGTTACGTCAACTAAATTTGGGTTATTTTCATCAAGATAATAACTTGGGTACATTTCTTGTCCATTTCGAACTTCATAAATTTTGTAGCTTGTAACGTCAGGATTCAATTGAGCCGAACTATCACCCGGTGTGTTTTGGTTTGGCCAATAATTATATAAATTCACTTTAGTATTATAAGCTTCTTTGCCTTGTGGATTTACATATATAACTTGTTGATAATCACCAGTTGCTTGGTCAGTATGTGTGATAAATGAGTCAATATTTGATGATAGTTGTGAATCATTAGTTCTGTAATTAATTTGAACATTATCATTAAACGCTTCACCAGCAACAGTTGTAGTTACAGGATAATTTCCAGAATCTTTAGCATTATTTCTATCTGCCCATAATGGCAAGTTGAAACTGCCTGTCACGTTATCGTGAGTATCAACATAATCTGTAAATGTATAAGTTAAAGAATTGTCATCAGGATTGAAGGCACCTGAAGCAACTACTTGATCCCCGTTCATTAAATCTGGAATTTTAGTACTTTGTGGCGTACTGTTTCCAAAATAGTTTAAGTATTTCGGGAATTGAACTGTAAAATAATCACCTGATTTTACAGAATCAGCTACGCTTAAATCAACACTCATGTCTGTGCTACCACTATCATTTGCATCAACTGTTTTTGTCGATAGTTTGTAATTAGAAGCAGTTACTTGATCATTTACGTTAGTTCCAGCTGGAGCGGCTTGTGCTGTAGCATCAACTGGTGCTGCTTGTGCTGAAAAAGTTTGAGCACTAGCATTGCTAGAAGTAGAAGCCGGTTGACTCAATGAACTGAATCTTGCAAATGTTCTTGGTGGTGTCGCTTGAACTTCAGTACTATCTTTTTGATTTGAATAATTTTTGACTGCGTCTGAAGCAGCTTTTAAACTATCTGCATTAGTTTCTACATTACCTAATGAAGGGTTGTTAGCATCTGTAACTGCAGAACTATTAGGATCAAATGAAGGATTTTCATTTGGTACATCTGTTTCTGCCCCGTTATCTACCGGTTGTTGTGATGTAGACAAGGCTTTTTGACCTTCTGATTGGTTCACTGGATTTTGTTCTTCTAGAGATTTTGTTGTTTCTCCAACAGGTGCACTGAATGGTTCTGGTACAGTTGTTTCAACCGGATTAGAACTGTCTGTTTGTGGTGCTTCTACTCGAGATGCTGTTGAATCTTGGTTTTTAGATACTATTGGATTATCATTAGTATTTTTATCTACTGATGTTACAGGTTTTGTCGCCTCTGCATTATTTTCTGGATTTGATTCTACTTCATCTTTCGGTGTTGCTAATGAAGTTGTTTGGTCAGATCTTTGATTTTTTGTTGCTTCAGTACTATCAGTTTTTTGTTCCGATGGTTGGACTTGTTCTTTCGTCTGGTTGATAGTCTCAGAATTTGTTTGGTTTTCTTTCACTAATTGTGATTGATCAGTTTGATCTGTTTTTTGTTCTTTCGTTTGGTTGTTAGTTTCTTGAACTGAAGAATTTTCATTAGCTGTATTTTCTGTTTTTTGTTCTGATGTAGTAGGCGCATTTTGTGTTACCGGTTGTGATTTTTCTCCTACAGAATCTTCAGGATTGGGTTGACTAGATTGTTCATTAGGTGATTGAGCTTGTTGTGTTTGTGTTTTAGTATTATCAAGTTGGCTTTGTGCAGTTGTGTCATTGGATGAGTTTTGTGAAGTTACGTTAGTGTTTTGTTCTACTAGATTAGTGTTTTCAGAAGTTGCCGATGAATTATTACCTACTGTCTGTTTAGTAGAATCAGCCGTTGTTTGTGTACTCGTTTGTGCTTTAGTGTCCCCGTTGTCTGTTTGCTCTGCAGCTTGAGCAGCATGTGCGTTCCCAAATAATGTAATCCCCACGATGATAGACGCGGCTCCTGCTGTCATCTTACGAATCGAATAACGATTCTTTCTGCTTTTGAAAAAGTCATTATTTTCCAAAAAATCCCTCCTAAGATATAAACTTACGTTTGTAGATTAACACAAGTGCTCAACTAATCAAAAGAGTTTTCTTTATTTTTTACAATTATTTAAAAGTGAATATTTGTAAATAATTTAGTTTAATAGGCCAGATATTATTCGACACCCTATTAAATTGTGATTGTTTCAATGGTTCAACGCATATTTATTTTTATATTATAACTTCCAACTACTAATGATTTGTCGATAATTCGCCACATTTTATTTAATTAAATAAAAACTCGGAAATAATTCCGAGTTTTATTTGATTACGTTTAATTATTCAATTGTTCTATATCCGTTAACCCAGTAAATAAAACTACTTTATCTTCTTTTTTAACGAAACCGTGATGACCATAATCTCCTATCACAAAGCTGTCATTTTTCAACAATGTAACTTTATATTCTTTTAACAAACTTAACAAATCATTTACATTGAATGTTTGACGTTCTTTCCTACGATATCTACCCGTTAAATTAATTGCACTTGAATCAGATAACCTTAAATTATTTATTATTTTTTCAACAAATAGTTTCCGCTCACGATTATTCCGGTATAATTCATGAGCAAGTTGATATACTAATGACGGGTGTGGTGAATCTTTCATAGAATCTACCAGTTCCTCCCAAGAGATTTTTCTGCCTTCAAAAAATTCTTTGTTATTTGTTGGCCACTTATTCATAAAAACTTCGTAATTCTCTTTTTCTTTAGATTGTGCATCAATATAATATAACAATGGAGAAAGACCTTCTAATGTTGCAGAACCGTCTCTATTCTTTTCTTCTTCAATTTCTTCGGTGTCAAGATTATATATCAAGTAAGCTTCTCCATTGCGCATGATTTCTTCGTACAATTCAGTTTCAGCTCCACTTCTTCTATAATTTACTAAAGACGGAGAAAGTTGTCGGGTTATCTTCGGAAAATCAGTTTTTGTTACTGAAGACTTCATCAAAACAAGCGCATCTTGATTTATTAAAAGCCGTAAATCTTGTAGTAATAATTGTGCATTGCGATACCAGGTAATATGTTTGCCTTTCACTTTATTAACTACTTTACGCAACGGTTCATCCATACACAAAATATAATCTGCTTTGGATTGCTCTAATATCGGAACTAATTTTGCATGAACATTATCTGTTTGTTCACCCAAATCACTAATTTGACCTAACGCAATAATTTTATGACCTTCAAAAAATTTACTTTGAGAATCAAAAGCTTGTATTGCATTGATCATAGCCGGTAATGATGCATTATGTGTGTCATCTAACAAAGTAGCATTTTCAGTTGCAGAATGAATATTTTTAAATTCTAGCACTTTCTTAAAGAGTTGTGTATTACTTAAGTTATCAAGTTTTTCATCAACATTTATATCCAAATGTTTTAACGTCAATAAAACTGCTAATGCGTTTTCTACCATACCGTTACTTACTGAAGGTACTGTAAAATGGGTGCCATCGTTTGTTTTTACTTTTACCGCTTTTCTGATTGGAGTAATTTCCTCAGTATATAAATCAGCTTTCGAATTTTCAGTACTATATCCGTAAACTTTTGAAGTATGTTTTAACGCAACATCTTTTAAAAAAGCATTGTGTAATGTATCTGCGTTATATATGGCAATTCCTTTTTCGTTTAAACCTGCAAATATCCGTGACTTGTACTCTGCTATTTCTTCAGTAGAACCTATTGTTGATAAATGTGCCGATCCAATGCCTGTAACAATTGCTATATCCGGTTTCAAAACTGACGCCATGTTTCCTCGGTTGTTCAATGCATTAAGTGACGTTTCAAAAATAGCTATATCCGGATTGGCAGCCAATTTGCACATATGTAAATAAATTGCACTTCGAGTATTGCTGTTGCCTCTATTTTCTTGTACCTTCAACGGAGCTAATGCAGCAGTCAGCATTAATCTTGTAGAACTTTTTCCCATAGAGCCCGTTATACATACAATCGGGTTACGATAGTTTTTACGTATATAAAGCGCTAATATTTTCATTGCTTTAATAGAATTTTTCACTACAATTTGGGGGATTTTTTTAGCTAAGCCTTCTACGTATGATTCTGTAATAATCAATCCTATTTCTTTAACATCTTTTGGAATTTGACTATTACCGTCGTTCATTACTTTTGATTTATTCAAATAATTCTGCCATGATGTTTTACTGATAGAAATAAATGCTGTTTGTGTGGACTTGACGTGTAACATTTGATATTCAAAATCATTGATAATATTATTTTCTTTATTATCCGCGTCTAATAAATCCGCATCCAATATTTCAGATATTGACTTTAATGTGTACATAATTTTGTTCACTCCCAAGTATTTTTAAATTATAAAATTCAATTGAATCGGAGGTTGATTAATATGTCTAATGATAATCATGAAAAAAGTCTAGAAGAAATTAATCAAGAAATTGAAGAAGAATTAAGAAATTATAATCCTAAAGAAGATGAAGAAAAAAAACAAAGTATCATTTTCACAAAACCTCGTTTATTAGTTATAATCATTGTCTTATGTTTAGGACTTTATAGAATTCTTCACTTCTTTTTCTAATAATTTTAAAATAATCATTGTCAGTTTAACACAATAATTTATTTTTTTGATTTTCCAACAAAAAATAAGTCCAGAAATTTCATCTGGACTTATTTTTTATGCATTATATTTTTGTAATAGTTTTTTAGGAATATGACAATAATCATCAGGATATTTATCCAGCCTGTCTTGATGTTCTTCAGCACTTGGAACAAAATTCGTTAATGGCAGTACTTCTACAACCACTCTTATTCTATCTGAACGGTCTTGAATATATTCTTTCGCTTCTTCTAAATGACTTGCTTGTTCACTATATATACCCGTTCGATATTTAGGACCAATATCTTCGCCTTGCTGATTTCTACTATAAGGATCAATGATTTCAAAAAGATGGCCTATTAAATCTTTGGCACTTACTTTATTTGAATCAAATATAGTTTTTACACACTCTACATATCCATCATATTGTCCATCTAAATCATGAGTTGAACCATTAGCGCGCCCCGCTTCAGTTTCCACCACGCCAGGCAATGTCTTAACAAAAGCTTGTACGCCCCACAAACATCCGCCTGCTAAGTAAATCACTTCATTCATATCATAATACTCCTTTCATACTTATCCAACTCTTAATACTATTCTAATACATTATGTATTTTCTATACCTTATTTTCTCAATACTTACGCTTCTATCTGTTAATATACTTCTTTACTATATTTTCTGCTACTCAATTGCGCTATGTTACGGTTTTGATTCAAGTTCTGGATACTGCTAAAAAACAACACCTATTATGCAAATTACAATACAGATTGTTTCAAAATAACTTATTTTAATTTATTAAACTTAGAATTTGAGGACATAGTTTTAAAAGCATAAAATGAAAGTGAATTTCATATAAAGGAGAGATATTAATGAACGATAAAACAGCAATTGTTACAGGATCAAGTCATGGAATCGGTGCTGCAACAGCAAAACTATTAGGTGAACGCGGTGCAAATGTTGTCGTTAATTACTACTCAAGTCCTGATGCAGCTGAAAAGGTAGTTGAATATATTGAAAATAACGGAGGTCGTGCTATTGCCATTAAAGCAGATGCACGCGATAAAGAAGATATAGCGCAACTTGTGCAAAAAGCAAAAGAGACTTTCGGCAGCATTGATGTATTTGTGCATAACGCCGGCATGAAATTTCCAATGAAATCATTTGAAGATATGGAGTGGAATGAATTCATTCACAAAACAGATGATGAATTACAAGCTGCTTTCTTTGGAACAAAAGCAGTTATCCCCTACATGAAAGAACAACAATACGGTAAACTTGTCTATATTTCCAGTGGTTTAAGCAAGCGTGCAGCCCCGAATTTCTTAGCCCACGGGGTGTCTAAAAGCAGTCTCAATGCATTCGTAAAATATGTTGCTGACGAATTTGCTGATCAAGGTATTACTGCAAATACAGTGGCACCGGGTATGGTTGAAACAAATGCAACTTCTGGTATGCCTCAACAATACAAAGAGAAACAAGCCTCTTTTGTCCCTATGAAACGTATTGCACAACCTGAGGATGTGGCGAGAGCTGTGGCATTTTATGCAAGTGACGACAGCGACTATATTACAGGAAGTTATATGCCTGTCAGCGGCGGCAGTGAAATGATATAAAAAAAATCAAAGCATAAAAAAATCGCCTGATTTATTGTTAGGCGATTTCTTTATACTTTTAATATTTATAAGGATCCTCTTCTGTGCGTTCTTTCGCAACCTCATTGGCCTTATCGTAATTATAATAACCATCTTCTGTTAAGGTGTCTCTTTTAGGTTTTTTCACTAAAAGCATAATGCCAGCAATAATCCATAAAATAGCAACAATCCAGTTTCCTAGCAATGTAATAATCCCAGCGATTAGTAGCAAAATACCTGCTGTTTTCGCTTTTTTATTGATAAACACACCACCAATAATTGCTAGTATCAATGTTATGATTCCTAATACCAAACCAATTGTAGCAAATGCATGGAAAAACGAAGCTGAAGCTGCAGCATCTTCGTACGTAAGACTTCCGTCACCTTCTTGAATACCTTGAATAAAGTCATCTCCGCTTATAAATGGTAATATTAAGCCAAGCACTAACAACCCAAGTACTGAAAGACCTACGCCAATCCAAGTTAAGACATGTTCTGCTGTTCTTTTAATCATTTTAATTCCTCCTCCCTTTAATTGAACAAATAATTTAGAATAATACAATTATCAACACTAGTATATCTAACCTACTACTTGAAAGTCCATACTTAAAATATAATTTTTCGGTTTATTTAAATTTTAAATATATAAAGCACTGTGTAAATTATAAGATATAAATATGTCCCATTCGTCACTTTCTTACGAATGGGACGTTTATCTTGTTATTGAATTAAATTGTCTTTTCGATCCATCAATTCTTGATAATCTCTCATATACTCTTGTTCTGCATCAGAAGCTCTTGCTGAAGAATTCATAGCACGGTGCCATAATGGATAAATAGGTTCTGGAACCGTTAATTCATTAATCGCATTTATCTCATCAGCTGTTAACTGTAAATTATATGAGGCGATATTTTCTTTCAACTGTTCTTTGTTTCGTGCTGCGATGACAATAGAATCCACATTAGGTCTGTCGCGAAGCCATGCTAATACAACTTGCGGTATCGTAGCATTATGTTTATGCGCAATTTCTGTTACTAAATCTATCAGTTTATAAAACAGCTCATGATTTTTAATGTAAGGTTCAGGCCATCCATCTCCTTGTCGTGTACGAGGTTCGCCTTTTTTATCTCGAGTGATTTTGCCTGTAAGTAAACCTTCTCCTAGTGGTGACCAAATACTGTTCCCGACACCCAATTCAGTACCTGCAGGCAATAACTCATATTCTGCCTCTCGTGATTCTGGTGTATAGTATATTTGTTGTGCAATAGGCGGAGCCATATTATTTTGTGCTGCATACGTATGTGTTTGAGCTAAGTTCCATCCGCTATAATTAGAAACTCCCCAATAGCGAATCTTACCTTTTTGAATCAAATCATTCATCGTTTGAATTGTTTCTTCTATTGGAACTTGTCCGTCCCATGTATGCACATAGTATAAATCCACATAATCTGTACCTAAACGTTTTAAAGAATGATCAATCGATCTTTCAATATTGAGTCTAGATGCTCCAACATTATTAGGATTATCGTTATATGGAAAACCCGTTTTCGTACTGATAACCATTTCATCTCGATGATTACGAATACCCTTACCTAAAGCAATTTCCGAATCACCTTTAGAATATAAATTGGCTGTATCAAATTGATTAATCCCTTGTTCCAAAGCATAATCAATAAAATACTCAACTTCCTTCTCAGTCATGCCACCTGCATTTTCAAAACCATTGCTGCCTGCAAAAGGAATAGTACCTAATGCATATCTTGAAACGTTCAAACCGGAATTACCTAATCTTGTATAATCCACACTTAACGCCCCCTCAATAATTCTATATAATTTAAAATTCCCTTTTCGCTTCTTGTACAATCATTTATTTACATTCAACCTAAAACAAATTTAAAAAATCCTATGCACAAAAATAGCATTCTTTTCAAAGTCTATATTTACGAAAAGTTAACAAATAGTTAATTACTTTATTGTTATAATTAAATTAAAATTCATACATATTCGGAGGAACATTAATGAAAAGTAAATTTCTAACCCCTATTTTTTCAGCAGTCGCAACTGCAACAGTAATACTTATCCCTCAATCAGTACATGCAGAAACAACCTCAGCACCTAGTACAAAAACTGTAAGCATCCATGATATTCAAGGTACAGGTCACTATTCACCACTCAATAATAAAAAAGTGCAAGATGTTGAAGGAATCGTTACATACCAATATGACATTCGCGGTCAGCATTACTTCCATATGCAGACACCTGACAAAAAAACGGATAATAACCCTAACACTTCTGAAGGTATCATTGTTTATACAGGCAATAAAAAGGCAGATGTTAAAGTCGGTGATGCTATCAAAGTCACAGGTACTGTTAATGAATATGCGATTGACGGCTATGACGATAAAGCTAAAACCGATTTGCCTGTTACAGAAATCAATGCCCGCGATGACCAAGGCGGTAAAATTTCAATAGAATCCAGCAATCAACCACTGCCAAAACCTTATGTCATCAAACATGTACCTGAAGCTATTTCGTCTAATGATAACTTCAAAACTTTTAATCGCAATCGATACGCAATAGACTATTGGGAATCATTAGAAGGCATGCGTGTGCAAACTGGTAATGTTCGCAGTGTAGGACCGCAAGAACACGGTGACTTATTTACAGTGCCTGAAGACATTCCTGCTGAAACGAAAAATGGCGGATTACTATTAAAACAAAATGATACCAATGGAGAACGTATTCCTTTTAAAATGTACGACAATAATAAAGCGCGTGATTTTAATGTGGTAACTGGCGATCATTTTAAAGGACCGATTATCGGTTATGTAAATTACGGTTTCCAAAATTACAAAATCAACGTAGATTTAGAGGACATGAAAAAAACTTATCAAAAAGGACAAACACAGCCTCAACCTACTTCTATCACTCCTGAAAAGCAAAAATTAACGATGGCTTCTTACAATTTAGAGAACTTCTCAAATGATGTAAAATCATCAAGTGATGATAAAGCACAGAAGCTTGCTAATGGTATTGTTAAAAATATGAAACAACCTGACATTATCGGAGTGACAGAAGTTCAAGATAACGATGGACCAGGCAATGGAGGTCCTCAAGGAGACCAATCATACGAACGTCTTATTAGAGCCATTAAGACTGCCGCGGGGGTCCAGAATATAAATATATTAATATTGACCCTGAAATGAATAAAGACGGCGGTCAACCTGGTGCTAATATCCGTGTCGGTTTCTTATATAACCCTAACCGTGTTCAATTTGATAGTAAGATTAAACCAGGTGATGCTAATACTGCTGTTTCTTATCAAAAAGGCAACTTAACACGTAACCCTGGAAGAATCGACCCGAATAATCCAGCATTTATAGATTCCCGCAAACCTTTGGCAGCTCAGTTTAAATTCCGAGGCAAACAAGTCATTGCGATTGCAAATCATTGGAATTCTAAAAATGGTGACGATGCCTTATTCGGTAAAAACCAACCTGTCAATTTAGGCAGTGAGAAACAACGCGTTGAAATTGCGAAAGCTGTCTCTCGTTTTGTGACACAAGTTAAACAAGATAATCCAAAAGCCAACATTGTAGCATTAGGTGATTTTAATGATTTCCAATGGTCACAACCCCTTAAAACATTAGAAGGTAATCAAATGACAGATTTAGTGAACAGCGTGCCTCAAAACGAGCGTTATTCATACGTTTATCAAGGCAACTCACAATCTTTAGATCATGTTGTTGTATCTAATAACCTTGCACCGCATTCTAAATTAGATATGGTACATGTCAACTCAGACTTCACAGATATGTCTGGCCGGGCAAGTGATCATGATCCATTATTAGTTCAACTTGATTTGCTTCATTTGAATAAAAAGAACTAAAAATAAAAGTAAGATTCGGATAAAACACCCATTTTTTCCGAATAACAACTTAATTGTAGTGTATCAACTATATTTTTTTGAAAATAAATTTAGCTCCGTAAACCTAGTGGTTGAGCCATTTTTGATTTCACTTCAAAATTTATTGAAATTATCGTGTTTCACTACCTCATCACGGGGTAACCCATAACTGTACTTAAATTTGAAGGAGGAATAAATTATGAACTTTGACGATATTAAGAAAAAAGGCGAAGAACATTTAAGCGAACACAAAGATGAGTACATTGATAAAGGTAAAGAAATCGCTAAAGATAAATTTGGCGACGACAAAAAAGATAAAAAAGACGACAAATAAACATATTCGTTAAAATATGATAAAAATATTATTTAAAGTGAGATTAGGTACTTCATGTATCTAGTCTCATTTTTTATCTTCAATTTCCTAACGATAAGTTTAACTTATTTCAATATTCATAAAACTTCATTATTATTAATGAATCAATAAGCGTATAATAGAGGCCATATCACAAAAGGGGGCGACACTATGAACCATCATGCTCATAGACAGCTTTTATTAGGGATGGCTTCTTTATTTATTGTTATGGCAATCGGACGCTTTGCTTATACGCCGATTTTACCATTCATGCAGCATGCAGAGCATATGAGTGATCAAGCCGCAGGATTACTTGCGACCATTAATTATCTTGGTTATTTAATTGGTGCGATTATTCCTATGTTTTTCATTTTCAAAAGTAAAGTTGTAGATGTCAAAATTTATCTTATACTTAACATCCTTTCCATTATCTTGATGGGTTTCACAACAAATTTCATACTTTGGTCAGTACTGCGTCTTATTGCCGGTATCACAAGTGGGACTGTCTTCGTACTTGCTTCAAATGTAGTTTTAGAAGCATTGCGCCAAGCACACAAAGAAGGTATTTCCGGGTTATTATATAGTGCGGTAGGTCTGGGATTATTCTCAAGCAGTATCTATGTATTCTTTTTTACGGATGAATCTACATGGCAGATGACTTGGATTATTTTAGGGGCGTTCTCTTTAATACTTGGGTTGCTGGTCATCTTCTTTATGAAAGAAAACCCTCCTGTAGAGTCACATAGTAATAACAACACCGAAAGCAAGACTTCCCACCGTCTAAACCCTACGTTTATGCGCTGGTTCTCTATCGCTTACTTTTGCGAAGGTGCAGGTTATATCATTACAGGAACTTTCTTAGTTGCGATTATCAAATCTATTCCTGCATTCTCAGAATATGCAGCTTTAAGTTGGATGTTTGTAGGTCTAGGTGCAATTCCCTCTACTGTTGTGTGGTCGATGATTGCGGAAAAGTTAGATTATAGCAAAGCAACTTACATGGCATTCGGATTACAGATTATCAGTGTCTGCTTGCCTGTGATTTCTCATGATATTGTCAGTTTGATTATTAGTTCACTTTTATTCGGCAGTACTTTCTTAGGACTTACGACACTCTTTATGTCCAAAGGACAAATGTTAATGTTTCAGACAGGCAGTAAGTCTAACTTCATTGCAACTTTAACCGTGATTTACAGCATCGGACAAATGATTGCGCCATTTGTTTCAGGTTACCTCATTGGAGAATCCGGTAATTATAACTCTGCATTACTATTTGCGACTGTCATTTTAATCATTGGTTTAGTCAGCAGTTGGATTAGTTATCGTGCATTGCAGAAAGAAAAAAAAACGGTTTAAAGTTTGTTTTTATGATAAGAGGGAATGGATTTAGCAACAAAGGAGGAATCCATTATGCCTTTTGTAGAAGACAGAATGATGAAAGATTTAGAAGAAAAACCTTCACGTGTAGAAGAAGGTAACTTTAACACTGATCAAGAGATGCAGCAGAATGCATTTGAACGTTTAGGTAAAGACGTTGTCATCATAGAGATTCTTTCAATCATGAATATCGTATTTGCAGTAACAACGTTCACGTTACTAGGATTATTTATTAGAGCAACTAAAAACAAGTAATTATCAAGCCCCAAACAGTCTGTCTGTTCGGGGCATTAATTTTGCTGTACTATTAATTTCGACTGTCTCATATTTCCACTATTCTTCCATAAATAGTTTCTCCACTTGAATCGTATCAAGCACTTTAACACTTTTATCTAAGCTGATATTCGCTTTTTGTTCAACAAGTAAATAAAAAGTGATGCCCAGCTTACGACAAATGTACAATACCGCATGTTTATTATTCTCACTGTTTTGAAGTAAAAAGTCTTTTAAATCCTGCAATTCATCCATCGATATAATACTTTTTGTTAATACATCATTTAGGATTGTTCCGACATAAACAGCTACCTCTTTTGGATACTCATTCAGTAATGCTTCTCCTACTTCACTCATAAAATAGCGTGACCATTGATTCATCAATGTTTCATCACTGATTATATTATCCTCTGCTGCCTCTCCTTCTTCAGCAAACATCTTAGCTAATTCATCTAATGAATATTCATTTTTGTATTTTTGTATATCTTTAATACGCTTCAGTACTTTATCTTTTGGTAGGAAAGATTCTTGACCTGTAAAAGTAGATTTGCGAATAAACCATTCATCAGGGATTAAATTTTTACGTTTCCAACGATAAAGTTGACCATAAGTAATGTCACATTTTAATAAAAGTTCTTTCTTACTAATAAGTTGTTCTGACATGGGATGATACCTCCTATTAACAGTGTAACATAGCATTGTTACATATACTATTTTAAATTGCTTTTTCCTAAAATAGCCATAAAAATAAGCTTGTACATCCTTTGACGACGTACAAGCTTGAAAGTTCATTCTTTATAGCTTTGTTTATAGCCTTTTATAACTTCAGATACTAATACTCCAGCGGCAACTACAGTAAATATACTTAATACTGTGATCAAGAATAAATGAGGACTAGCATAACTATTCATTACTACCTCTAACGCGATAAGTAAAAACACAATTACAGACAACACTGTGATTTTCATCGAATCCATTCAGGGTTAACCACCTTATAATATTATTTGCTCATGACAGAGTGCTACCTATTTCTTTTTCTTCTTAACTACTTCCATTACGATAAGTACCACCAAAATCAAAAGAATAACGCTAATTACAATAACTACATATTTCGGTAATCCTACTGTCGCAACTAATATCATTTCTACAATGACTATAAAGCACATAAGTGCGACATACATTAACATTCTTGGTACATTCATTTTGTTATCATCCAATCGTCTGTTTATCTTTTAGTTGATTATACCCGTCATTTATTATCATCATCATGTTTTTTCTTCTTCTTGTTCTTTGGATTACCGATTTCTGTAAAGATTACAAGTGCTAGTGCTAAACCTAAACAATAAAGGTAATCCACCTTATCAAATACAGCGTATTCAAAGAGGAACATGATATCAAAATAGAACATAAATTTGAGGATTATTATTGGTAATCTTTTCATGTATATTTCTCTCCTTGTACTCGTTATATCATAGATTCCAACATTTCTTAAAGAAACAGATTTAAAGATAAGCTTATAGCTTTACCTTCTTCTTAAATAGTTATATCATTTAAGTATACTTTTTATACTTAATATAGGCTGGAAAAGAGGGATTATATGCCAATCACAGGACATCATCATATTTCTATGTACACAAAAGATGCACGCCAAAATAAATATTTTTATACTGAAATTTTAGGACTTCGTTTAGTCGAAAAAACCGTGAACCAAGATAATCCTACGATGTATCATTTATTTTATGGAGATCAAACAGGAACACCTGGAACTTTATTAACATTTTTTGAAATGCCTAATTTAGGAAAACATCATCCAGGCACAAACAGCATTGCACGTCTTGCTTTGCTAGTACCTGATAAACAAGCTTTAGATTTCTTTGAAGCGCGCTTAAATCGCTATGAAATACAGACTACTACTTCAACGTATTTAGGACAACAAGCACTAGCTTTTCAAGACCCAGATGGTTTAGAACTTATTTTAATAGATAATCATGATCGTAAAATTCCTGAAGTTTGGCAGCACAATCCTTATTCAGACATACCTGAGAACTTACAAATCTTGGGCATGGGTCCAGTAGAATTGCGCTTACGAGATATAAGACCTACCGCAGACTTCCTAGTTGATATACTAGGCTATCAACCATTATCTGCAGATGTCTATTCGCTCGATTCAAAAGGGCTTTATTCTGACTTTGTTTTAGTTGAAGATAATGGAGAACGTGTAAAACCTGGCAGAGGATATGTCCATCACATAGCAGTCAGTGTTCCTACTGATGAAGATTTGGAAGCTATACGTCAAAAAATCGACCAACTTTCAGGCAGCAATTCAGGCATTATTGATCGTTACTTCTTCAAATCACTTTATTATCGTCACAATAAAATTATGTACGAATTTGCGACTGAAGCACCTGGTTTCATAATAGATACACCAATTGAAAATTTAGGTGAAACACTTACTTTACCAGATTTCCTTGAAGACCGTCGTGCAGAAATCGAAAATAATTTAGAAGAGATATAAAATATAAAAAGGCTGTCCCAGCACCAATAAATGTACCGGGACAGCCTTCTGTCTTTAGACTCCCTCTAGACTTCCTTTATGCTAAAACGCTTTGAAATTCAGGCGTTTCTTCAATTACTTTTTTCGCAAATGGACAAGAAGGAATGATTTTTAAATTATTTTCTTTCGCGTATTCTACAACTCTTTTAACTAATTGTGTACCGATACCTTGTCCTTCTAAACTTCCACTGACACCAGTATGGTTTACATCAATTTTATCTTCACCTGCTGGTACAAACGTAATCTCTGCTTCCGGTTGCTCTTCAGAATCTCCAATGTAAAACTTATTGTCACCTTGTTTAATTTCTGCCATATTTATCAACCTCGCTTTTAGATTTGTTGGCTATAAATTTTATACCACTTTAAATCAGAGATAAACATTTACACTTTAATTATGATTCATCCCAAATTTTTTAGTTTTAAATACATTCTTCCAATAATTTTCACGTTCTAATATCGTTTCTATTTTTGTTTTAGTATCAAAAATTTCAATAATGGAATACTGAAAATTATCAGTAATATACTTAGGCCCTTTTTCTTTTAATACCTTTAAAAATGCTTTATTTCCTCCAGTTAAATTGTTTGGTTGTGCATACCCTGACCATCTCTGCCAAATCCCGTCAGTATTGCCTGAAGCTGATCCAATATAGAGTTGTCCATTATGCATATCTGTAATCACATATACCCCTTTTACATAACTAAGCGCCTCTTGCCAACTCGGTTCATTACGTTCCACAATCTGTTTCAATTCTTTATGTGTCATACAAATATTTTGATAACCAGGAAAATGTCCCAATTTCACATTAGGCACAATTTCATACACTTCAGGATTCAACTGTACTTGAACATTACTATACAAACGATTATAAACATCCCTTCCTATAGGACGGTCTAACTTAATAATTAATCGCTTAATATATTCTTGATATTCATCCATCAAAGTCAACTTATAACCAGGTGCATCAAAAACTTCTGGCATTATCTTTTCTACTTTATATAAACCGCCGAATACGAAATATTCAGGGCCATATGGATAATATTGTGCCAAGGCAATTAAATAATCTGCATGATTAAGATTGTTATTCGGCTGTTTAGTTTTCCAAGCATTAAGCTCCACCCAGCCCGCATGATCTTCTAACAGAAAATCCCAAGCACGTTTAGTGATATCGCTAGCATTCATATTAAATTTAATTTTAGTACGCATTATATTAGGAGTTGTTATAAAATCTGTAAGTTTAATCATAGATGTACCTCATTTTTTCTTTTATCATACAATATTTCCGCTTAAAATAGCGCTGCTATTTCATAACACTTGTACGTTTCAATAATCTTTTCAAAAAAGTGCTTTAAACCAGTGGAAATGTTTATCTCAATTCTATAAAATGATTATGTATATTAAAAATAGCACCAAGATTAAACATGATATAAGGAGACGCTATGCATGGGACAAGCATTTAAAAGAATAGCAGCGGTTATTGTTACAGCCTTATTAATTACAGGTATCGCAGTAAGCGGTGTGATTGCGTATCAAAAATATATGAAGAGTGATCAAGCGAGTGCTCTGAAATTTTATGAAAAGAAAGATGCTAAGGAAAACAAAACCGACAAAGATAAATCAGATAAAAAGAAAAAAGTTGAAGCAAAACGAGTTGACGCACCAATACAAGAAGACACGACACAATATCAGCAAGATACTAGTCAAAGCCAACAAACACATCAACGTTCTTATTATGTTGCACCTAAACAAGAATCGAATCAACATACACAAGCGACACATGAAACGGCTAAAGAAACTGAAAAAACAAAAACAGATACAAAGCAACCTGCACCAGCTCAAACACAACCTAAACAGCCTCAACAGCCTGTTCAACCACAACAAAACCAAACGCAAAATCAAAACAATACACCCGTACAAAAAACACAGCCTGCACCACAAAAACAAGCTGAACCTAATCAATCTAATGGGCATTAAACATACTATAGGAATCACTTTGAATAACAAGGTGATTCTTTTTATTTTGCTCAAGTCTTCTATATATGGCGTTATTGATTTAAACTTACACTAGAGAGAGAAATTTAAAGAGGTTATGAAAGTATGCTATTACATATATTACGCAAAGTACCTGTAGCCATAAACGGCTTAGCACTCGGCATCATGACATTAAGCACGTTATTTTATCATTTGAATATGTCTAATGCTGGACTATGTTGTTTTATCATCAGTTGTTTATGCGTCGGGTTATTTATATTAAAAAGCTGTATTTATCCCAAAGATATTATGAATGAATTAAAGAACATTAACATCTTCGCGATTTTTCCTGCACTGCCGATGATGTTAATAACAATGCTGGCGATTATAAATCAGTCTTTTGCTATCACATCTCCAGTTTTAACATTTTTATGGTTTTGTGCTATTGCGATGCACGTCACTATGATGGTAATCTTTTGCTTTTATCATATTCCGCATGATCGCTTTACACCGCCTAATACAAGTTGGTTTGTCATGTTTGTAGGTGTGGGTGTGATTGCAGAAACGGCACCTAGCTTTTATAAGGTAATGGGTGACATCGCTATTGTGACGGGATCCATGTCATTTTTAACACTCATTACGATTATATTGCTTGAACAATCATGGAAATATTATGGACGTTTACAGTTGCCGATGGTTGCGATAATCAGTGCACCAGCTGCTTTATGCTTGAATGGCTATTTACTGAATGAAACGGATTATTCATATCTTTATATCGATTTATTCTTTATCTTGTCTCAACTGTTATTCATATTCTCACTGTTCTTTCTTCCTAAGATTTTAAACAACAAATTCACACCAGCATATGCAGCATTAACATTCCCTTGGGTGACAACAGCATCTGCTACTTACACTGTAGCTCAAAACGTATCTTTACCTTTTATTTCCTCGGAAATAGTTTGGGGTTTGGCTGTGGTTGAAATTATTTTTGCTGTCATTGTCGTTGCACTCGTAACCCTCCGCTATGCCTGGTATTTATTAGATATTCGCAAGTTTAATTAAGATATAAATCTGAGCACTCCGCATTGCATCTTTTGTGTTTTTTGTTAAGATATGATAGGAGAAAAATTTGCGAATTACATGGAAAATTGCTTGAATAACGAATTAAACAGATGTACTTAGGCTTAAAATCAGTCTTCTGCATCATTAACGTCTGCCCTTTTTCCTTTATAATAAATAAAGATAGAGAATATGAGGAGTATTAATTATGGATTATAGAGTATTGTTATATTATAAATATGTCACAATCGATGACCCTGAAACTTTTGCTGCAGAGCATTTAGAATTTTGTAAAGAGAATAACTTAAAAGGCCGTATTTTAGTATCAACTGAAGGTATCAACGGTACTTTATCTGGTACAAAAGAAGATACAGACCAATATATTGCACATATGCGTGCTGATGAACGCTTTAAAGATATCACATTTAAAATTGATGAAGCAGAAGGTCATGCTTTCAAAAAAATGCATGTACGACCACGACACGAAATCGTTGCGCTTGATTTAGAAAACGATATTGATCCTCGTGAAACAACTGGTAAATATTTATCACCTTCTGAATTCCGTGAAGCTTTAGAAGATGATGATACTATCGTCATTGATGCACGTAACGACTATGAATTTGATTTAGGTCATTTCCGTGGTGCTGTACGCCCGAACATTACACGTTTCAGAGATTTGCCTGATTGGATTAAAGAAAACAAAGAAGTGTTTATGGATAAAAAAATCGTCACTTATTGTACTGGCGGTATCCGTTGTGAAAAATTCTCAGGCTTCCTTTTAAAAGAAGGCTTTGAAGATGTGGCTCAACTTGAAGGCGGTATCGCGACTTATGGTAAAGATCCTGAGACAAAAGGTGAACTTTGGGACGGTAAAATGTATGTCTTTGATGAACGTATCAGTGTAGATGTGAACCAAGTTGAAAAAACGGTTATCGGTAAAGAATGGTTCGATGGTACACCTTGCGAACGTTATATCAATTGCAGCAACCCAGAATGCAATAAACAAATCTTAGTTTCTGAAGAAAATGAACACCGTTATTTAGGCGCTTGCTGTAAAGAATGTGCAGAACATGAACGCAACCGTTATGTTGCCAAACACAATATCAGCGATGAGGAAAAAGAAAAATGTTTAGAAAACTTTAAAGAGACAGTTCAACAGTAAGAGGAGAAGCGGATGCATCTATGAGATGTGTCCGCTTTTTGTCATTTTTAAATTAATATTACACTTTTCTTGATATTAGTTTAAAATTATTTAATTTATTTCTGATTTGTGTCGTATTTTAAAAAGTCTAGACATTAATCACATCTAGACTTAGAATTATACATTTAATATTCAATTAGTAACTAACTTATTCTTTTGAGGAGTATTTGTTTTTATATGATTTGCTCTGATAACTATCTACTATTTCTCTTGCCTCTTCTTTTGTAGGTACCCTTTTTAATTTAGGATCATACATATTATGTTTATAGAACTTTATAGAAAAATCTCGCATATTTTCTACAAATTCCCCAACTCTTCTCTCAAATTTTAATTTTGAATAAGCTATTCTACTTCTTTCTTCATACTCAATTTTGTCATACTTCTGGTTATATATTCTATATGATGTTTTAAAGTTATTAAATTGATTTTCTACTGGCTGATAATATTCTAAAAGTTCTTGAATATTTTTATTTGGCTGAGAAGCATGATGACTCATCATAACTATTAATTCCTGTAATTGTCGATCAAACGAATTAAAGTCAGACACTATTTCTTGATATATCTCAGTAGTAACATCTTTATTTATAATCGCATTATCAAAACTTAATTCATTATTTCTAATTTTAGATATTTTAAAAACAACAATATCAATCATACTAATAATATCATCACGATAATCATTTTGTTTTTCTGATTTGTTCTTGTTATATTGGATTTTCATACCGATAAGCGATCCAATCAAACCAGTAATGACTCCCAATATTGAAGCAATAATTTCACTCATACAACATAACCCCTTTGTTATCTTATTTTTTTATTATTACATAAAATGTGTTAAAGGAGTATGTTTTTTACAATTTTTATATCATCTTAATATATTAGTGAAATCAACAGCACTTTTCCTTTTAATATACAATGCTTTCAAAGGTTTGAATGTTCTTCAAAGCTTCATCTAAATTCTTTTGTTTTACTAAAGAAACATAAATGGCACATGCCTCAGCTTGACAATTAAAAGAGCGTTTCGGATTGAATTCTATATCTGTAAACGCCTCATATTTTAAAATTTCTTTTGCTACTTCTTCATTTTGATTTAAAGCATTGATATATATCCAATTATAAAAGAGCGTTTTAGGTTCTAACGGGAAATCCTGATGAAAACTACTGTATTTAATCATATAATCATCTTTATCAATTTCTCTTAACTTCTGCTTCATTTCTTTAGAATTATATCCTTCTTCCAAAAGATAATTTTGATTACCCGCTTTTTTATACACTTTACTAGATTGGAATATTTGTTCAACACTAAGGTGATGACCTTTCACTGTACTTATTTTTAGATTAAAAGCACTCGCTTTAACTCCTATACTTTTTTCTGATTTACTTGATACTTCAAGTAGTTTATCTGTAATATTTAGATTTAAAAATTGCTGATGTAATTCTTTTATACTTTTCTGTTTTTGTTCTTTTGAAAAGCCAGGAAACCACTTAAAAGAAACATCTGCTTTTTTAAAATTAAAATGGTCTGTTGGATCAACATAATAAACGAATCGATTAGCCATATTGTTTATATTTCAACACCTTTTCTTCAGGTATTTTTCCTGATTGTAATAACCGCACTATTTCTTTCTTTTCAAACAAGTCACTTGATACTATTATGTCATATTGTGAAACATTAACTCCACAAAGTTCCAATCTTAAACATTCTTTTTCCGCAATTGCTTCTGTGGGAAAAATAAGACTTGTAATATTTTCTTTAGGTATTTTGTTATAAATCAATACCTCCGCTTGCACGTTAGTAGGTACATTGTCTGGGTAGTTCTGATTCCTAACAAAAATTCTTTTTCCTTCTACTCTTTCACTAAAAACTTCTTCAAAAGCTTCAGCACCATTTCCAATCATTCTTCCACCCTTAGTAGCTGCATTTACAGGACAAAATTTTGTAGAATCATCAATAATTTCAGGACTGATTCCAAGTATCGTCCATTCATTAAATATTTCAGTTTGATTCTTTTTTACTACAGTAGAAAAATAATAGCAATTAGGATATTGGATCGATGTACAAATAAAATCCTCGTGATTATCAAATCTATTCTCATCAGTTTTATTCAAAAATGAAGTATCAGAAATAAAATTATTCGCTAAGATACCATTATCACTATCTACCCCTTCACCTAAAATAAAAGGAAGATTTTTGGATTTAGTAAAATGGCACAATCTAGTAATATGATGGTTTTTTACGACTGCTTGAACCATTAATTTTCACTCCCTTTTTTATATTTCTCAAAAGATGAGTTGTCTAATAATGGTGTTATTTGACCCGAGTATAAAATAATAAGTTTATTTCTTGCTCTTGTAACACCAACATAATACTGTGCAACGTATTTCTCTAGTATTTCTGTGCCTATATTAGTAAGATCAAACTCTTCTTTATCCATATCAAGCTCATTATTATCTATCGTTAAACTTTCTAAAAAAGTTTTTTTACTTAAAAAAGGCATAATAACCGTATCAAATTCTAACCCTTTAATTTGTCTATAAGTTCCAATGATAATGTTGCTTTCACGATTAGTTAAACTATATTTCTTAAAATTATTCCCATGTTTTTCAATAAAGCTTTTAAAATCTTTAAACTTGTGTGTTGGAAGTATGACACATATACTTTCGCCTTTATAGTTTGTCTCCACAGCATTAATATATTGATAAACTTTGGACATTTCTTCTTCTTCATTTTTGTATTGGATAATTTTTGGGTCTTGTCCTTTTCTGATTCCTAATTCAGCTTCTGCATAAAATTCATTACTCTTGTCAAAATATGGTGAATTAGATATTTCTTCAGCTAACTCACTGATTGGACGGCTATTTCTATAATTTTGAATCAATTTATACTTCTTATAACTATTCATATTAATACCTAGCGATTTGAAAGAAATACGCTTTCCGAATACACCTTGATTAATATCTCCTAACAACACTAATGCGCCGTTTTTATCACTTAAAGCATTTACAGTCATTAACATATCTGATGTGAAATCTTGAAATTCATCGATAAGAATATATTTAAAAGACAGCAACTTTTCTCTTTTATCTTGATCTTCAATTTTTTCTAATAAATTTCGTATTAAACTCCCGATATCCTCAAAGTCATAATATCTATCGTCTTCTTCTCTATTTTCTAAATATTTTTCATAAACTTCATAAAAATATTTTCTTTTACTTCTATCTATTCTAGTGCTTCTTCTTCCTATTCTCTCTATCTTTTCATAATCTTCTAGAGTACTAACTGCCATTTGTTGCAGCCACGATATTTCGTCAGAAAATGTTTGATAAGGTCTTTTAAACGAAGATTCATCTGGATACTTTTTACTTATCTCATCAACAGCTTGTTCAACCTGTCTAGCTTTCTTTTTATAATGATTATAATTTTTTACTCCTTTTCCTTCTTTATATTTATTTAATAATAACTCTTCTTCCTGAAAACTATCGCAGATTTTATTTAAAATTTCTTTCATGAATAAATTATATGTATTAACAATCAAATTATTAGGTACTGCTTCATTTCGCTGTGCAGCAATAAGCTCTATTTTGGAAATCATATCTTGATTTACCGCTTTATTAAATGTAAGCAAAACAATTCTATCATTAGGGTACACCTTAGAGAGCCAATATATTCTGTAAATAGCTAATAATGATTTTCCACATCCTGCACTCCCAGTGATAACCATATTTTGATTATCAGCTACATATAAAATCTCAGTTTGATGACCCACAAGAGTTGGTATTGACATATCATATTTCACCCCTTCATAATAAATATTGACTATTTATAATTTTGAAAATAATTGTATGCAACACCTAGTATAACATTAAATTCAGACTTTATTTTTACATATATATTCATAAATAATTATTAAACTTAATAAGGAGAATTTCATGGAAAATTTTAATGCTGAAAAGTTGAACAATAAAATTAAGTATTTACAAGATTTAGTACAGTCTTCTTTAAATGTAGGAGAACAAATCACAAGCAATCATTTGCAAGAAATCTTTTTAGAGTTTAAAAAAAGCAACATTGTCGATCACTATGCGATTTATAACAACGTGCTAATTGAAGATGAAAATCAAATCAGACAAATTGATCATTTTGTAATCTGTACAAACGGGCTCTTTATCATTGAAACAAAACACTGGAAAGGTGATATTTATTTCAATTTTAGTAAAGATAACTTGGAAAAATTTAATTTAGATGGTTTAAAAAAGTATTTATTCCCAGAACATAGCGATGATTACATCACCTTTATTCTCAGCAATGAAAATAAACAATTTGCTTTTAAAAAATATGGACACCCTTTCGCTCAAATTCAAAAGACACGCGAATTTGCAAATCAAATATTTGATGCAAGGTTCATCGAAATGGTTATTTACTTCAACCATAAAGGCGATGGCAACCTTTACGTAGGTAATCCAAATAAATATATTGCTACACCTTCTTCTAAATCAGAATTCAAGCAGACTTTATATCATAAAATCACTCAAAATAAGACGCGTACTTGTATGGACGCTACTACTATCATGACTTATTGTGATGCGTTGAATAAGTTTGCTAACAATGATGCAAGTATTATTAATATTAATTAGCAATCATACATGGTAATGATTTCATTTTCGGTTATTTTTATATACTTTTACTTCTTCATTTTTAATTTATACTTGTCATTTGCATATAAAAATAAGGAAAGCCAAGCAACTAGTGCTTGACTTGTCAAAATTTTAAACTGCCGGTTCTTGCCCAGATATTTGATAATCTAATTCAAATTCTGTTTTAGCAGTCATTTTTCTATATTGATATACAAAATAACCGATCCATAATAGCGTTAATCCGAAAGCTAAATAATAGCTGACTGTAAGATTTATACCAAAACCAATTTTCTGACTCAAAATATAAACAAAGATATTCCACGTCATAAAAGTTGCAGGTACAGCTGCCACCCAATAATTCTTCTTAGCCAATAGAAGATACATAGTTCCAACCCATAGGGCTACTACTGCAGTGGTTTGATTGGCCCACGAGAAATAGCGCCACAAGACTGTAAAATCAATTTGAGTTAATGCAAAGCTAATGATAAAGAGTGGTGCTGCTACAAAAATACGCTTTGCTAACTTACGTTGATCGATGTGCAGGTAATCTGCAATAATCATACGTGCACTTCTAAACGAAGTATCTCCGCTAGTAATCGGTAAAACAATCACACCGAGTACAGCAATTGTTCCTAAAACAGAACCAAGCAGTAAGTGCGCTGCTTTGCTCACTACTAAAGCAGCCTCTCCTTCAGCCAACACACCTTTTAAGCCTTCGTATCCATGGAACAAACTCATTCCAGCTGCTGCCCAAATCATAGCGATAATTCCTTCAGCAATCATCATTCCATAAAAAATAAACCGACCATTTTTTTCATTATTTGTTGTTCTAGAAATGATTGGTGTTTGTGTCGCATGAAACCCTGATAATGCTCCGCATGTGATAGTGAATAAAAGTAAAGGGAAAATCGGTGCGCCATCGGGATGCATATTTTGTAAACTGATTTCTGGTATGTGTGCACCTGTTTGAATAAGACGGAATCCCATACCTACTGCACTCACAACTAAAAGTGCACCAAAAATCGGGTAAATGCGACCAATGATTTTATCGATCGGCAAAATAGTAAATAAAATATAATACACAAAAATCGCAAAAATAATTATTCCTAATGCTACGCGCCCATCCATTAAATTATGTAATAGTAGCGCTGGACTTGTTACAAATACAGTGCCAGTTAAAAGTAATAAGAGAATTGAGAAGATATTAACGAAATGCTTCATCACCTTGCCTAAAAACTTACTTGCAAGTTCAGGTAAATGAGCCCCTTTATTTCGTATAGAAATCATCCCTGTAAGATAATCATGGACAGCTCCGGCAAAAATACATCCAACTACTATCCAAATAAAAGCAACTGGACCATATAAAGCTCCCATAATCGGTCCGAAGATAGGTCCAACTCCTGCGATATTCAAAAGCTGAATTAATGAATTTGATGATGTTTTCATCGGCAGGTAATCAACATTATCGCGTTGGTTATAAGCAGGTGTTGGTCGTGTTTGTTTTGGACCGAACATCTTGTCGATATACCTCCCATATGTAAAGTAACCTACAATCAGCAAAATGATAGAAACTATAAATGTAATCATTTTACTCCCCCTTTATTTATTTTTATATGAAGAACTCTAAGTTGATAAATGTAAACGCTTACTTAATTTAATCATAAACTTTTAATTGTCACAAGATTGTGAAAATAATAACTGGTCAAACTCTTTCTAATGAAAAGCAACTATATTATAGTCCTAATAGATACATAATTTCTTTTCTCATAATGAACTCAATAACGCTATAAGTCTGTCCTTTAAAATAGAATTTTCTCTATGTATTTTCAATTTATCTTGTGCGATAATAAAAGCGTAAAGAAAAGCGCCGTGCTCCAACACGACGCTTTCAGAGACCGTTTAAAAGACGGCGACATACTAAGATTGTTTAAATAAGCCATCTCAGTCACATCAAAGTTGTGAGATGGTTTATTTTTTGTTTTCTGAACTCAGCGTCAATTTTCTTCTAAAAGGCTTCTCTTTATGTATTTGTGTGTACTTTTACTTTCTCTTATGCGATAATAAAGGCGTAAAGAAAGCGCCGTGCTCCAACACGACGCTTTCAGAGACCGTTTAAAAGACGGTGACATGATTTTGATGATTTAAACCATCTCAACTACGTCAAAGTTGTGAGATGGTTTATTTTTTATCTTTTTTTAACAATTTCAATAATTATAGTGATTAGGCTCAGTGTAAATTCACCAAACGCTATCATGACTATAATTACTTCAAATGTTGTCATTTAGCCTATCCTTTCTAAATTCAGTGACGCCATAGGCACCACCTCCTTCAAAATAGATTTGCCACCATCTATTCAACTTTCTCTTAGAAATATTATATTATTTTCTCAGTGATTTTTCATCATGACATAATAAAATAAATATTTTCATTTTCGTATAGTCGACTCTTTACATGCAAATGGCGACTATATTTTTAATTTATACTTGTTGTTTGCATACAATTTACGGTAACAGCTGACTTTTCAATTTCTACCTCCCATTTACTATGCCACAGTATTTTTAAATCATTTTTAAAAAGCCTAGACGTTTTTCACATCTAGACTTAATTTTTTAGTTTTCATTATTCTCTTGTTCTCTTTTTTCTAAAGGTATTGAATAATCAGTATCATCTTCAATATAAGTCATTTGGAAATGTTCAGTGGGTTCTCGATGCAGTGCACGCATAATAGAAAAAATCATGAGTACCAGAATAATAGAGAATGGCAGACCTGTAACAAGAGAAGCTGTTTGCAGACTGGTTAGACCTCCCGCAATGGTCATAGTTACAGAAATCGCACCAATCAATAATCCCCAAATTACTTTATGTTGCACTTTCGGATTATCCACACCGCCTGTAGCCATACTTGCTACGATATGTGTTGTAGAGTCCGCACTTGTCACAATAAATATAAAGATCAATGCGATAGCTAAGACGCTTGTGATATCAGAAATCGGGAATTGCTGCAGTAACTCAAAGAGTGCTACGGAGTAATCTTTATCGACTATTTTTTCGATACCTGTATTTTGTGTTAATGCAACTTTCAATGCTGTACCTCCGAAGCCTGCTATCCATGTAAATGAAATGAGCGGCGGGATGATTAAGACACCTATCACGAATTCACGGATAGTACGACCACGTGAAACTCGTGCCACAAAACCACCGATGAATGGTGACCATGCTATTACCCAAGCCCAGTAGAAAACAGTCCATTTTTGAATCCAACTATTATCTCCGGTATATGGATTCACACGCAGACTGTATTCGATGAAATTACGTAGATAATCACCGATTGCAAGCGTATAGGATTCTAAGACGAATTTTAAGTCGCCAAATATCAGTATAAAGATAAGTAAGACGGCTCCAAGACCGACGTTGATGTTGCTTAGCCATTTCACGCCGCGGTTCAATCCTGTGAGTGCTGAACCGAGGAAGATACAGACCATGATTACGGTGATGGCTACTTTAGTCACATTGGTATTCGGCAGATTGAATACATGATGGAGACCGCCGCCTATTTGCATGATACCGAGACCGATAGATGTTGCGATACCCATGACCGTGGCAATGATGGCTAAGATGTCGATGAGGTTGCGAAGTGGTCGATTATACGCCTCTCCGAAGACAGGTTCCATGGCTGTTGAAATTAATCCGTTACGTTGTTTACGGAATTGGAAGTAGGCTACTGTCAGTCCAGAAATCGCAAAGATAGACCATTGTGAAATACCCCAATGGAAGAAAGTATATCCCATAGCGACACGTGCAGATTCAGCTGAATGATCAGGTACTTTTCCTGGGAATGGAGAATGCAGATAATGTGTGAGCGGCTCTGCGACACCCCAGAAGACGATTCCGACTCCTAGTCCTGCAGAGAATAACATGCCGATCCAAGAAATGAATGAGAACTCTGGTTCTTCATTATCAGCACCGAGTTTGAAGCGGCCATAACGTGAGATTGCTAAGGCGATTAAGAACACATCCAATACAAAGATAATCACTAAGAATAACCAACCGAATGAACCTGCAATCATATCATATGTACTTTGCGCATATTTTCCGAATAGTTTTGGAAAGATACCTGCGATTAATGTCACAATTAAAATAATTGCGACGGATGTATAATAAACAATATTTCTATGCTTTTTCCTTTTACTCTTCATAACTGTAAAACATCATCCTATCTATAGTTTAGTGTTTTTATGCATATGTCTTAGATGTAAAAAGATCTAGGTGCGTTAGGTTAAGTTATCTAGATGTAAATCAGATATGATTAAGAAAGGTTGGTTATCATTGATATATATTGGAAGCGTTTTCTTAATTTAAACATAGATAGGGAAATGGTGCAATTTGAGGTGGAGAAGTGGAAAAAGAAAAAACATCGAGTCCGCGGGGGAGTCGATGTTTTGATTTAATATATAATTACATAATTCTTCTACTATTGTTTAGTAATTCATTCCACTCTTTTTCTAAATCATTGTCTAACTTTCTTAAATTAGAATGATACTGATAAACGTTAAGTGTTTCTTTAAAAGCAGCCAAACCAAATCTAGCCCATCCAACTATATTCATTCTAGAGAACATCACAACCAAATTTTGGCCTCCACCTGAACGGGCAAAAGCATCTATGCCATCAACCATACATAGGGAACCATGACCAACGAGTAGTAATCTGTCAATTTCTCTACTTCTATTAATTTTCAAAATATCTTTGACTGATCTTTTGTGATAGAAAATTTCTTTGATAGACCAAAATATTCTAATAAATATTTCGTTTAGAGCGACGGGTATTGCTAAAGTAGTCGCAAATCTTAAATCGTACCCATCTTTAAATACTGTTTCGGCTATTTTTGCAAAGGTTACTGGAACTCCATTTTTATCTTTCACATTAGCTGTCATAAGTTGAGTTAAAGCGTAAAAAGGTGCCGGTACACCTGCTCCGATTTTATTCGCATGCCCCCTAGTACCGCTAGAACCTGCTACGTCAGAAAATAAATGTCCCAACCAATTTAGAAAGCCACAAACAATTTTAGATTTAAAATCTTTACCTTTTAGTTCAAATTTTCCATTTGGATTTTTAATAATTTTTATTTTACCGTTATCTATTACAGTGGTAGTATCCATGAATTGGTCTAATAAAGAGAAAAATAAACCTATTATATCGGGCTGATGAGCTAATGATTTAAGATGGTGATTTAGAGGGTTTAATTTTATATCATCACTAGATAACCCCAGGTCTTTAGCATATCTCGCATCATAATTCACACTAAATCTCTCTTCTAAATAACCTATGGCACCACTTACAGAATCAAATTTTTTAGTTTTATTCTTTACCAAATTGCCATGTTTTTTATCATATTCATATATAAAATCAGCAAACTTTTTTACTATGCTGTCAAACCCTTGTTGAACTTTTTGATTTAAAGTAGAGTCTTGAAGATTATTTATATTTTTACCCTTTATTTCACGGAATCTTCTTTTTTTCGCTTTTAAAGGTTCTCCTATAATGAATACATCGATTAACCCACATAAAATTCCAGAAAGAGAAGCATACATATAATCATACTTATCTAATTTCAAATCTTTCAAGCCGTATTGATTATCAATAATATCTTCTATTTCTTTTAATTCTTCTTCCGTTAATAATTCTTTAAAAGGGTCTGCATGCAAGTCTATCCAATAATCATTAGCATAATTCTTATTATTTAATAAAAATTCATCCCAATCATCATTAAATTCAACATAATCTAGTTGTTCATATTGGGTTATGCTCGCATTTATCTCTTCCAGTTCATCTGAGTTTAAAGTCATTGCTTCCTCTATGTCTTCCTCAGCAAAATTAATTTCATAATCATCTAGGTTTTTTTCCATATCCTCGAATATTTCAATTAATTCATCTAATTCTTCTGAAGTATTAAGTGCATCTTCATTTAAATTATCAAATTCTATCTCTAATTCTTTCATTCTCAAACTAAGTTTGTCTTGTTGGTCAGCTTGAATATTATTCAAATGTGCTAAAAGTTCAAGTTCTTCATCATCAACTCTATTTTTTTTAATCATAAGATTTTCTTCTTTCTAAAATTTTACTTTACACATCAACAAATCAGTCATTCTATTACTTGGCAATTAATTAATTTATTACTATTTCACTATTTTGAGGGACATTTATTAATGTACTTTCTTCTCCTAAGTTCACTACATCATTTGCAACATTTTTTTGGCTTCTACCTACTTTTTTTGCTATTCTAGCTAACTTTTTAACTTTTGCGTCGTTTATTTTATTTTGCAAAATGGAATTAGCTAATTGTTCAATTAAACTATTATTATCTTCTATTAGATACTGTAATTGTAATTGCTTGTTTTTTACAATTTCTTTTAGCATTAGTTCCCTATGTTTATTGTTTTTTTGTTGATTTTTAGTGCCTATAATATTTTGAAAACCCTTATATGAGGCTATTCCAGCAACTGCTATAGGTCCAATACCAGTGAAAAGAGAAGAAATACCTATTAGACTCCCCATACCAAGCAATGAAAAACCCGAAGTTATTCCTATTGCACTGACGCCACCTGTTCCTGTAAGAAACAAAGCAGCAAGGGGCATACCTACTAATTTTGCATTTGCATTTAAATCTTTATATTTTTTTGCTATCTCTTTATCATCTAGCTTATTAGTTAAAATATCTTGAGTTTGTTTGTAAGACATAATAAAGAATTCTACTTGTCCATCTGTCACATTATATTCGTTAATTATTTTTGTTAAAAATTTATCTTCTTTCCAATATTTATTTTCCTTTAACATAAATATTGAAATTATATCTTTAACTAATGATTTTATGATCAATTCGAATTCTTCTTCATAACAAGATTCCTCAAGATAACTTATTAATTCATCCGTACTTTGCATTTTTTCCTCATTCATCATATACATTCTTAATGGAATTCTAAAACTTTTATCAAGTTTAACTCTTACAACAAAGTTGATTATTTCTTCATATTCTTTAGAATCAATAATATCATCATCAAAAAACGCATAATTACAAAGTATTTTAATATAAGCAAATTTTTCCTTGTCACCCAAATCTTCAAGTGGAGTTATTTGATTTTTTTCCGAAAAATCATTTCCAGCATTTTCGACTATAATTTCATTTACTAATTTGGCAAACAAATGTGCATCTATATAATCACTTGAAATATCTGAAATTTCATATTTATCACCGTTTTTAAATTTGATAATATTATAAGGTAGTTTTTTATCTTTTTTTATTCTATTTTCTATAATAACTTCTTCAATTTCTGAAAAATAGATAGTAACCGGTTCTGTTAGCATTTCTTTTATTACTATTTTTTCTCCACTAAAATAGATTCCTTCTTTACCTCTTCCAGTAAGAGAAGTATCAATTATACCTAATAGATATTCTTTTGATATAGACTTTTTCGTAACTTTTTCTGCATTTCCCAACACTTTTTCTGCTATATTAGGGGCAATATGAAGTTTTGTAATATCTGCTTTTTTCGCTTGGCTTTTTATGTCATATAATTCTTCTTTAATTTTTTTAATATAATCCATTTCTTACTCCCACTTTCTATCTTTAGAGATACTCCTTTTAAATAAAGCGCTTACTTTTAAATGTTATTTTACTATATATCTTACTAAATTTAAGATAGTCATTATTTGTCTAACTTAGTAATTTTAAAAGTTATTTTTTTAGCGTTGTCACGCCTTAATGAAGATATAAATATATTAACTTCCAAGATACAGAAGCTAATATGACTACATTTTAAACCCAAAAAAATCGCTTTATTTTTTCGAAAATTTCACGTAGTTCATTTTCTAATTCACGATAGAACTCTTCTTCATCTTGATTTTCGTCATATTCTATTACAAATATCATGTCGATTAGTTTTCTCTTTTGTTCGTCGGTTAACTTGAACATGCATATCATCCTCTCATCTTGGATTACTTGTATCATACACATGCCCCCAGACAAATTTTGTCTACCTCAATATTGATCTATCATCTTTTTTAACTCTTCTAAATATAATTCTTTTACTGATTGTGGAGATAATACTTTCACTTTACTTCCTTGAGAAAGCAGCCACATTATAATGCCGTTACCTATAACTTCAATTTCAACTTCAAAGTGATTATTTTCATAATCTTTTTTAAGTAATTTTGCAGTTGGAAAGCGATCCATGACTGATTCTATAATTCCATTATTGAATTCAAATCTTACGCGCTGCCATTTTCCTCCATACATAAAGTAAATACGTTGTTTCAGTTCTCCTTCTTTAAAATAAGGTGAATCTGGAGTGGCAATTCTTTTTTTAATACCTTCATATTCGAGAATCCGATCTAAACGATAAATAATAACTTGTTCTTTCTCATTCACACCTACAACGTAAAAATAAAGTTCTGAAAACGTAATATACATTGGCTTGATTACATGATGCTTAACCATATTCATAGCATTCGAATATTCAAATGATAGTGATTGACCGTTTTGAATAATGAGATTGATATCCCATATTTTGTCTAATAGCGGTTCCTCATGAATCATGGGGTGATAGTGCGTCATTTCAGAAAGGATTGCTTGCTCAATAATAATACGGTCCTCTGGTTTTAGACGTTCTGTTAAATGTGCAACTGTTTTATCTATTTCTTCTTTAGTAAGCCCTCTTGCTGCCATCAGCATTTTGATAATGGCCAGTACTTGTTTTTGATCAATGTTTTGATTGCCGTTATTAAACATCTTAAAGGCATTAATTTTATAATCATATTTGATATATAAATGTTCAGTTGCCTCGTAGCTACTAATAAATTTATTGAGCTCAGAAATATACCTTTGGATTGTTCTATCTAACTTATTATCAAAATATTGACTTATTGTAGATTTTGTAAGTTTTTCGCCGTCTAAAAAACGTAAATATAATTCAAGTAATTGTATAGATTTCGCCATTTTGAAACCACCATTCCCTCTATTTCAACAAATTATATCATTAAATTTAATGATTTTATTTTTAAGTTTTTGTAAATACAAATAAACTACACAATATAGACAAAAATTGACTATCTATACATATACAATAAATGTATGAGAGTATTGCATTAAGTATTTTGTAGTGTACTTATACTTACTTTTGCTAAAAGCAAAAAATACAATAAAGAAGGGATAAGGGAAATGAATTTTCAAAACGGTTCTGAAAATCCTCAAAGATTTCAAGAAGTACCAAAAGATGATCGCACAATGGCAATGGTAATGTGGATTTTAAGTTTATTCA
Source organism: Staphylococcus carnosus (assembly GCF_900458435.1). NCBI lineage: Bacteria > Bacillati > Bacillota > Bacilli > Caryophanales > Staphylococcaceae > Staphylococcus > Staphylococcus carnosus. Next base: position 183,145 of record NZ_UHCT01000001.1, on the reverse strand, counting down.
CAAGTTTTATAGGTCCTTTAATTATTTGGTTAATGAAAAAAGATGAATCTCCTTTTATCAACCAACAAGGTAAAAACTATTTAAATTATGCTATTAGTTATGCAATTTACGGAGTAGTTTCGTACATTTTAACTCTTATTATTATAGGTATCATTCCATTAATTGCTATCTCGATTGCAAGTATTGTTTATACAATCATGGCTATTATTGCCGTTAACAAAGGCGAAGATTATGTAGTACCATTCTCACTTCCAATCATTAAATAGTAGAACCTAAACAAAGCAAGCCTTGGGATGGCTTGCTTTGTTTGGTGTATATTCTATTTACTTCAAATTATTTCTCATTTTTTTAAATAGAGCATTCATATCATCATCTATCTTCTTAAAGAATGCATCATTTTCTAGTTCTTCATTCGTTTTCAATAAATTTTCTTTCATTAGCAAAGCATAATGACGATTTATTGTCTTATATGCTTCAGCAATTTCTTTTTGTAATTTGTCGTCCTCGAATATCACCTGTTCCAACTGTTGTTTAATTGCTATCATAGGATTGTCATCATTGTGTATGCTCATTAAAAATAGGTGTTCAGTAGTTTTAAGGTCAAAATTCATTATCATAGCATCAATAATTTCTTCCTCTTCTTCTGGATGGATAAGATCCATTTTATTTACTACAAATAATGTTTTGTTTAAATATTGTTCTTTATCTTGAATAAAATCTACTTCTGCTGTACATCCAGCATGGTCTGCACTACATAAAAAAATATGAGCAGCAGCTTCTTTAATTTGAGTATCAATATTTTCTTCTTGTACTTTACTGAGTGTCATAATACTAGGTGTATCTACAATAACAACATCTTCTTTCAAAAAATTTGAGTCCAGAAAAATTTCCAAGTATTCAACTTCACTTAAATCATTTTCACTCAATCTATTTAATTTATCGTTATCAATTGTAATGATTTCTTTGTTCTTCAAATAAAGTTTCGTTACCTCAAACCCATGTATCAGATCTGAATGTTTGATATATGTTAATACTTTCGTAGGCTTTATCGGCAGTATGTTTTGATTTACTAACGTATTAATAAATGTAGATTTCCCAACACCATTATTCCCTGTAACTACGATTTTGAAGTCTTTCATTGAAAAAGCTTCTTTAATTTTTTCAATTTCCGAGATGTTTTCTCCCAATTTCAAATCTGATTTACTTTGTTTAATATACTCTAATATAACCTCAATCGCACTCGTAATTTCATTTTTATTTTCAATATATTTTTCTTTATATTCTTCCAAACATTTCCCCTCCATTTAAAAATTGCAAAGTGATAATCTCAATTTATCATCCTACCTAGTCAAAAAAATGACTACCTTGTTATTTACACTTAACGTAAAAATATGTAGGTGTTTTCTATGATTAAATTCGAACGCTATGAGCTTATTTACAAAGAAAAGAAATATGATAACTTCTTGGCCCAGAAGATTGCTAAACACTTTTATTATGCACGAATCAAAAGAAAACCGATTATTAAATTATGCAAAGAGGTAGAGATTAACCGAATGATTCAATAAGGGGACCATTTTGTATAATATTTCACTGTCTGATATACTGCGTTTAATTGCATATTGCATGTTTCTACAATAACAGCATCAGAAAGGAGCATCAGTATGGACGAACAAATTAAACATTTTATCAAGACACTATTCAAAAACATTGAGAGTAGTGTAAACGACCCTTCAAACCTTTCTCATAAGATAATATTTACAGTACTTATTATTGTAGTTTCAATTTGGCTTCATCTCATTATTCAACGTTTTTTAAAGACATATGCTTCTGATCTTAAGATTTATCGTTTCTTACGCAGATCTATCAAAAATATTATTATCGTTGGCGCTATTATTTTGCTTTCAGCAACTTGGATTAATGCGATGAACTCGTTGATGGTTATCGTCTTATTATTTGCAGCACTTGTGATTTTTTCAGTCAAAAAATTGGCTGTAGAACTGGTCGCATGGGTTCTCTTATTAAATAAGCGCCTATTTCGTTTATATGATCGTGTAGAAATTGATGGTCATATCGGGGATGTTATAAAAATATCTCCTTTACACTTTAAACTTGCAGAACGTGCAGCTGGTTTATCAACTGAATCACCAACTGGTAAAGTGATTAATATTCCAAATCACATTTTACTAGAAAAAACACTTACTAATTACGCTAATTTAACTCAAATTAATTGGCATGAAGTAGATTATCATTTAACTGTCGATAGCGATTGGCAAACAGCTAAACGTATATGTGATAAAGTGTTAGCAGATTATGTTGAAGAATTTAAAGGAGGTTACTCTCCTAAGGAATTGAGTGAAATCAAAGCTGAAATTTCTCTTTTCGACGGTTCACTGGAAGCTAAGACAAAGCTTCTTGTAGAGGATAATATGATAGTAATCAGTTGCTATTTCCCTGCTTACTATACAGATGGGAGTACTGTTAAATCTGATCTGAATGAGAAAATATTACCGTATCTCACAAGAGATAATAATATTGAACTCATCGGAGAAAAACTACGTTTGGATATTGTGGAATGGCCGAAAGAGAAATGACTATTTTATAAAAGCAAAAGAACCATCTCAATTTGTGTACTGAAGTGACCCTCTAAAATTGAACCCCAAAATTCAAATTTAGGGGTGTTTATTTATGAGCAAAACTTGCTTGTTCTTTCATGTTGCACCTTCCTCTTATTATTCGGTTTTAAATTTTATAATTTGATTATACTGAACTTTTATATAAAATATTAGTTTTATATAAAATTAACCCTTTAAAAGAAAATATTTAGTCTCCTCCTATAATTATACATATTTGGAAATATTATTTTTTCTACTTCGAAAACTTACTAATATTAACTTGCAATACGCATGGTAAAATATAATTTGCTGACATAAAAAAGTTTCACTCTATTCTCCATTAATTAATACAATCATTTTCCAAAAATTCCACATAATGGTGTATTAATTGTGAAAGCGCTTTAATTTAAGATGAAATTAAAGAATTTAATTGGAGGTCAGTCATATGTCAAATTGGCTAGAAATTGAAAACAAAGTGATTATTGTAACCGGGGGAAGTTCAGGAATCGGAAACGTGATTGTAAAAGAGTTATTAGATAATGGAGCCGTAGTTTATAACGCAGATATTAAAGGTAACGACTTATCTCATAAAAATTATCATTTTATCCAAACAGATGTAACTAACAAAGAAAATGTTTCAGAAACTGTTAAAGATGTTATTCAAAATGAGAAAAAAATCGATGTTCTAGTAAATAATGCAGGTATCAACTTACCTCGTCTACTAACTGATTCTAAAAAAGAAAAACCCGAGTATGAAATAAATGAAAAAGATTTAGATTTAATGTTTGCAGTGAACTTGAAAGGGCCGATTTGGTTTAGTCAATCAGTTGCTGAACATTTTATCGAAAATAACTCCGGTACTATTATCAATGTTTCAAGTGAGGCTGGACAAGAAGGGTCAGAAGGACAAAGTCTATATTCAGGAACAAAAGCAGCACTTATTGGATTAACAAGAAGCTGGGCAAAAGAATTAGGGAAGTTCAATATAAATGTTGTCGCAATTGCCCCTGGAATAATTGAAGAAACAGGTTTAAGAACTTCTGAATATGAAAATGCTTTAGCTTATTGCAGAAATACCACAGTAGAAAAATTAAATGGGGATTATTCTAAGTCTATTCCTTTAAGAAGAGTAGGAAAATTAACCGACATAGCTGATTTAGTTTGCTACTTAAGTTCAAACAAATCTAGTTATATCACTGGAACAACTATTAACATTTCAGGCGGTAAATCAAGAGGTTAATCCCCAATAAATAGAGGGGGTATAATATGCCGCTAAATCAAAAACACTTTAAGTTGGTCCAAATTTTATTAAAGTCAAATTTACCAATAGATAAAGCAGCTGTTGAATTAGATATTTCAGAAAAAACAATTACAAATTATATCAAACAAATCAATCGAGAATTCGAAAACATCTTTTCTATCAGAAAAAGAGATTCTCTTTTAGTTTTAACTATTATGGATGATCAAAAATTTTGGGATGAATTGAATAAAGATAGCTTTTTAAATAATGATTCTGAAAGCATTTTAACAAATCGCTTAGGAAAATTATTCTATGAATTGATTACAAATGACATATCTCTTATTGATGACTTGAGCGAGAAACTATATTTAAGCAGAACTGCACTTAACACGTTAGTAACAGAACTTAAAGAAAAAATAAAAGAATACAATTTACAAATCATAGGAAAGCCTAATGTTGGGATTTCTTTAAAAGGCAAAGAAATTTATATTAGAAAATTTGCAATAGAAAAGTTGCCGAAAATTCTCAATGAGGAAGAATTACCTCAACCTTTAAACGAAAAATTAGATAATCTTAAAAACACTATGAATCTGGATACTCAAACCTTTTTCAACCTTCAAAATTCAATCAAAATTACATTGCTTAGACTAAGCAAACACAAATTCATTGAAAAAGATAGCTTTAAAAATACAGATACAGCCATTTTTAAATCCAATGAATTTAATACCTTGAATTTTCTAAATGAGTATATATCTCAAACTTATACAAGTAGTACTTCAAATTACGAACTTCTTCTTATTGCTATACAACTTTTAGGCAGAAGAGCTTCACTAATGGAAGAAATAATTAATGAATCAGATGAAAAACTCATTATGAAAATAATTAACAATACCATTAGAGATGTAAAAAGATATTTCGATATCCAAATAGATGAAAATCTATTCAACAAAGATATTAAACTTCACATCAAGCATCTTATCAATAGATTGATTTTTAATATTAAGTTAGAAAATAATGTTTCTGCTGAAATGGATATTCAATTTCCATTTGCCTTTGAACTTTCAAAAATCTTAGGTGATAGTATTACTAAATATACAGGATTATCTATTTCAAAACCTGAATTAGGGTTTTTAACAATATATTTCAGTGTATATTTGGAACAATTAGAGCAAAGATTTTCAGATATGAAAAATATAGGTATTTATACAGATGGCGGCCTAAGTACTATCAAATTGCTTTCTAGTTATCTTTATAAAATATTTGGAAAAGATATTTCCATTGAAGCTATTGAAAAAGCTGATTTGAGTATCGTGGAATCTGAATATGATTTCATTATTTCTACTCAACCGCTAAATCGTTTGTTCAATAAAATTATATATATTGAAAATGTCTTTAATGAAAAACACTTCAAGCTTCGCATTGAACAATTTTTGATTTATAAAGATATTAGCAATAAAGAAGTCTTTAATAGAAGCGTAATATTAGATTTTATTAATGAACGAGATTTTTATCATTTATCAGATGCCGATGACTATTATTCAGTTATTCAGTTTTTAGCTTCAGAAATGATTGATGAGCAACGCGTAGATAGTAAGTTTGATCAAACGATTATAGAGCGCGAAATATTAAAATCCACAATAAATAAAGCTGTGGGTTTTCCTCACGCTACTCATTCAATGGAAGGTATCCAAATCAAAGTAGCCTTGTTAGATAATACAATCAAAAGTTACCCCGACTTGAAAATGGTTATATTAATTGCTACGCCAAAAACTATAAATAATGAAGCTTTATTAATCAGAATTTATGAAGAAGTATTAAGTATCACTAAGAACATGTATTTAACAAAGAAAATTACAAATCAGACTGATTTTGAGGATTTTGTATATTTATTAAACGAAGAGATGAGGGATTAATCGTGTTTATTATTATGTTAATTATTTTAGCTGCTGTGGGTTTTGTAATTCAATACGGTTTAGGATTCTTACAGATCAAACATTTTACCAAGCATTATACTGAATTACGTTCTAAAGGCAGAGTAGCTATCGGAAGACGGCCTTCAATCTTTAAAGCAGGAACGCTTGTTTTACTTCAACTCAATAATAAAAATGAAATAGAAGATGCACGATATATGCAAGGTGTTACTGTATTTTCCAAAATTAAAAAGCTCAAAGGGTTAGAAGGTAAAAAAATCAAAAAGCTCAAAGATACAGATTTAACTAAATACAATAAATTACTGATTAAAGCTATATTAGATGCTCAACACACATTTAATGTTATTCAAAACGGTGGCACAATCGAAAAAATACCTTCTCCTATTATGAAGGTAGTAAACAAAGTAAATCGTATATTTAAAAACGAAAGGGGATTAAAAAATGGATTACATCGTTAAATTCGCTGAAGGTTTTATCAAATTATTCCAAACAGGAGCAGATACGTTTATTGACTGGATGGGTTCTATTGTACCTTTAGTGTTAATGTTATTAATTGCTATGAATACGTTAATCCAATTAATTGGTGAAGATCGTATTAATACTATTGCCACAAAGTCATCTAAGAACCCACTAATGAGATATTTAGTTTTACCATTTTTAGGTTCATTTATGTTAGCTAATCCAATGGTTCACTCATTAGGAAGATTTATGCCTGAAAAGTACAAACCAAGTTATTTTGCTTCCGCTGCGCAATTCGCACATACAAGTAATGGTATTTTTCCACATATTAACCCGGCTGAATTGTTTATTTTCTTAGGAATCGCTCATGGTATTGAAAAGCTAGGATTACCAACAGCAGATTTAGCTGTACGATACCTCCTTGTTGGTTTAGTTATGAACTTCATTGGCGGTTGGATTACAGACTTTACAACAAGTTATGTAGAAAAACAACAAAACGTTAAATTAAGTACTGAAGTTAAAATGGAAGGATAAGGTGAGCTGCTATGAATGAAAAGGCTAAAATTGTAAAAGGTTCTGGTGGTTTTGGAGGTCCATTAATTATTGGTGTAACAGGCGAAAAAAATAAGCTTGTTTATATCACAGGGGGCCATCGCCCTGAAATTGTAGATAAAATTGCTGATATTACAGGAGCTGAACCAGTCAATGGGTTCGAAACTTCTGTTCCTGAAGAAGAAATTATGGCAGTAATTATTGATTGTGGCGGTACTTTAAGATGTGGTATTTATCCAAAAAAAGGAATTCCAACAATCAATATTATGGCAACAGGAAAAAGTGGTCCTTTAAGACAATATATTACTGAAAACATTTATGTTTCTAACGTAGGAGTTGAACAAGTTTCTCCGTTTTCTGAAGAATCTACAGAGAACAATAATACAATTGCTGCTACTAAAGAGCAAGGTGAAAAAGAAAGTGAAAGCACGCCTAAATATTCTAAAGATAAAAAAATCATGGAAACACGTGCCGAACAAGAAAATAAAAGTTTATTAACAAAAATCGGTTTAGCTGCAGGTAAGGTTATTAATACGTTCTACCAAGCCGCTAGAGATGCAGTAGAAACTATGCTCTTTACTGTTATACCATTCATGGGGTTTGTAGCATTATTAATCGGGATTATTCAAGGATCTGGTATAGGAGATTTGTTCGCTAAAATTATGTCTCCATTAGCAGGAAATATTTGGGGATTAATGGCAATCGGTTTCATTTGTTCCTTACCTTTCTTAAGTCCATTATTAGGACCTGGCGGTGTAATCGGACAAGTACTAGGAACACTAATTGGCGTTGAAATTGGAAAAGGAAATATCCCTCCTAATTTGGCATTACCTGCTTTATTCGCAATCAATACACAAAACGCTGCTGACTTCATTCCTGTTGGTTTAGGGCTGGCAGAAGCAGAAACAAAAACAATTGAAGTGGGTGTACCTTCCGTTCTCTATTCAAGATTTTTAAATGGTGTGCCTAGGGTATTCGTTGCTTGGTTAGCAAGTTTCGGATTATATAAATAACTATTTGCTCAAAATAAATAAAAAGATATAAAGGAGTCATATTTATGTACCAAACTGAAGTTATTAATTTAGGACAGGACGCAAATGCATTTGCTGAAGAAAAAATGGTGATTCTATTCGGCAGTAATGCGCCGGCAGAGTTAGAAGATTATTGCTATATTATCAATGTAAATCCTGTTGAAGAAGATATTACAGAAACAAATAAATTAATTATTGATGATCAAACTTTTGAGATTACTAAAGTTGGTAATGCAGTGAATAAAAATTTAAATAACTTGGGTCATATTACATTGAAATTTGATGGTAGTACGGAAGCGGAACAATCAGGGACATTATATTTAGAAGATACAGAGGTTCCTAACATAGATGTTGGAAGTAAGATAACAATAAAGTAGCATACAAAAGACAACTCATCTTGAAAGATGAGTTGTCTTTTGACATTTATAGTACATATTAAATAGTAATATTTCATTTCTATTTAATATAAAAGCTTAAAAAAGTCGAAAATTTCGAGATGAGTTTTTTGCCCTGATACTACATTTCAATGACCTTTTTAACTAGAAATATATTCTTTCATTACTTTTTTCATATTTAAATATTGCTCTGTTATTACAAAGTCTCTATTTTCGTTATTAAACTCATTTTTCAATCTAAAATGAATTTTAAAACTTCCTCTACCATTTACACTTTGAGGAGTTATTAATGCATTATAAATATTTTTTCCTAAATGAGAATCAAATCCTCTAGTCAAATAGTAATAAGAAACTTGCTTATAATCTAATTTGCTAATTTCATTATAATATTTAGAATCGAATATATATACATTTTCATCTTCATTTAAATAATGGTCAAGTTCTAATGAATAAATATTCTCTGAACTTGCATCAGGTATAAATAACCTGTTTTCAAAATTCAATTTAGGTGTCAAACGAGTATCAGAAAACTTCAAATATTGTCCTTTTGAGTCCATACCTATAAAATAATTGTTCAAATAATTTTCTACCATTTCTTCCCAAATCAAACTAAATGTATTTGCCTTAATATATAGATTTTGACTTCCACCATCAATATTTTTAAAAAAAATTATTAAGTTCTTAATTAACATCTTATCTTTATCTTTGAATACTTCTCTAGAATATTTATGAAGCTTTTTCAAAATTATATCTTTTTTTGAAAAATCAATATTTGAATAATCAATTCCAGTCTTATCAAATTTAATTATATATTTCATCAAATCTATAGTTGAGTCTATAGCAAAAGCCATACATTTTGTTATAAATACATCTTTATTTTCTTTTTTTTGAATAACCATAGGAAGATACATTACACTTTTTTCATTAACTATTAGAGGAGAATTTTCAATTGTTTTCTTCCAATTAATTTTGCCGCTATAACCATATTTAAAATTATCGATTGTTTCTGAAAAAAGCCCGAATTTTTTATAGTATTCGTATATTCTATAAAAAGATTTAAATGGAAAAGACGAAAATACATCTTTTGCAATACCTAAACTTCTTTCAGATTTTTTGGTGGCAGACTTTATTATAACTTTTAACAGCAGTCTAATATAATATTTTCCTTTGATTTTTTCTATATATTCTCTATTCAATTCTTCTTTTCCAAAAAAATGTTTGGGAAAGCAAGCTAAAACTTTCCCATTTTCAATTATAATACCAGTGAAATTAGACTTAATTGTTCCTTTTGAAAAATAATAATCTTCATTTTCAAAAGCATTCTCAAACTCAGAAAAAACTTCTGTCGGTATTTCTCTACCTTCCTGAATAAAATTTATTTTTTCTTGCATAATCTATACCTCGTTATTAATAAAGCTATTGTATAAGGACATGAAAGTTGTAGAAAAGAAATTTCTTTTGTTTATTGCCCACTCATATAACGTACTAAAACTATCAATTTCTGAGTTAAACAAGCTGACTTCTGAAAATGATGCTTTATTGACATCTGTCCATAAATAATGTATTAACTTCCCTGTTATTTGCTCATAATTTTTTAGAAGAGCTTCTTCAGAATTCTCATATTTATTATTAAATTTTATAAAAAATTGGCCTAATTGTTTATCTTCCGATAATTCCAAACCATTTTTTTCCATAGGAGCAACTATAAAATGATTCAAAGTTCTAATTAAATCAACCCATCTCATTGAAATTTTCTCGCCATTATTTTGAAATAATGAAAAGTTGAAATCATTCAAATTCTCGTCTTCTTCTTTTATTTTTGTTGAAACATATACGTGTTCAAATCTTCTTTTAAAGGCTGTATCCATAACAAAAACATTTTGATCGCTTGTATTGACTGTACCTAACAAAAATAAATTACTCGGAATAAAAATTTTCTTATTTTTATCCTTATAAATATATTCAGCTATCAATGCGTTATTAATTTGGTACTCGCTTTTCCCTAAATTATCTCGATCCAATAATTGGAATAAATCTCCAAAAACTGCAGCTACATTAGCCCTGCTCATTTCTTCTAAAATTAAGAAAACAGGCTCTTCGGGTTTTTGAATTGCCGATTTTAATGCTTCTGTAAATATATTTGGTACGAAATCATAAGTTATTTCAGAAGTATCTTTACCGCTATTTTTAACAGAAGGCATTACTTGTCCTATGAAATCCGAATAGCTGAACTCTGGATGCAAGGTTGTTCGGTAAACATTAGGATGATTTATTTCATCAGAATAATTCTCTATTCCATTATTTTGAATAAATGTTTTCAAATTAAAAGATTTCCCAGTACCTGGAGCACCAAAATAAATACGATTAATTCCCTTTGTTTTTAATTCCGCTTTAACTTCATTCTCCACATTGTTTGCTTTCCTATCTTTTCTCAAAACATTATCAGCTTCAAATTCTAAATCTGCATCATGCTTATATAATAAATATTCATTTTTAGATAAATAAAGTGAGTATTCTTTTTTAGTATCAGCTTTAACTCTATTCAATCTTTTTTCAACTTCTTCACGTGAAAAAGTTTTATATTCTAAATTGCAATATAATTTTAAAAGATGTGTTTTATCTTTTCAAATAATAATCGAAGCTCGTAATTCTGTCTTCTCCAGATATATGTTACAGATAACCATATAATTCATTAAAAAATTCGACATTCACTATATCAAAAGCTAAGTAATTTATTTCTCCCCATGTAGGACTAAATGGAAACGAATTAATATTTTGACTACAAATTACTTTTCTATCGCTTTCACTTTTGAATATTTTAATATCGTCTATATCATTATCAAACTGTTTCAATAAATAGGGAGAATGAGTAGTTATAAACACCTGTGTTTCACGAGAAATTTTTCTAAAAGCATTGATTATTTTAGCTTGTGCTTTCGGGTGCAAAAAAGTTTCGGGTTCGTCTATAAAAAATAAAAGTTGCTTAGCATTCTCTTTGTTTACTATATTAGAATATACTTGTATTAAGCTCATAGCTAAAGCTCTTTGCATTCCTGTTCCTTTTTCACTAACTTCTGTAGTGATGTTATTTTCAGTTAAATTTATTGTGCCATGTTTTAAAAAATTATTCATATCTGGTAATTCGAATTTAAATTCAACTTCTGCTTCACCATATTGCTCACCAAGTATTTTTTGCAACTCTTTTTCTGTATCATGTAGCGAGCTTTTCAAACCTTCATCGCCAAAGGCTTTTTCATGAGCTTTAATTAAATCTTTATAAACTTTCGAATGCTGAAAATCTTTAGTTATACTATTAATTAATTTTCCCATTACTTTTGTTTTTCCAAAATCTCGGTACTCTTCATTTTTTATATCCGAGTACACAAACTGAGCATCAAACAGGGCATTTATCGTTTTGTCGATACCAGTGGGATTCTCAAATTGATTTTCTTCATTATTCCAAGTCCGAATATTTTTAATATCTAAATCCTTTTTTCTACCGTTTTGGACTATTGAATCATTTTTCGAACTTCTCTTAATTGTAATATTGAGAGTTTCGTTTTTTTCATATATATAATTTTTATATTTTTTCAATTCATTATTATTTACAATGCCTTCTATATCATCACCGCTTAATGTGATTTCTACAGCTATCTCTTCGTTTTCTTTTCCAATAGTAATAAATTCCGACTTATCTTTCCCATTCTGTATAAATTCTACAGCTTTAAAAACTGTAGTTTTTCCACAGTTATTATTTCCAACAAAAAAGTTTAATCCATCATTAAATTGTAATTCGTTATTTCCGTTGAAGCTACGAAAATTAGTTAATTTCATATTTGAAATATACATTATAAGTCTCCTAAAAATTATATTATTATATTAATTTCACTAATCTATCTTTATATCTGGTCTATATTCTCTATCGCTTTTACTTCACTGCCATCTGTATAGACTTTAATCGTATAACCATTATCTTTATTTTTATCATAGTACCAAGTATCTCCGCGTTTTTCGTTAGGTGTATTATGGAAGTCTGTAAACTCACTTGTACTCATATCATGCGGTGTCACAAAAACATGATCGACTTGGTTATTATTATCATAACTTACCGCAATATTGCCGTATTGATGTGCTTCATTCCCATTAATATCCATGGTACCTTCTGGTTTACCATAACTATGTTCAATACTGTCTTTCGTATCACCAATATAAAAACCATCATAGCCACTGCTATTATCTGCATTCATATAATTTTCACTAAAACTATCAGTATTGACGTTAATAGTGACAGGTTTTGTTTCTGGCAATTCATCTTCTTTATTCGTAGTACTTTGTTTTTGGTCAGATGTTGTTGAATGGTGATTATGACCTTTATCAGCATTTTTATTATTGTAAGCATTATAAGCGGCATAACCTATTCCAGAAATCAATAAAGCAATCACCAGTCCAATCACAACAAACAACCACGCAGGCTTCTTATGATTAGAAGATGGTCTTTGTTGTGGAACCGCACCTCCTCTGTTCATATCTGAACGTGACGGTCTCTCTCTTTGACTCTCTGGTACTTTTGTCCCGCATTTGGAACAAAACTTCTCATCCGGCTCCAAAGGCTTTCCACAGTGCGTACAGAACTTCACATTTAAATCCCCTTTCAAAATGGTTGTATTACAATAATTATAAGAAAAACACTAACAAGATACTAGATTAAAAAATTCTTTTAATCATATCTTTAAGATTAAATTAAAACATGAGTTTTACATCGATTTAAACAAAAATTTACAATCAAAAAAGACATTTCTAAAATTTAAATAATTAATTTTATTGTGATATAGATATCTATATATGAGTATGCTACTATGAAATTAATCGTAATACAATATTGTGTGCGAAACAAATAAAAATTTAAAAGTAAACAAGGGGGAACTAACTATGCATTGTCCTAATTGCGGTGCGCCTGTAGGTCCGGACGACCGCTTCTGCGGCGAATGTGGAACTGACCTGACAAAGTCAAAACCAGTAGCTGCTGCTAAAAAACAAGACCAACCTGACCCTTCCCGCACAAACGCCACATCAACATCACACGCTGAAACGCAATCTGAAACACAACATCACAGCCAATCACTTAAACATCCCAACATTGAAACACACACCAACCATACACAACAAGAACAACATACAAATTACAACCACACAGGACAACCCGCAACTTCAAACCAACAACCTACATTCAACTCAGAAAAATTCAACCAGCACGCAAATGACATCAAACACGAAGGCTCTACTTTCTTCAGCAAACTCTTTAAAACGCACGACAGTGTCGTAGCTGAAGATAAACCATTCAGTCTTAAATTTATCGGCATATTATCAGCCGTTTTCTTAATCATTACATTACTAGTAATTATGATTTTAGTACCTAAAGAAGTATCTTACCTCGGTGTCTCTAAAGGCGATGTCGTTTCTAATTTCTTCTTCAGTCTTGTACTCTTTATCGTACTTGGCTATGGTATTTTGGCACTCACTGCACGCTTAACAATTAAAGATTCAATCAGCTTTGTAAAATTATTATCTGATTTCGTCTTTGTTAATACATTCTCATTCATATTGTTTATTCTAGGTATTTTACTTTTGAGAATGGAAATTATCTCAATCGGTTCATTCCTAACATTATTAGGTATTATCAGCTTCTATTCAGCAGCAATTTATATCATTACAAAATACTCAAGCTTCCACGCTATTCGTATTCCAGTATTTTTCGGTATCTTGCTTTACATAGCATTACAGCTGATTGTTTTAATGATTTATGGTGAAATGGCACGTAATTCCTTAATGGAAAGCTTTAAAAACATTATGGATGACTTATCACCGTTTGGCGGTGGTTATTAATGCGTTACTGTAAAAATTGCGGACACGAAATTAAAGATGGTCAAAAGGTCTGTACGCAATGCGGAACGCCAGTCGATCAACATCAGCACCCTAGTCGTGCATCACAACACAACAACCATTCACCGCGTAAACCGATGTCACCTTTAGCTTGGGTCATTATCGCATTGCTGATCGCTATCGCAATCATTGCGGTTATTATATTCTTTGTCGGCAAAACACAAATGAGTGTGACTAAAAAAGCAGATTCAGTCGCTTCTGCGATTAAAAATGAGAATGCTGACCAACTGAAAAATAATGTTACTTCTGACGGCAAACCTTTAACTAAAGAAGAAGCCAAAGCCTTTTTAAATTTAATGAATGAATCTGAATTAAACAACAAAATGGCAAACCAAGTGAAAGACAAAGCTAAAAGCATGCAAGACAACCATCATGACAGCGGCTTAGTTGAATATAACGGCGAGAAAGTCATGGATATTAAACAAGAAGGCCGCAAATGGCTTTTCTTTAAGGATTATAAATTTGATATTCCAAGATACAATATTTATGTGGACAGCATGTCTGATATCGACGAACTGAAATTTACACGTGATGGTAAAACTCATACTGTCGGGGATAATGGTAAAGTTGGAGATTTCCCGCTTGGTTATTATGAACTGAAAGCAACTAAAACTGAGAATGGAAAAGATTATAAAGGACAACTCCAAGTCTTCTCTTCTCAACACACGAAACAAGCTAATCCAAACTTTAAACAAATTAAATTCTACGTGAACATCGACAACTCAGATATAAATGAATCAGATACAACGCTATACATTAATAATGAAAAACATGAAATGGATTCAAGTGAGGAATATGGACCTTATCCTCCAGATGAAAAAGTTGAAGTATATGCGGTGGCTGATGTAGAAGGTAAAAACTTTACTTCTGATAAAGAAATTGTCAAAATCTCTGGAGATGGCGATTCTACAGAAAATGTAGACTTATCATTCGATGATAATGCTATTTCAAAACATATCGAAGCTAAAGACAAAGAAAGCAGCAAAGATGACGACGATGACAGTAGTTCAAGTCATGACGAAGTAACTCGCGACAATGTTATCGACAAAGTTGAATCATTCGAAGGTCACCTTTTAGATACAGATGAATATACTTTCAAAGAACCAGAAAAAACAGGCGGTGGATGGGGCTTCTCATACACTGACAAAGACGGCGATTTAGCCGGATCTTATAAAATCGATAGCGATGGATATGTCAGAAAATACGACGAACATGGCGATGAAATCGATTCTGGTTACGGAGATTAATAGAAACTGCTCAGACTTTAAGGTCTGGGCAGTTTTAATTTTTAAATCTACTATGTATTAATCAAAAAGTTCTAATGTTACTTTTTCAATCTATAAAACATTTCGTCATCAGGTCCTTCATGGCTTAATTCACCACTAGAAATTCTCACGTATTCTCTTTTAATTATATTTTTATCTATCTTTTTAAATGTTGATTCCATTACCATATTTGGTGATTCTTCTTTAACTATAAATTTATCATTTTCATTAGTGTTTTCAACAGTATACTTATATTCATTTTGGTATTTATAACTAAAGTTTTTATCTGAGAATCTTTTCATAACTCTATTACTTTTAAAAACTAGATAGTTATTTTCTCCTGTTTTCAACGATGTGTTCTTCCATGACCCTTCTAAAAATTTATATTCTTCATTCTTCCCACATCCAACTAATAAAGCAACTAAAAACACGCTCAACATCCAGATTCTTTTCATTTATTCAACTCCTACTTTTTGTATCATAATATAAAATTATTGGTTGAAAATAATGATAAGGCTATATAGTTATTTAAGATAAAAATCTCTATTAGTAACTTTAAACTATTTAATTCACATTTGGATGCTAAATCAAATTATGGTAGTAGTTAAAATTAATATTTCTTTGTGTCACTACCACTTATTTTCTATATAATCATTTCATTTTTCCTAAATCGAACTACTCATCTTATTATCTTATTCAAAATTTAAACGTCTACGTTTGCTTTCTCAATGTGTATAAAGGATGTAATCGTGTTATAGTTCAATTGTTCAATGGTTTAATTCTTTGAACGAACGGAGGAGTTTTAATGAAAAATCCTGAAGGATTACAAAAACTAACAAATGAGTTTCAAGAATGTCAGGATGTATTAATTGCGATTGGTGATGCAACACGCCAAGCAATTATGATGGCACTAATAGAAATCGGCTGCAATGAAGGAATGCGTGTTGGTGAAATTACAGAGAAGACACATTTATCTCGCCCAGCTGTTTCTTATCACTTACGCGTATTAAAAGAAGCTAATGTTGTAACAGTAGAAAAAGTCGGCACAATGAATTTTTATTCCATTAACCCTGAAAATACGAGTATCAAATCTTTACAAAAACTAATTAATCACATGAATGATTATATTGAAGAATATTATGAACCACGTGAAGAAGGAGCGTTTTAATATGACAAATTTATTAGGTACAAAATTAGAACAACCGAATTTCACAACTAAAAATCGTTTTTACAAAGCATCTATGAGCGAAACATTAGGAGATAGTCATAACAGTCCTACAGTGAGTATTGTAAATTTATATCGTCGCTGGTCTCGAGGCGGTGCTGGCTTATTGATGACAGGGAATGTCATGATTGACCGTAATGCATTAGGCGAACCTGGCAACATCGTTATTGAAGATGAGCGTGATTTACCAATGTTGAAACGGTGGGCACAAGCTGGAACACAAGTAAATACAGAACTATGGATGCAGATTAATCATCCAGGCAAACAATCTCCAAAAAGTCTATCCAAACAACCGGTAGCACCAAGTGCTATCCCATTATCAGGTGGAATTGAAGGGGCATTCAACCCACCACGTGCGTTAACAGAAGAAGAAATTTTAGATTTAATTAAACGGTTTGGCAATACTGCTCGTATTGCGAAAAAAGCAGGATTCACAGGCGTACAAATTCACGCAGCACACGGTTATTTAATCAATCAATTTTTATCTCCGCATCATAACCAACGTAATGATCAATGGGGAGGCAATGCAGAAAATCGTATGCGCTTCTTGATGGAAGTGTATCGTGAAATGCGTCGCCAAGTTGGAGAAAATTTCCCTATTGCGATTAAATTAAATTCTGCAGACTTCCAACGCGGCGGATTTACTGAAGAAGAATCAATGCAAGTGTTAGAAGCTATCGATAAAGCAGGTATTGATTTGATAGAAATTTCAGGCGGCAACTATGAAAATCCTGTCATGTTTGAAGGTAGCAACGTACGCGAAAGTTCTAAAAAACGTGAAGCTTATTTCTTAGATTATGCTGATAAAGCACGTAAATTAGTCAAAGCACCTATTGTCGTTACTGGTGGTTTCCGCTCTGCTGAAGGTATGGAAGATGCTCTTGAAGGCGGTTCTATTGATATGGTCGGCATTGCAAAACCCTTCGCAGTAGATCCTGACCTGCCAAACCAAATATTAAATGGTACTTATGAAACGATTGAATTACCTAAGATTACTACTGGAATAAAAGCACTAGATAAAAAATTGTCTTCTGTACTTGAACTAAGCTGGTATGAAAAACAATTTGATTTAATGGCACATGGCAAACAACCTGATATGCATTTGAGCGTATGGAAAGGTTTATGGAATAGTATTAAGAAAAATGGCACAACTGCTTTCACGCAAAGAAGAGGATAACAAAGACACCAAGACAAAACCACATCAAAAAGCGAGGAGTTAATGATGGCTTATACAAATCAAAAAGCATGGAAAGCAATCGAAGCACATTTACCTGAAAAATTTCACTTTAACGAAAACTACAAACCTGAAGAAGAATGGTGGAATTGGAAAGGACACCGTGCACATTTAGATACGTTCCGTAATAAAAATGCGGATGCTAAAATCATTTTATTACATGGTGTTGGTACAAACGGACGACAACTCTCTTTAATCGCCGGTGGTCCTTTATCTAAATTAGGTTATGAAACGATCGCAATTGATATGCCGACTTATGGTATGACCCAAGTTAAAAAAGGGACAGTAGTTACGTACGATGACTGGGTGAATCTAGCATCAGACTACATTGATGAAGAAAGCCAAAAAGATAATCGCCCTATTTTCTTATACGGACTAAGTGCAGGTGGTATGGAAACGTATCATGTTGCTGCTAAAAACAAAAAAGTAAAAGGCATTATTGGCATGACATTCTTAGATCAAAGAAAACAAATGGTACGAGATGAAACAGCCCATGACATCTTTATGAGCCGTGTCGGCATTCCGGCTGCTGGGGTAATGCGTAAAATCGGATTAGGCGGTATTAAAATTCCGATGAAAGTAGCCTCTAAGATGTATACTCTAGTAAACAATGATGATGTTTTACAAGTCATGCTGCATGATAAAACGTCAGCTGGTAATTTAGCTACAATGACTTTCTTAGATTCATATGGCAATTATCAACCAGCTATGGAACCGGAAGAATTCGATACTTGCCCTTTATTGCTGACACAACCAAGTTTAGATCGTTGGACTCCTAAATTTTTAAGCATCCCTGTACTTTCAGGTTTGAAGAAAGCGGACCATGAAATTGTAGATTTAACAAATGGCGGTCACTATCCTGTAGAACAACCGGCACTTGATCAATTGGTTGAAGCGATTAATCAGTTTGTTAAAAAGTATAAATAGAGGTAAGACTGAAGTTTGTCTGAAGTTAGAGTGACAGACGTGTTAAAAAGCATGCGTTTCCTACGTTGAAGGATACGCATGCTTTTTATATTATCTTTACTTATGGGCTTCTCCCCTACTCCATTTCTCTAGCAAAAGTCGTATCACCATCAGAGAATCTTTGTGCGAAATCAACTAGTATATCTTTATACGTATCTACTGATTGAATATCAGCATATTCATCATCACCGTGCCAATTCGCACCTGATGGACCAAATTCTATTGCAGGTACACCATGCTTCATGAAATAACCTGTATCAGCATATCCATGTTGACCAAATACTTTAGGGGGCGGTTCGCCTGTTGTTTGTTCAATACTGCTTAACAATAATTGGATATGAGGGTCATTGATATCATTATCTACTGGAATTGAAGCGTGGTGTATTTCTATATCTGCATCAGTCACACTTTGAATTTCTTTTAAAATTGATTCTTTAGACTGTTTAGGGAGGTAGCGAATATCAATAGACATTTCACATGCATCCGGAACAACATTATAAGCTTCGCCACCTTTAATTTGTGCCAGGTTAATAGAAGGACCATCGTAAAGATCATCTGACTCTTTAGCAAATGGCAAGTCTAAGATAGCTTCGTATGCTTTATATGCTTTCACAATCGCATTTTCACCTTCCCATGGACGACTGCCATGTGCAGCTTTTCCTGTGAAATGAAGATCTGCTTGTAAAATACCTTTTGCTTTATATCCAATACCGAGTTGCGTAGGTTCACCACAGATAACAAAATCACCAAGATAACCATGATCTGTAAGGTAAGATGAACAATAGATACCTCCGATTTCTTCATCTGTTACAAGTTGAAGCTGTACTGAGGTCTCACCTAAATCCTTGTTCTGCAATTCTGAAACAGCATTCATCATCGCACTGACGCCTGCTTTCATATCTACTGACCCGCGTCCATAAATTTTGTCACCTTTAATTTTGGGTTCGAATTGTTCTGGCTGACCGCTAACCACATCAACATGTCCGTTAAAAATAAGTCTGTTCTTGCCATTGCCGACTGTACACACCAACATTTTGTACCCTTGGTTTGTAATTATTTCTGGATGCAAACCATTACTTTCCAACCATTCTTTACAAAAATCAATCGTGTCGTTTGCGTTTCCTAAGTTCGAACCTTCGAATTGTATCAATGTTTCAAGTAGCTCTAATGTTTGTCCCATATTTTCCCCTCCTAAATTATCTATCATCACCACTGTCTCTCTAATCTATATATAGTTATATTACCTTTTTATATAGAGAAAATGTAAATAAGAATTAAAAAAACTGACAACTTCCGAGTTGTCAGTCATATCATATATATTTATTTATCATTTTGGTCAGATACTGTGATAGTTATCTCATTTTCATTATCCACATCAATAAAAATTGTGCCGCCTTCTTCGAGTTCACCACTTAATATCTTGTCTGTGAGATTGTCTTCAATCAATTTTGTAATGCACTGTTATATTTTTCAAACTTTCCTTTGTCGTTTTTTTATTAAGAATAAATTCTTATCTTTTTTTAAATTTTATACAACTTTTTCAATAACCTTAATTAAAGCAGATTAGAGTGTCACTATTTATCCCCTCAATTAAATTTTTTATACTTCACAACAATTTTAGTTTACACCCATCTACAAAAACTCTTATTTTATTATTAAATATATAAAACATTGTTCATTACATAAATAAAAGGTATAATAAAAGAGAAGAAAGACATTTCATCCAAATATTATTAAGTGTTACAAATTGCAAGTGTGTGTTACCAAGCATTAAGATTTAAAACAACAGTTCTAACCGAATGTTTCCGGTTGGTACGATCAAAGAAGGAGCGATTATTTTATGAAAGCAGCAGTTTGGTATGGTCAAAAGGATGTACGTGTTGAGGAACGTGAAAGTAAGCCGTTAAAAGATAATGAAGTCCGTGTGAAAGTCTCTTGGACAGGAATTTGCGGAACAGATTTACATGAATATTTAGAAGGGCCTGTTTTTATTGCGACAGATGAACCCGATCCACTTCTAGGCCAAAAAGCTCCAGTTACACTAGGTCATGAATTCTCAGGTGTAGTAGACGAAGTAGGAAGTGCTGTAACAGCTTATAAAAAAGGTGACCGTGTAGTAGTGAACCCTACAGTTTCTAAACAAGAAAAAGAAGAAAACATTGACCTTTATGATGGATATTCATTTATCGGATTAGGTGCAGATGGCGGCTTTGCGCACTATGCAAATGCACCAGAAGGAAATGTATACCATTTACCCGATAACGTATCCGCAAAAGAAGGCGCATTAGTTGAACCGACTGCAGTAGCAGTTCAAGCGATCAAAGAAGGCGAAGTACTGTTTGGAGATACAGTTGCTGTAATCGGTGCTGGTCCAATCGGATTGTTAAATATTATTGCCGCAAAAGCAGCAGGGGCAAGTAAAATCTTTGCATTTGATTTATCAGATGAACGTTTAGAAAAAGCAAAAGAAGTAGGAGCTACGTATGTAGTGAACTCAGGTGAGGTAGACCCTGTTGACTTCATTAATGAGCACACTGAAAATGGTGTAGATGTGACATTTGAAGTTGCAGGTGTGGCTGCGACTTTAGCACAATCTATTGATATTACGCGTCCTCGCGGTACTGTAGTAATTGTTTCTATTTTCAGTCACCCTATTCAGTTTGATCCTATGCAATTGACAAATACAGGTGTGAAACTGACTTCTACAATTGCATATACACCAACAACATTCCAACAAACAATTGATTTAATCAGCGAAGGCAACTTAAATGTTAAACCTGTAATAACAGATGAAATCGTATTAGAAGATATCGTTGAAGCTGGATTCGAAAAATTAGTTAGCGATAAATCTCAAGCGAAAATCTTAGTTGAATTAAACGGTGATCAAGTCTAATTAAACTCATATTAAGTGAGATGATTGAATGAAGACGGAAAGCAAATGCTTTCCGTCTTTTTTCATGAAGTCATTTTTGAAATAATTTGTTTAGTTATTTAAAAGACGCTTTACAAATCAGCAATTAATAATTTCCGAAATATTAAGTACATTTAATTATGTTCCGTTAAATAGATATGGTAGTATTTAATTATAATTATTCTAAATAAGGGAAGTGTTCGATATGAGTAAAAAAGATGAATCGAAGTTAACAGGTTTATTCGGTCGTCCAGTCGGTGATCGTGAGAATTCAATGACTGCAGGACCTCGTGGGCCTGTCTTAATGCAAGATGTATATTTGTTGGAACAATTAGCACATTTTGATCGCGAAGTAATTCCAGAACGTCGTATGCATGCGAAAGGTTCAGGTGCATTCGGTACATTCACAGTAACAAACGATATCACAGAATACTCTGTCGCAAGTATTTTCTCTGAAGTCGGTAAACAAACACCAATGTTTGCACGTTTCTCTACAGTTGCAGGTGAACGAGGTGCCGCAGATGCTGAACGTGATATCCGCGGATTCGCATTAAAGTTCTATACAGACCAAGGTAACTGGGACTTAGTCGGCAATAATACGCCTGTCTTCTTCTTCCGTGATCCTAAATTGTTCGCGAGTTTAAACCATGCCGTTAAACGTGATCCACGTACAAACATGCGTAGTGCACAAAATAACTGGGACTTCTGGACTTCATTACCTGAAGCATTGCATCAAGTTACAATTTTAATGACAGACCGTGGTATTCCTAGAGGTTTCAGACATATGCATGGATTCGGTTCCCATACTTATTCTTTAGTAAATGATCAAAACGAACGTGTTTGGGTAAAATTCCATTTCCGTACACAACAAGGTATTGAAAATTATAGTGCTGAAGAAGCTGAACAAGTAATCGCAAAAGACCGCGAATCATCTCAACGTGATTTATTTAATGCGATTGAAGAAGGCAATTTCCCGAAATGGAAAATGTACATTCAAGTTATGACAGAAGAACAAGCACGCAATCACAAAGACAATCCATTCGATTTAACTAAAGTATGGTTCAAAGATGAATATCCACTTATTGAAGTCGGAGAATTTGAATTGAATCGTAACCCTGATAACTACTTTATGGATGTTGAACAAGCTGCATTCGCACCGACAAACATTGTACCAGGTATTGATTTCTCACCTGATAAAATGCTGCAAGGTCGTTTATTCTCTTATGGCGATGCACAACGTTATCGTTTAGGTGTGAACCACTGGCAAATTCCAGTCAACCAACCTCAAGGTGTAGGTGTTGAAAACATTTGCCCATTCAGCCGTGATGGTCAAGGTCGTTTCTTAGATGGCAACCAAGGCGGTAAAACACACTATTATCCTAATAGTACTGGTGCTATGGAAAGCCAACCTGAATATAAACGTGCGCCAATGGATGTTGTTGATGGTCAAGCTTATGAATATAACTTCCGCGAAGACGATGATAACTACTTCGAACAACCCGGAAAATTATTCCGTTTACAATCACCAGAACAACAAGAGCGTATGTTCACAAACACTGCAAATGAAATGGAAGGTACAACAGACGAAGTGAAATATCGTCATATCCGTCATTGCTATAAAGCTGATCCAGACTATGGTAAAGGTGTAGCAAAAGCTTTAGGCATTGATATTAATGATGTGGACTTAGAAGCAGCAGATTAATTTCTGCATGCTTTCCCGCATACCTTTCTTTTTCGATAAAGAATAAATTGAACAAGGTGTGGTCGCTGATGATTTTAGATAAAATTAATCCAAATGACTTATTCCCGACAGAACAAATAGAAAGTTCAGTACTCGGAAAGATGGCATATCCGATGAACGGTGAGATCAAAATATTTGAAGCCGCATACGTTGCCACAAATGAACGATTAATTTTAAACGTTGATATGGCAGGCGAATTTTATTATCGTAATATCGGTTATAATGAAATTCAAAATGTGAAATTAACTGAAGAAGCTTTAGATATTACTTTCGAAATTGGAACGTTTACTCTGAAAGATTTTAATTATGAAGAGGCTGAACAATTCGTGGATTATATTCAAAACAAATAATTAGAAAAGCTGGGTACTTCTTTTACGGAGTGCCCAGCTTCTTTTAGCTTATTTTAATTTTTAGTAATAAGCCCTTTTTTCTGACATAATTTCCAAAGTACAATGCATAAGATAATCCCAAAAATTGTGACGATAATACCGCCTTCAAGACCAAAAGTACCACCATTGATGAATGACTTACTATTAAAGACATTCGTTTTGAAAATGGAAGTGACATCTCTTTGACCACTCACCGGAATGTCCAAGACAGAGCCCATTGTAAAGTTCCAAAAACTATGTGCTGCACCTGTCAGCCAAATATTATTGCTCCAATAGAAAAGCAGTCCGAATACGAGACCGAAAATAAAGGTATTGATGATAGCAAGAAATTGTGATCCTGGATTGCCTATGTGCATTATCGCAAAGAAAATAGAACTCATGATAATACCGAATACTACGCCTTTTTGGCTGCTGAAGATATTCATAATAAAACCGCGGAATAAGACTTCTTCTGTCATGCCTTGAATCATATAACCAATTAACACTGCTATCAATATCCCAAAATTAAAGCCGTGATTAATATTAATGGATACAGCTTGAAAAATAAGATTACATAAATAAACAATGACAATTGCAGCAATGCCTAACCCTGCACCAATTACATATTTTTTCTTCCATTCTGTTTTATAAAACCCGAGCGACTCGTATGTTTTATGGTAATGTTTTTTATTTATCAATAAAATAAAGAACAATAATATCGGAAATACGAGCATAGAAGCAACAAACATCATAGTATTTGAAAAGAATAACTCACTAAAAGATTTATGTGTAAAAATAATAAACGGCACTACAAAAACTGCTACTAAGAGCCCCAAAACAATAGGACCTCCTATAAATAATCCAATACAAATAAACGTCGCGCCCCATAAGGAAGGTTTTTTACGATATGACTCTTTCTGCGTTTGTTTCATACTTTCATTCAGTTCATAGTTCAAGATTATTCTCCTTTCTTATTTCATGTTTCACTCATTCTATTTATATAATAAATTTATTTAACATGATATTATCATAGTTGTAGTACTATGTAATACCGTTTTGTAAAAACTGTATTAAAATATAATGAAGTTTCAAAATACTAATCTTTAACTGTTACGTTTCTATTATTGTTCAGCCAAACAATATATAATCTAAACCTCCTTAATATGATTAAAATGATAGGATTTATAGGCGATATGCAACATTTGACGGTAGTTATTCCCCTCCTTTACTATAAATTTATAGGGCAGAAATACTGGAGGATTCAGTTATGATTTTTAACGATAAATTGTTATTCTTTTCAACGGTTGTGTGCGAAAAATGACAATAATACATATATTATTAATGCTTTCAATCGGTGTAGGCGGCGGATTTATTGCGGGATTAGTCGGTATCGGAGGTTCTATCATCATCTATCCAGCGATATTATTATTACCGCCTTTATTCGGAACACCTGAATATAGTGCTTATATTGCATCTGGATTAACATCCAGCCAAGTATTCTTCAGTACATTAAGCGGTTCAATCAAAGCTATTAAAGAACCTGATTTCAATGCGCCACTGGTTTTATATATGGGTGGTGGTATGCTGGGTGGCAGTGTAGCAGGTGCCATGGTTGCCAATCTGCTGACTACACCAGTTATTAACGCTGTTTATATCGGTGTAGCAATTCTGGCTTTAATTTTGATGTTTATTAAAGTAAAACCCCACGCTGATGCTGGTCATTCATACAATCACTGGCTATTAATCGCAGTGGGTGCTGTGATTGGTTTAGTTGCAGGTATCATCGGTGCTGGTGGCGCTTTTATTATTATCCCAGTCCTGCTTGCTATTTTTAAACTGCCAATGAATACAGTCGTAACAAATAGTATCGTCATTGCTTGCGTATCTGCCATCGGATCATTTGCGATTAAATTAATGCAAGGTTATGTGCCGCTCGGCAATGCGATATTTTTAATCGTCGGCAGTGTGATATTTGCGCCGATTGGTTTAAAAGTCGGACGTCTTTTACCTAATATTGTTCAAAAAGCAATCATCAGTATTCTAATTGTAATTGCGATAACAGAATTAATTTTTTAATGATCAAGCCATCTTTTACAGGTGCTTGGTCATTTATTTTGGTAAAATTAAGTTGTGTAAATGGATTGAAGAAATGAGGTCTATATTATTGATTGAACAAATTACATCCTATATCGAAAACCTGTTTAAAGGTGCATTTGACGGCCAAAATTTATCACATAAAATTATCTTTACGATTGTTATTTTACTTGTAACCTTTTGGCTGCATTACATCGTTACAAAATATTTAGTGCAACGCGCTACAAATGCCAAGCGCTTTACCCTCGTATTGAAAAGTATCCGCCAGTTTATTTGGTTTATTGCCATTGTATGTATTCTGGGCATTTGGATTAATGCAGCTAATTCAGTTATTGTAGTCGCTTTGTTAATCGTCGGTTTGGTGGCTTTCTCATTGAAAAACCTAGCAATGGAGATTGTCGGTTATTTCTTATTAATGAATCGTCGCCTCTTTAAAATGTACGACCGTATTGAAATCAGCGGTCACCTTGGTGATGTTATCAAAATTTCACCTTTGCATTTTAAAATTGCAGAACGTGGGAATTATCTTTCAACCGAAGGTGCAACGGGTAAAATCATTACTATCCCTAATCATGTATTATTAGAAGAGCCCATTACCAATTACAGTGCCGCTTCTCATATCAACTGGTATGAAGTCGATTACAATCTAGCAATCGACAGTGATTGGCAAACAGCCGTTTCAATTTGTGAAAAAGCATTAGATGACTATATGGAAGATTTCCTATCCCATTATTCTGAAGAACAATTGCAACGTATCAAAGCAAAAATCTCATTATTCGACGGAAAATTAGATTATAAAGTCCATCTGTTAATCGATAAAGATATGGCTGTACTAAGTTGCTATTTCCCATCTGATTATCCAAAAGCCAGTGATGTAAAATCAGAATTGAACAAACGTATTTTACCGTTACTGAATGCAGAAGCCAGCATTGAACTTATAGGTGAACGTATCCACATTGAAATGGATAATTGAATATAACTTTTCGCTAAGCTGATACTCCTAGGTATCGGCTTTTTTTAGTTGAATAAATACCGATTATTTCTCGGGAAATAACAAGGGTATCTTTTACCATCAGAAACTTCACTTTATATTTACGTCAAAAATTTCTTACTTTACTCCTTGTTGCTTTTTGTATACTGGAGAAACCGTACAATATACAAAAAATAACTAATTATCATTAAAACATTAATAAATAGTATCATCGTCATACTATAATTAGTTAGATAAAAGCAAACAAATATCGACGAAGAAATAATTCATTTTTCTTACTTGTTTAGTCTCTCTGCCTAATTGTTGTCTTCTTCAAAATACATTTCCTTTTTAAAAATCAGCTGAACAAAAAGACAGAACATTCACCTTTCAAATGTTCTGTCTACTAGTTAATTCAATTCATTATTTAAATCATCTAAATGTAACTATTGTTCATTCTCCCGTTTTCAATCTCACATTACATTTCTCTACAAATTTCACTAAATCACTCAATTTCAAGCCGAACATCACGAGCATACGTATAGGAGCTGGTTCCGCAAGTACACGTAAGTTAGGTTCACTCGTCATCTTATAAATCATTTGGTCAAAACCGAATTCATCAATTTCATGAGATAATGTATCTTGAAGATCGATGATATCTTTCAATGATGAATCTAATGATAATTGGATTGGCGGTTCATCAATACTTGTAATTTCAAAATCATGCTGTGAATGGATATCATTAACTGAGCTGCCAACATGCACAGTATAATCACCATTATCAATTTGCCACAAGCTCGTTTGAGGATTAAACCACTTCAAGCGTTCGAATGGAATCACAAGTTTAACTGTTTTGCTTTCACCTGCTTCTAATTCCACTCTTTCAAATGACTTCAATTCTTTCGCTGCCATCTCAATGTTGCTCGCACGATTTTGTAAATAGATTTGAACTACTTCAGCACCTTGTACTTCCCCTATATTTTTTACAGTCACATCGATTTGAATTTGATCTTTGTCATTATCAACTTTTACATTGCTGTCTGTATATTCAAAATCTGTATAACTCAAACCATGACCGAATGGGAAAGCAACCGACATATCTTTCGTTGCATAATAGCGGTAACCCACAAAGATACCTTCCATATAATTTTCTTCTTCAGTACTGCGATTGAATGTCAGATAAGAAGGCGTATCTTGAATACGTTCCGGGAAAGTTTCTGCAAGTTTACCTGAAGGATTCACTTTGCCTGAAAGTACATCTACTGTAGCCTCTCCCACTGCTTCACCTGCTAAATAAGTCTCAACTAGACCTTTCACCTTATTTCTCCAGGGCGTTGCTACTGCGCTACCATTTTACAGTACTACAACTACATTCGGATTCACTTCCGCTACAGCTTGGATTAAAGTAATTTGGTTATCAGGCAAATCGATTGAAGTTTTATCAAATCCTTCCGACTCTATATTTTCTGGAAATCCTGCAAATAAGATGACTTCATCTTTACCTTTTGCTGCTTCCACCGCTTCATCTATCAATTTCTGATTGGCATCAAGGTTTTCAAATTCATAACCGTCTGCATAAGCAAAATCACCATACACCGCTTCCAAAGCATCAAACGGCGTCACAACTTTATAAGCATTTACTTTACTTGAACCACCTGCTTGATATCTAGGATGTTTCGCAAATGCCCCGATAACTGCTTTACTGCTGTTGTCTTTCAGCGGCAAAATCTTATCTTCATTCTGCAATAACACTATGCTTTGTGCAGCAATAGAACGCGCAAATTCATGATAATTATCTTTATTATAATTAGGCATTTCACCTTCTAACGTATATCGATCTATTAATTTCAATAATCGTAATACTGAACGATCCACTAATGCCTCATCCAATTTACCACTTCTCACTGCTTCAACTACTTGCGGAATAGAATAGTCAGGTTGTCCAGGCATTTCTAAATCAAGACCTGCACGAACAGAAGCAACACGATCTTTTACTGCGCCCCAATCTGATACAACTACACCATCAAAATTCCATTGGTTTCTCAATAAATCAGTTAAGAGATAGTTATTTTCAGCTACTAAAACATGATTCACCTTGTTATACGAATTCATAATCGTAGCAGGTTGTGCTTCTTCTACAACACGTTTGAAAGCACTGAGATAGATTTCATGTAATGAACGCGGTTGGATATTCGAAGATGATGTAAAACGTTCATTCTCTCTATTATTTGCTGCGAAGTGTTTTGGACTTGTACCGATACCTTGTGATTCAACCCCTTTGATATATTGAATAGCAAGTTCGGCTGTTAAGAACGGATCTTCTGAAAAATATTCAAAATTACGACCTGCCAATGGACTGCGTTTAATGTTCATACCCGGTCCTAACAATACATTTACTTTTTCTGCTTTTGCGATTTGCCCTAAATACTCTCCGTATTTACGTAATAAATCTTTATCAAAAGTACTCGCTATCAAAGCTAAACATGGGAATGCGATTGTCTCAACACTGCCTGTTAAACCCAGTGCATCGCCGCCTTCTGTTTGTTTACGAATACCTGACGGGCCGTCTGACAGTAATATCTCATTTACACCTGGAACTCTCGCTGTATTCCAAAAGTTCGCACCTGTTAATAATGTGGCTTTATCTTCGAGCGATAATTGTTCCAATTGTGCTCTGTAATCTGCTTCTTGTTTCATTGTCATCTCCACCTTGTTTATAATTAAGTCATAAGGCACTATTTCTCTTTACACTTCGAAGTATATGAGGAATAAAATAGAAATTCAATTTAAAGACGGCGGTACTCGACCGAAGTCAACAAAATGGGGTGATTTGTTGCACAATAAAAGAGTGAAATTAGAAAAGAGCGGTACACAAGAATGGGTTTTCCAATCCTTAATGCTCTTACTAGAAAAAGAAAACTTCGACAAAATTACTATTACAAAGATCTGTGACAAAGCCGGCATCAACCGTTCTACTTTTTACCGCAATTATGAAAACAAAGAGGATATTGTCATCAAACAATTAGAAACAGATTTAGGGTGTATTACTCAAATGATTGAAAATGGCAGTAGTGAAAATGAGGTTTATCATTATGTATTTACAAATTGTACGTATGTATTAGAAGTGATGGAACTGGGTCTCTATAATGTAGTGTTGAAATATCTTACACGGGTTCAATTTCGTATACTCAACATGGACGGCATTTATATTAACAGCCCAAAAGATAGATTAATTACTACTTATCATTTAGCTGGTATCATCAATATGTTTCTAAACTGGTTACATCCTGAAAATCATATTCCAGCAGAACAGTTTATTGAAGTATTAAAAAAAACAAGTTGGACATATTAATAAAGAAGATATTCTGAAGGTACTACATCTGCTAGCTGAAGAAAAACATCCTGAACAATAGGTAATGATCTAAAGTTCAGGGTGGTTAATATTAATGGCTTACTCCTTCGGAAGTAATAGTGTTTTTAATTGTCTTATATATGATAAACATATCTAATAAGAATGTTTGGTTGTCGACATAATACTTATCGTATTGAACCTTTTGGTCATCACTAATATTGTCTCTTCCCATTACCTGTGCTAACCCTGTCAAACCAGGTCTTACAAGGTGGACATCTTTTTTAGTACGCTTTTCAATCAACTCATATTGATTATATAATGCTGGTCTAGGACCAACAACTGACATGTCACCTTTTAAAATATTAAAAAGTTGAGGCAGCTCATCTATTGAAGTACGTCTGATAAATTTACCAGACTTTGTTATATATGTTGATGGATCAATCAAATCAGTTGCTACATTAGGTGTATCTATTTTCATAGATCTGAATTTATAGATATTAAATATGGTATTATTGATGCCTGGTCTTTTTTGCTTAAAAATAATTGGTCCCTTTGACTCTGCTTTAATAGCTAATGCAGTAATAACAAATACTGGAGCAGCTATAATAATGACGAATAAAGAACTTAAAAAATCGAAAATACGTTTCACTTATCTATCTCCCTTATATTCCTTAACTTCTCTAGTGATTCCCTCTTCAAAGCTTAGCGGATTATATCCAAAGTCTTTTTGTGCCTTTAAGTAAGTAAAATCTTTGTTTTCTTGCATTCTTAATACTTGTTCTTCATTGATAGGAAACTTCGGAAGTACTTTATTTGCAAGTAGTGCACTATAATATGAAAGCTTAATTGGTATCTTTATTAATGTGATATTTTTATTCAATTTCTCAGCAACTGTTTGAATCAAATTTTTATATTTAATAGGATATTTTCCTGAAAGATTGTAATTTTGATTGACCGTTATTTGCTTGTGATTTAATACTTGGTAATATGCATTCGCTAAATCATATGCAGTAACAGGTTGCATCAAATTATTACCATTTCCAAACAAAGGAAAAATTGGGCTTTTATCGATAAATTTAATTAATCTATACATATTTCTATCTCTAGAAGAACCATAAATCATTGTAGGTCTTAATATAGTAATATTTATTTTATCTCGAAGTTTCAATAATTCATCTTCTATCTCTATATATTCCGCAGAAGCCATCTTAAATTTTGAATATCTTCCTGTTGTATGTACAGCAATTATCCAATCTACTTTATTTTCAAGCGCAGCCTTAAATAATTCTTTACTCATTTGAATCCCAGCAATATGCAAAATCGTATCTATATCTCTAGTTACTTCTTGTAAAAAGGCTGTATCTGTTAAATCACCTTTATGCACAATAATATTTAAATTATTTAATCTTATAGTTTCATCTGGAAAATTATTTCTTACTACTACGTGAACCTCAGAAAATTTATTTGGATTTTCATTATTCAATTTTTGTAAAAACAACCTGCCAGAATGTCCGTTTGCCCCTGTGACGAGTAATTTCATGATTGAACCCTCTTTTCGTTTTCACACTTCTCAAATATATTTAATTGCTTTTTAACCACGTCATTTTCATCATATAATTTTTTAGCTCTCTCTAAACCTTTTTCTTTTAATTCGTTCAACAAACTTTTATCTTTTGCCAATAAGTCAATGTACTCAGCAATCTTAAAGCTATCATTGATTGGGAATAAATATCCTGTTTCTTCATGAACAACTTCTTCTCTTGATCCTCTTATATCAGTCGCTAAAATTGCATTTTTCATAGCCATTGCTTCTATAATAGATCTAGGCATACCTTCTCTATACGAAGGTAAACAGAATATGTCACTCATGTAAAGATGTTCGTTAATATTCTCAATATGACCCGTGAAAATAATATTGTCATTGTTTTTATATTTTTCTAGCAACGCTTGTGTTTCCGTATCACGTTCACCTTGTGGGACTCCTCCCATAATAAGAAATTTAACATTTTTTGATTTTAAAAGATTATAAGCTTCCAAGAGATCAATAATCCCTTTTTCTTTAACTAATCTTCCAATAAATGAAACAACTATATCATTTTCATCAATACCATATTTACTGCGTAGTGCCTTATTGTTTTCTTCATTAAAAATTTCAACATTAAATTTTTCATCTAAATCGATTCCATTGCTGATGTGCACGTAATTAGACGGATTTTTAAGAAACTTATTGTTTTTAGCAGTCAAGAAATCCTCTTCACTTTGAGTAAAGATATAATCTGTGAAGTATCTCCCAATATATTTTTCGATATTGAAGAAAACATTGTATTTTTTCTTAGACATTCCTTCATGAAAATAAAATCCGTGTGCTGAATAAATTATTGTCGGTACTTTAGCCAATTTTGCAGCGATGCGACCTAATACAGCAGCAACTGGTGTATGCACGTGAACAATATCCGGCTTAATAATTTCAAAAGCTTTCTTCATCATCAAGATAGATTTTAAATTACTTTTAAAATCTATCTTTCTATCTATTTTGATATCATAAAAATAAAATCCATTTTCTTTTATTTCATTTTCATAAGGGCCTTTGGAACATACACAATGGACTTCATGACCTGCTTCTTTTGTTCCTTTATTTAACGGTGTGAGAAAGTTATTCATCGTCATATCTATTGCTGTTACTTGAACAATTTTCAATTAATCACTTCCTAATATATTTCTCACTAATTTGTGATAAATCTAATTTTTTCCCATAATAAATTTCTTCTTCATGTTTTGACAAAACCATATTTCCCCCGTTAGGAAAGAAAGTAATTTCTCCAAACTTCACATCATTTTCTGAGACTAAAAAATCAACTCTGCAAAAAGGAAATGGTTCAGCTAAATCTTCAGCAATTTTCATTATTTCTTTTAATCTTTTACTAAAAATAAAATTAGAATCATCAAATCTCTCTCTTTTAATATACGTTTGCATTTTTTCAAAATCGAGATTATACAAATTAAATTTTGATTTTAAATTTTGGTTTCCTTTATCATCATTGATATCTTTGACCACAGCAAAATATTCTACTTTCCCATTAATAACAAAAAATTTATAATCGTTAAATTGTGTCATATCTAAAAATGGTTCCACTAAAATTCTCGGTTTAACATTTTTATAATTCCATTCTCTTGATTTATAAAAATAGTTTATTTTCTTAGCATCTTTAAAAATTTTTCTTACCATTTTTAAATCGGTGCGATTTTTTTCAACAATTTGATTTATTCCAGAAGCATGTGTGCTTTTTAGAAATACTTTGTCTGGTAAATCATGAAAGTTAATATCATCAAAGTCTTCATAAACTCCGATAATATCCGTTAAGATATAATCATAACCTTTATCTTGAATATATTTTCTAACCTCATATTTATCAGTACACTCTGTCATTAATGGATTTCTGTAATTACTTTTAATCCATAATACTTTCTCATATAACAATTCCGGATTTTTAAAGTTCACATCCAAACCAGTATTTTGTTTTAAATTTTTTGCTAAAAAATCTTCATCTGACAATCTACTATAATATTTTATTTTAATTTTACTAGCTAAAGAATATAGCGATTTCGTTGGCCCTTTATAAAATAATTTTCTTAATTTCTTCTTTACTTTAAAAAACATTTTAAAGACTCCAAATACTTTGATTTTCATTAAGGTTATTTTTATTAATCAAACCTTTAATATCAAAGATGACACCATTATCTGATAATAATCTTAAATATTTATCTTTGTCTTCGATATAAGTTTTATGCGGCACTGCAAAGATTAAAGCGTCTGAGACTTCCATATCTTCTACGTCTTTTAAATCGATATTATACAGTTGTTTAGCAGTTTCTTTATCCGCTTCTACATCATTTACAATTACATTAATTCCATATTCTTCTAACTCTCTGATAATATCAATGACTTTAGTATTTCTTAAGTCAGGACAGTTCTCTTTGAATGTTAGGCCAAGTAAATTGATTGTCATTCCATTCACTTCTAAACCTTTTTTAAGTAATTCTTTTACCACATTAGTTGCAACGTGTTCAGCCATATTATCGTTAATTCTTCTACCCGCTAAAATAATTTCTGGATGGTGTCCTAATTCTTGGGCTTTATGAGTAAGATAATAAGGATCCACACCGATACAATGACCACCAACTAGACCAGGTTTGAAATTTAAGAAATTCCATTTTGTTCCAGATGCTTCTAAAACTTCATTAGTATCAATACCGACTTTATCGAAAATCACAGCAAATTCATTCATTAACGCGATATTCACATCGCGTTGTGTATTTTCAATAACTTTAGCAGCTTCAGCTACTTTAATAGATGATGCTTTATGAACTCCAGCGTTCACAACTGAACTATATACCTCTGCTACAATATCTAAAACTTCAGGCGTTTGACCAGATACCACTTTTGTAATTGTTTCAAATGTATGTACTTTATCTCCTGGATTAATACGTTCTGGTGAATAACCAACAAAAAAGTCTTTACCACTTTGCAATCCAGAAAATCTCTCTAGAATAGGAACACAATCTTCTTCAGTCGCACCAGGATATACAGTTGATTCATACACAACGATAGTTCCTTCTTTTAATGCTTTACCAACTGTTTCACTCGCTTTAAGTAACGGCGTTAAATCTGGTTGATTATGTTTATTAATCGGAGTTGGTACTGCAACAATAATAAAGTCTGCTTTACTTAACTCATCAATGTTATTTGTAAATGTTATTTTTGTTTCTTTTAAATCTTCTGTTGTTACTTCATTTGTTCTATCATAATTACTCTTTAATTCTTCAATTCTTTTTTCGTTAATATCAAATCCTATTACAGGTTGCTGTTTTCCAAAAGCTACAGCAACAGGTAATCCTACATACCCTAATCCCACAACAGCAATTTTTCTATCCATAACAATACCTCTCTCTTTTTTCTAAGTTTTTTTAAACCGTTTAGATACTATTTTTTGTTAATCGAATAATAATTTAAGTACCAATCTATAAATTTATTCACACCATCTTGAATTGTTGTTTCTGGTTTGAAATCAATATTATTATATAAATCATCGACATTAGCATAAGTTTCCGGAACATCGCCTGGTTGTAAATCCATATAGTTCTTTTTGGCTGTTTTGTCCAGCTTATTTTCAATAGCTTCAACAAATTCCATCAATCTCACAGGACTGTTATTTCCAATATTATAAATTTTGTAAGGCGCATAAGATGAACTTGGATCTGGGTTATCTCCACTCCATTCTGGATTTGGTTGTGCTGGTCTTTTTAGAAGTCGACTAATCGCTTCAACAATATCGTCCACATAAGTAAAATCTCTCATCATATTGCCATGATTATACACGTCAATTTCTTCATCATTTACTATTGCCTTAGTAAATTTAAATAAAGCCATATCTGGTCTGCCCCAAGGTCCATAAACTGTGAAAAATCTTAATCCAGTTGTTGGTAAATTGTACAAGTGACTGTATGTGTGAGCCATTAATTCATTTGATTTTTTAGTCGCAGCATATAAACTTAATGGATGATCAATATTATCTGTTGTAGCAAATGGTTTAGAGGTATTAGCTCCATAGACTGAACTTGAAGAAGCATAAATAAGATGTTTCACTTCATGGTGACGACAACACTCTAAAATATTTACAAAACCGACGATATTTGAATCAATATATGCCATAGGATTTTCAAGACTGTATCTTACACCTGCTTGCGCAGCTAAATTCACCACTACCTCAGGCTTATTTTTAATGAAAATTGCATTTAATTCTCCAAAATTTTCTAGGTCTGTTTTATAAAACTTGAAGTTGTCTTTTCCTATTGATGCTAATCGATCCTCTTTTAATTGGGGATCATAATAATCATTAATGTTATCTACGCCGATAACTTCATAACCTTGACTAATTAATTTCTTAGCTAAATGTGAACCGATAAAACCTGCTGCACCTGTTATTAAAATTCTCATTTCTATTCCTCCAAAACTTTTTTATAATAGTTTAAATAATTATCTACAATTACTGACATAGAATAATTTTCCCTAATCCTTTGATATGCAAGTTTTGATTTATGGGTTAATTCTTCTGTATTACTGTAAGTGTTATTCAAAGCTTCTAATACTGAATGTTTATTTGAACCAACTTTGTAACCTGAGTCACCTATTATGTTATAGCTTTCTCCCGCATCTGTTGATATTACAGGCACACCAACTGACATTGCTTCTCCAATAACATTTGGAAACCCTTCACTTCTAGAAGTTAATAACAAAACGTCAATATTA
Organism: Staphylococcus carnosus; assembly: GCF_900458435.1. NCBI lineage: Bacteria > Bacillati > Bacillota > Bacilli > Caryophanales > Staphylococcaceae > Staphylococcus > Staphylococcus carnosus. The sequence continues at coordinate 146,552 of NZ_UHCT01000001.1, read as the reverse complement.
TTATAAATATCAAACGAGTTTATAACTTCACCTCTCCATATAAATTTATCCTTGTTGCTACTATCTATTAAATGCTTAAATTTATTATATTCCATTCCTTTTCCGGCTATTTCCAAAGTAACATCTTTATCTTTTGCAAAGTCATTAAAAGAATCAATTAGTAGTGATTGATTCTTGATTTCATGAAATCTTCCAACATAACCATATCTTATTTTTTTGTCATTTTTCGGTCTAATATATTCAAAATCTCTTTTGTTAAACCCATTTGTTATTACTAAGCTATTTTCAAACGAAATGCCTACTCTTCCAAATTCTTGAATAGCAGAATTAGAAACAAATATTACACCATCTGAATTTTTTAAATAAAATCGAATTAATTTTGCTTTAATCTTTTTTATTTTATTTTTTACCCCATGTCTAATATTTAATAGAAAATATACGTTTTTATTAAATATCTTAAGTAACGGGGCATAATAATTTGATTTCATCCAAGTTTGTACAATATCTGGTTTAATCTTTTTAATAAAACGATTTAATAATATTGGTATTTTCAATTTATTAAATTTATTGTTATCTAATTCTAAACTATACAATGTCACGTGATCTGCTAATTCATAATGTGGTTCGGCTTTTAATAAGGTTATTATAATGTGTTCATTATTAGTATCATAATTAACAATATTTGATAACATTCTTTCAGCTCCGCCACTTTCTAAGCTTGTAATAATATGTAAAACTTTCACGTTACACACCTCATTTTAAAAGTTAATGATCCTTTTCTTAATCAATAAGACAATTGGTATTATTTGAAAAAACAGAGCTAAAGTTCCTTTAATTAAAAGAGTTAAGTAATCATTACCTAAATTTATTTTCATTGTTAATAAAATTGTAATCGTCATTATAATAAATAGATACCAGATTTTTCTGGGGAAAAAATTGATTGGGAATTTTTTCACTATTAAAATATACAGCAAACCATTTGAAACTAAGAAAGAAACCAAACCTGATATTGCCGCACTAACTAAACCTATTTTTGAAAGCAAAATTAAATTTAAAACGATATCCAATAATACTGCAACTGCAGATGGTATAAAAATAATTTTTGTTTTTTCCATTATTTGAATTGCCTGGCCGTATAAATATGAATTAATTCCATGTACAAAAGTTAATAAAATAATAATCAAAACTATTAATGTACTTGTTTTATATCCAAAGCTATTAAAAATTTGTGCTAATTCTGGTGATACAACTATAAAACAACCTAACATAGGATAAGATATTACATACAAAATCAATACATATTTATCAAATTCTTTAATTTGTTGTTGAAGTGCAGGAAATTTTAATATTCTAGGCAAAGATGCCATTCCAAGGGCACCCATTACCATATACAAAGAATTATGTACAAAATCATATACTAATGAATAGTTACCATTGCGTGCTGCGCCTAGTTGATACGTTATCATATACTTATCAATATTTTGCAGAAGTACTCCTAAAGCAAAAGAAACTGTTAACGGTACGCCATAAAATAAAAATTTCTTTAATACTACTTTATCAATAGAAAAATTAACTTGATCTTTCCAATAAATTAAGTAATATACGTTTGAAGATAATAATCCTATTAAAAAACTAAGTAACGCCATTTTTAAATTGATTCCACTATAAATAAAAAGATATATAAGCAAGGGTAAAATGTATAGAATGTTTTTGATTATATTACCCATCAATACTTTTTTCGGCTGTATTATCATTCTAAAGTAATTATTCAAAAACTCATTAAATATAAAGTTGATGAGAATAACCACAATTAATATAGTGGAAAGTATATCAATCTTTATAATAATTAATACTATGGATGCAATAATGGCAATGATCACTACTAATATTATTTGTGCAGCAATAGAAGTATTAATCACTTTAGCATCAACATTATAATATCTGAGCATACCAGAACGTATCCATTGAGATGAAACAATATTTATTAAACCAACTGTTAGAATTACTATACTAAAAACACCATAATCCTTCGAATTCATATTAGCTAAATAGATAAACAAAATTCCAAAGCTCAATACGGCCGGTAATATTTTGGAAATAAAATAATAAAAACTATCTTTAATCATGATTGATTACTCCATCACTATATAAAATAACTAAACTAAAAATCGTAATACTAAAAGTATGATAATATGAAATGAAAAATTGTCCAAAAAATGCAGATAAAACTACTACTAAAAAAGGTAAAAGTATTATAATTCTTTTACTGTTTTTCAATTTTTTCACTTTAGATTGCATGATAATCAAACTAAATAATATAATGACTATTAATAAACCTATTACTCCCCATGATGACAACACTTCTAATAAAACATTGTGAGTAGATTGATTAATTAAATTATCTAATTCAGAAAATTTTTCCATGTAATTTTGCATTCCTACGCCAAAAAGCAATATTGAAAAATGACTGAATAAAATAGCAGTATATTGACTATATATTAAAAATCTTGATCCCGATATATCATCAGTTTCGAATATTCTATTATAAAGAGAATCATATAAACCTTCATTGCTATATAATATTATGATAAATATTAAAATAACAGCAATAAAAGTAAAGATGGAAAATATGTTCCTAGCTCCTACACTTGTGAATAAATAAATTAACATTACCAATGCCATTACTAATAAAAATGTTCTCGATAAAGTTAATAAACCGACCACCGCTGCTACTCCAAGTGCAAATATATACCAAATATTAAGTTTGATTTTTCTAAAAGAGCTTAAAGCAAGAATCGATGCAATAACAAACGCACAATATTTTCCTAACGTGTTAGGATTTATTATTAATCCACCTATTCCGTCTTCGGTTTTATAGGGAACAAAACCAAATCTTTTTATTTCAGTAAAATAATTACTAATACTATATTTAAACAAATAAATTCCCGTAGTTATCATCGTGAAACCTAATAAGCCAAATATTAAAAAGTTGAGAGTTGCTTTGATATCAATAACTTTACCTAAAGATCTTACGAAACCAAATAACAGTAAACATATTGAGAAACCGAACAACTTAATTATACTTTCATCCAATCCAAAGGAATTATTTATTAATACATGTACGCTCTCTATAATGATAATGCCTAATATGAATACAATAGAATTGTCCATTGTCATTTCATTATAGAAATAAATAATTACCATAATAAAAAACATCACATTAACTAAGTACAATACTCCCCCACTTGATAGAAGTATTAAATATAAATATAATCCCATAATATGACTTGGTCTTACTAACAAAAAAGCAGTGACACATAATAAAGCAAATAATGCTGAAGGAATCGGAGTCACAACTTCACTTATAAATTGTAATAAAAATATAAGAAGCACATTTAAATAAAATAATAGCTTTTTCATAAAATACCTTAACCTTTTCTAATTTCAATACTTTCCATTAGCTATATTTATAATTTGTTGTTTTGTAAAATGGTTTAATAAGATATCTAGAATTCTGTTCAAACTTTCCGTATCTACACTTGTCACTTTTCCTCGATAAATTTTTTCGTAGACTTGTTCAGGATGAATTTCTTTTTCATTTAATAATTCTTCATATAATTTTTCACCTGGTCTGACACCACTGAATTCGATATCTATGTCCTCTTCTTTAAACCCACTTAGCCTAATTAAATTTTTGGCTAAATCAACAATTTTTACTGGTTCACCCATATCTAATACAAATATTTCTCCACCTGTTGCCAAAGCACCTGCTTGTAATACAAGTCTAGCTGCTTCAGGTATTGTCATAAAGTAACGAGTCATTTCTGGGTGGGTAACTGTAACGGGACCACCAGCTGCAATTTGCTCTTTAAATAAAGGAATAACTGAGCCTCTTGATCCTAAAACGTTACCAAAACGAACCGCCACAAAATCTGTATTTCCAGGTCTTGTATTTAAGTTTTGGATTATCATTTCAGCAATTCTTTTTGATGCTCCCATGACGTTAGGTGGATTGACTGCTTTATCAGTTGATATCATGACAAATTTGCTTACCTCAGCAAGTTGAGCTGACTCAGCAGCATTTTTAGTTCCTATTACATTATTCTTAACTGCTTCTTCTGGATTATATTCCATCATTGGTACATGCTTGTGAGCCGCAGCGTGATATACAAAATATGGTTTGTGTGTTTTCATCACATTCATTATTCTTTCTCTATCTTGAACATCTGCGATGACAGGAACAATTTCAATTTCATCTCTGTACTGTTTCAATAATTCTCGGTGAATTAAATAGATACTGTTCTCACCATGTCCTAAAAGTACTATCTTTTTAGGTGCGAACTTACATACTTGACGACAAATCTCCGATCCTATAGAGCCACCTGCTCCCGTTACTAAGATTGTTTTGTTCGTCAATTCTTCAGATATCATTTTCATATCGAGTTCAACAGGATCACGTCCAAGCAAATCTTCAACGTCTACTTTCTTGAGTTGATTAACTTCTAATTCACCTGTCATTACGCTTTCAATATCAGGCATAATTAGAACTTCAACATTTAAATTCTTACATAATTCAGTAATTTCTCTTAATCTTTTTTGCGATAACGTTGGAATAGCAATAATAATTTTTTTAATTTTGAACTTATTAACAAGTTCTGGAATATCATTAATATAACCTTGAACTTTGACCCCCATAGTTATCGAGATATTCTGTTTATTCGGATCATCATCAACCGCTAAAACTGGTTCTAATCCCATATTTGATGTAGTTAACATTTGACGAATTAAAAAGTAACCACCACGACCTGCACCTACTACCAAAGTAGGTTTCTTTTTGCCACTTTTCTTGATGAATTGTTTTCTAAATATTCTCTACGATAATCTAGAACCACCTATTAATAGTAAGTGCATCATCCAAGTAATAAAATATAATCGTAAAAAAGGGCCTTTTAATGTGATTAAACATACTATTATCATTGTAGCTAAAATTGATGCAGTCACTGCTTTTACAATCAACATTAATTCGCTAACACTCGCGTATTCCCAAGCTCTGTGATATAAATCGAAAATCTGAGCAAAAATATGATGAGATATTAATAATACAATTGATGTTAGAATTAATATTCTTGGAGAGTAACTTTCAAAGTAAGGTTCTAATATAAAATATCCAATAAATACCGAAAACGTCACAATAATGGAATCTATTATCCATAAAAGAATGCGCCGTTGTTTAACTGAAACTTTTTCCAATTTTCATTCCTCTATTTCTTTGTTTAAAATAACCCCAAAAACTTTTTCTTACGGTATTCAATCGGTCGTGATGCAACAATATTTTCATCTAATACCATCGCTTCATTGTTTTTGAGGAATGTTTGAATTACAGTTTGATAATTGTCTAATCGTGGTGTTTTAAATAAATCACCGAAATCAAATGGTCTTTGTTCTGTACTATGTGCATCTGAAGCAACAAAATGCACTAGGTTATGTTCTATCATTTGGAAAGATAACTTTTGAATGTTTTTCCCTGATTTACCAGTAAGTGAAGATGCAGTCAATTGACTTAGCGCGCCAATATTAATTAACTCAAACAACAAATTAACGTCTTGAGCAATGGCTTTATTACGTTCTGGATGAACAATTACTGGTATATATCCACGAGTCTGAATTTCGTAAATTAATCGTTGAGTAAAATGTGGAACTTTATGAGATGGCAACTCTATTAATAAATACTTAGAGTAATTAACCCCTTGAATTTTGCCATCATCAATATCACTTAAGATTTGATCTGATACTCTGATTTCTTGCCCAGTATAGATTGTAATCCCCAATTCTTTTATTTCTAAAGAATCATTTAGCTTATCAACTCTTTTTTCAACGTTCGTAAAATCATTTGAATATTTTGTATGCAAATGGTGAGGGGTTGCAACTATCCCTTTAATTCCTTGGTTAGCTGCTTGCTTGATTAGATCTAACATACTCTCTTCATTTTTAGGTCCATCATCTATGCCTGAAATAATATGATTGTGAATATCTATCATTATTCTTCTTCTCCATAATATGAATAGTAGCTTGAAGATTTATCAGATGAGGCTCTATTTAATACTACTCCTAGAATTTTAGCTCCTGTTTTTTCAATCAATTCTTTCCCTTTTTTCACAGAGTTTCTATCGTTACTCTTAGCATCAAGTACATAAACAACATGTCCACTTGTCTCAGCATATAATTGAGCATCTGTTACTGTGTTGATAGGAGGGGTATCAATTATGATATGGTCATACACCTTATTTAATTCTTCATAAATTTTCTGAAATTGTACAGAACCTATTAATTCAGATGGATTCGGTGGTATAGGTCCAGAAGTCAAAATATCTAAGTTTTCAATATCTGTACGATTAATTACATTTTCCAAACTTTCATTTTGAGTAATCAAGTTTGATAATCCTAAAATATTAGGAACATTAAAGAGATAATGTTGTGTTGGTTTTCTCATATCACCATCTAATAGCAATGTTTTGTGGCCCGCTTGTGCAAATGTAATTGCTACATTTGCTGAGATAGTGGGTTTACCTGCTGAAGGCTTTTCAGAAGTAAATACAATTCCCTTAACATCTTTATCAGCAGTGGAAAATGTAATATTAGTACGAATACCTCTGAATTTTTCACTCGTTACAGCTCTCGGTTGATGAGATGTTATCAAAGGGTTCGTTGTCACTGTAGTTTTATTTTTTTTACTCATAATTTCATACAAACTCCTCTATTTGTTTTTCATAAATTCTGGAATAGATCCTAATACTGGTAAATCTAATAATTCTTCTGCCTCTTCTTCTGTTTTAATTCTTCTATCTAATATTTCTTTAAATGAAATCAAAACAAGGGCTACTATGATTCCCAAAAATAAACTAATAATTGCATTTATAGCAGGTTTAGGGCTTACTTTTGTAGCAGAATCGGCTTTAGAAAGAATTGAAACGTTATCAATACTCATTATTTGGTCAGCGTCTTTACTGAATACTTTGGCAATTGTATTAGCAATGTTTTTCGCATCTTTTTTGTTTTTACTTTTTACTGTGATATTCATTATTTGAGATTCTGCTTGGTTATTAACTGTTAACATTCCAGATATTTCTTTACTTGAATATTTTCCATTTAATTTTTTTGAAACTTTATCCAGTATTCTTGGACTTTTAATAATCTCAGAGTATGTTTTAACTAATTGAATATTGGATTGTACTTGTTGAGCCATCATGTCACTATTCTTTTCTTTTTGATTCACTAGAACTTGTGTTGATGCTTCATATTCTGGTTTGATAACAAAAAATGTCAGAATCATACCTACTACAAGAAAAACCAAAGGTAAAATAATCAACCATTTCAAATTTTTCTTAAGAATTTTAATCAACTTACTTAAGTCAATCGTTTTTTCCATAATTTCCCTCCGCAATATATGTATTATCAATATAATTATATAGTATTGTGTCACTCTTTTGTATGTAAATTTCAAATTTTTCCAAAAAAATTTAAAATGACTTCAATTTCTAATTATTTAACAACGTTATTCCAATAATAATGCGATTTCAACGAAAATTTAAAATCTACATAAATTGTTAATCTATCCTTTACGTTTTCTTTATATTTATATTCACATTTATTGTTCTAAACAAAATACAACCTATAAATGGATAACTATTCTTTCTTTAAGTTCTCCTTTTACAGGTTGCTTTTAATTATTATATTTGCGGTACATTCTCTATAGCTTTGATATATTGTTGACTTGTAAAAACTTTAATGGTGAAACCATTATAATAATTTGCGTTATAGTACCAAATATCCCCTTTAATTTCATCTGGTTCATCATAAAGTTTTGTGAATTCTTTTTTAGTCATTTGACGTGGTGCTACATATACATGGTCTACCTTATCTTCTAAATTATAACTTATAGCAATATCACCATATTGTTGAGCATCGTTGCCATTTACTTCTCTAACTCCTTCAGATTTACCAAATTTCTTTTCAATCTTTGATTTAGAAGTACCGATTTTAAAACCTTTATATCCTTCTGGGTTAGGTGATTGCATAAAGTTCTGATTAAATTCTTGAGACTTTACATTGATATTAACTTTATGTGTTTTCGGCAGTTGTTTTTCAGTTTTATTTTTAGTCTGATTATTACTTTTGTGTTCACTATGATTTTCTTGACTGAAAATCATAAAGGCAATATACACAATTCCTATAATCAATGCTGCACCTATTATTCCTATAATAATCCAAAATATCATTTTCTTTGTCGAATCTGACGGTTTATGATTTGAAGTTTCAGAATGAGAATGCGTTTTAGAATCTTCCGTACTTTTATAATTTTTCATAAGCTGTTTTCCTCCAATGATGTATTATCTTTATTATAGTTAAATTAGTTTATGTCCGCTATATTTCTTTGAATTTAATTTAATAATTTATCTAGTATCTTTTATTATGTCATTCTTTTAGAAAAACGAGTTTTTAAGCCTCCTTCAGTCTTACTTCAGACAAACCTCACACTTACCCCCCCTAATTAAAAAATGCACAACTCCAGTGTTTATAGAGCTGCACATTTATATTAACCATTATTCTTTTGCTTTTATATTTACCATCTTATGAAAAACATCATCTGCTTCTTCTGCCGTGATTTTTGCGCTGCTATTTTCAATCCATTTTGAAAATCCTTTAATAGCACCACCATACAAATAGAAAACTAAATCATCTGGCACAGATGGATCTTTTTCTATAAGTTCCATATTATCTTTCACGTCTTGCTGTATGAGTTTAATGAAATGTGAAAATATTAAATCGTTAAATTCTTTGTCATTTTTTTGCTTAATCAGTATACGATGAAATTCCTTTGAACCTTCAAAAGCATTCTCTTTCACTCTAAATGGGTGATTGATTCGCTCCTTGAAATCATATGAAAAGTACTCTTCGCTCAAGTTATTCAACAGCACTTCGAGCAATTCGTATTTATCGTGAAAATGCTTATAAAAGGTTGTTCTGTGAACCATAGAACGATCGCAAATTTGGTCGATAGTAAGTTTAGAAAACTCTTTTTCTTCCAGCAATTCATATAAACCGCCTAATAATAATTTTCTTGTACGCACGACACGTAAATCTAATTTATTCATCTTAACCCACTCTTTCTACTGTGTCTCTTCTATGACAGACGTTTCCTATATAATAAAATCAAATTATAATGATATTAAAACACTTTTAATCTACATTGTACAGTTAATTATATAGTATAGATTGAAAGAAGAAGTTTCACGCGAAACATTTTTTCGGACATTAATGATTAATATCTACTTAAAGCTTCTTGCCCTTTTACACGAGGATTTTTACCTACAATAATAGTTGCACACATTACAGTGATAATCCCCAAAATTTGCCACGTATTTAATATATCTCCTAAAAAAATAACTCCGCATAAAATCGCTACAATTGGTTCTAGTGTTGCCAGAATTGAAGCTTTACTGGCTTCTAGATGTTTAAGGCCTGCTGTATAAAGAATATAAGCCATTACTGTTGAAATAAATGCCAGACCGATAGAAGCACCAATAACGTCTGGATGTGCAAATTTTTGAATTTTAGAAGGTGTTTTACTGAAAATTATCATGAAGAGGCTAGTATATAGAAAGTTATAAGTCGTAATCGTTAAAGCAGAATAACGCTTTGTCACAGGCTTTGTTAAAATTGTATAAAGTGAATAACATACCCCTGAAAGAATACCTGTCACAATTATCTTAATGCTTACTTCAACTTTGAATGAAGGCAATAATCCAACAACGAAACCACACCCTGTTATAGATAAAATCAGCGCAATAATTTTATTAGAATTCAAGGATTCTTTGAAGAAAATTCGACTAAGTATGGTTACAAAAATAGGGCCTGTATAAAGCAAAGTTACCGCAAGTGATAAAGAAGATTGTGAAAATATTTCAAAATATAAATAATTGAAGAATACCATACTTAAAATTCCTGCACCTGCAAAATAAAAGTGATCTTGCCATCTTGATTTTAATGATTTGGGATTTGACACTAGCATAAATACAATTAAAAAAATAAACGTCAATACACCTCGAATAGTAACCACATCCCAAGCTGTAAACCCTCTGTTGTACAATGGTTGAATAAACAATCCAATTATTCCCCAACAGGCTGCACCTATTATTGTTAAAATATAAGGTCTCCATTTTAATAGTTGTTGCATTCCATAACCTCCCTTATTTTTTATAATTAAAAGTACGTTACCATTTTTCAGATTTATTTGACAAATAAAAAGATGGTAACCTTTTAAATGTTGTTACCATCTTTTGTCTTCTTTTTAATTTAAAATGCAATAATCCCTATCAAACCGGCCACTAAAATCATAAATAATGATGACCCTATTGCCCACTTCATGACAATTTTTTGGTTAGTACCATAATCGATACCAAGCATACCAACCAATAAATAACCTGCTGCATATAACGGGCTTAGCACGTGTAAAGGTTGTCCTAAAATAGATGCTCTTGCCATCATGGCTTTAGAGATTCCAAATTGATGTGCAGATTCCGCCAGTATCGGAAGGATACCATAATAAAATGGATCATTAGCCATGAAGTAAGTAAAAGGCATACTCAAAACTGCGGTAATTAAAGCAAAATGATTTCCCATTGCATCTGGCACAATATTTACTAAAGAGCCAGCCATTGCATCCACCATTTTTGTCCCACTCATTACACCAGTGAAAACTCCTGATGCAAAAACTAAACTTACAACAGCTAAAACATTTCCTGCATGGCGTTTGATAATTTCAGATTGTATATTCAAATGTGGGTAATTAATAATAAGCGCCACTGCAAAGCCAAGCATAAAGAGAACAGGAATTGGCAAAAAGCTAGTAATCAATGCGACCAACAACGCAATTGTTAATACAGCATTAATAATTGTCAATTTCGGTCTTAAAAGTTCTTTATCGTCTTCGTCTGTACCATTAGCATTATTCATTTCGTCTAATGTAAGAGATAAATTATTTTGAATACCAATTCTTTTTCTTTCACGTGTACCTAAAACATATGCGGCAAAGAAAGCAAATAAAATACCTGCAACCATCACTGGAATAATAGGGGTAAAGACTTCTTCAGTGGTAAGCTGTAAGGAAGAAATTGCACGTGCTGTCGGTCCTCCCCAAGGTGTCATATTCATTACACCAATTGATAATAAAGCTAATGTAGATAATATGTATAGGTTCATCCCCATTTTCTTATAAAGCGGCATCATTGCTGTGACTGTGATAATAAATGTTGTCGTGCCATCCCCATCTAATGCAACGATGGAAGCCAAAGCTACTGTTCCAATTGTAATTTTAACTGGGTCTCCTTTAACTCCTTTCATAATGATACGGATGATGGGGTTGAATAACCCTGCATCAATCATGACTCCAAAATACAAAATTGCAAATATCAACATAATTCCAGTTGGAGCTACAGTTGTTAAGCCCTCTAAAATGTCTTTTCCTAAGCTTGAATAAAATCCCCCGATTAAGCCAAAAACTACTGGTACTACAATTAATGCCACTAATGCTGACATTTTTCTGCTCATGATTAAAACCATAAACACGATAATCATGATGAATCCTAAAATCGCTAAATTCATAAAATCGCCCCTTGTTTATATTCTTTTGTAAGCCCTTTCGAATAGATATAGAATACCATAACGTTTTAATATTGTGAATATTCAGATTTGAAATGTATTTTATTTTCAATTACTTTAAAAATTTAAAAATTAAAAGTATGAATGTCATTTTTCCTAAGCATTCACACTTTTTTACATAATTAATTTGAAAAAGATTCTGCAAATCTCACTAAGATATCTTTATAGATTTTTATAGAATCAATCTCTGCATACTCACCATCTCCATGCCAAGCTGCACCTGACGGACCAAATTCAACGGCTGGCGTTCCAAATCTAGCGAAATATCTTGTATCTGCAAATCCGTGTTGTCCGAATAACTTCACTGATTCAGGTGATTGATGCGTTTCTTGCGAAATTTCTGTAACCAATTTTTGTATGAACGGATTATCTGTTTCATTCATTACTGAAGCACCAGACAAATGAATTGAAATTTCACCATCAATTTCATTTTCAATTTGCTTTAAAATTTCTTTTTCGCTTTGACCTGGCAAAAATCTTATATCATACGAAATAACCGCTTCATCCGGCACTTTGTTATAAACAGATCCCCCTCTTATTTTGGCTAGATTAATAGATGGACCTTCAAACAATTCTGTAGATTCTTTAGCAAAAGGCAAATTCAATATTTTTTGATATGTTTCCAATGCCTTTTCAATTGCATTATCCCCTTCCCAAGGTCGGCTGCCATGTGCAGATTTTCCCTTCAAATGAATATCCACTTGCAATATTCCCTTAGCTTGGTAACCGATTCCTAATTGAGTCGGTTCTCCACAAATGACAAAATCCCCTAAATAACCTTGATCTGTTAAGAAATTAGCACCATGTTTTCCGCCGATTTCTTCATCCGTTACAAGCTGCAACTGAACAGATGTATTACCTAAATCTTTATGTTGCAACTCGCTCAGAGCACTCATCATGGCACTTACACCTGCTTTCATGTCTGCTGATCCGCGACCATAAATCTTATTCCCTTCAACCTTAGGTTCAAATTGATTAGGATTACCACTCACTACATCTAAATGACCATTCAAAATTAATCTTTTTTCTCCTGCTCCAACATTACAAATAAGAGAATCAAATCCTTCGTTGGATAATCGTACGGGTTCTAGTCCTTCTTGCTCCAACCAATTTTTACAAAATTGGAGTGTTTTATTCGCTTCATCTTTGGTTGAACTGTCAAATTCAATTAACGATTTCAATAAGTCTAATGTCTTTGTCATAGAAATCCCTTCTCTCTTTTAAGTTAGGTCACAGTATAATCTAGAGATTGAATATTGACAAGGTTCTGAATATTTAGTAACATTGTTTTTAAGTCGCTAGACTTTCTGAAATATACAAGTGAATTTAATTGAGCAAAGAGGCTTATACAGTATCCTTAAAGGATATCTGTGTAGGCCTCTTTTTGTGTTAAGGAGGAGATTTATATGGTAGATAATTTGAATCATAATTGGATTAATGGCAAGAAAGTTCAAACTGACAACACCTTGAAAGTCACTAACCCAGCAACAAACGAAGTGATCGGAGAAGTGCCTAGCGTAACTGAAGGTTTAATCAATGATGCAATTGATGCTTCATATCAAGCGTTCTCTTCTTGGTCAAAATTAACAGCTGCTGAACGTGCTGAATATTTACATGCATGGGCTGATAACTTACTTCAAAAAAAAGAAAAACTCGCTTCTATCATGACTGAAGAACAAGGTAAGCCTTATGGCGAATCTTTAGGAGAGATTGAAGGGTGTGCTCAATTCATTAAATGGAATGCTGAAGAAGGAAAACGGATATACGGTGAGATTATTCCACCCTCTTCACCTAACCAACGAATTTCAGTCATTAAACAACCTGTAGGGGTTTGCGCACTTATCACACCATGGAATTTCCCAGGTGCTATGGTAGCTAGAAAAGTATCACCCGCACTTGCAGCAGGATGTACAGTTATCGTTAAACCGTCTAGTGAAACACCGCGTATAGCGATTGCTATTTTGGATGAATTAATGGCAACTGGCATCGATAATGGTGCAGCAAATTTGATAACAGGCAAGTCATCACTTATTTCTGAGACACTTTTAAATGACCGTCGTGTCAGCAAAATTTCTTTCACCGGCTCTACAGACATTGGAAAGTTATTGATGAAAAAAGCTGCTGATCAAGTGAAACGTATCTCTTTAGAACTTGGCGGAAATGCACCAGTTATCGTGTTAAATGATGCAGACTTAGATAAAGCAGCAGATGCAATTGTAGAAAATAAATTCGAAAATACAGGGCAGATGTGCAATGGCATTAATACAGTGCTTGCGCAAAGCGAAGTTAAAGATGAACTTATAACTAAGGTTATTGAGCGTGTGACACAGTTAAGAGTTGGTCCTGGTAATCAAAAGGATGTTCAAGTCGGTCCATTAATTAATTCAGGAGCTATCGAAAAAGTTGAAAAACTCGTAAGTGAAGCTGAAAAAGCGGGTGCAAATATTGCTACTGGCGGTAAAAAAGTTGAGAATTCACCTTCTGACTTGTTTTATCAACCTACAGTCGTCACAAATGTTAAACCAGAGATGTCTATTGCTAAAGAAGAAATATTCGGACCCGTAGCACCCATTATTTCTTTCGATACAATTGCTGAAGCTATTAAAATTGCTAATGCTTCTCCGTATGGTTTAGCAGCTTACTTCTTCTCAAACAATGTAAATACTGTCTATCAAGTCAGTGAACAATTAGATTTCGGAATGATTGGTGTAAATGGTACTCAATTAAGTGTCCCACAAGCACCATTCGGCGGTATCAAAGAAAGCGGGATGGGACGTGAAGGCGGACATTATGGATTAGATGGTTTCTTAGAATTGAAATATATTTCACTTTCATTAGATGCATAAATATTAAGGGGGCGTTTCAAATGTTTAGAGAAATTAATGATTTTAACAAACATCGTCGTAACAAAAAGAAAACTGGAAACATCACAAAAGATGAAATGATGGAAATGATTGATAAAGGCGAAATTGATACTTTAGTACTTGGTTTTTGCGATATGCAAGGACGCTTGATGGGGAAACGTATCACAGGCGATTTCATTTTAGAAAATGACATTTCAGAGGGCACACATTTTTGTAACTATCTCTTAGGTACAAACTTCGAAATGGATACGGATGATGGCTATGACTTCATGAATTGGGACAAAGGATATGGTGATTATTTAGCACTACCAGATTGGAACACCTTAAAAGTAATTCCTTGGATGTCACGTACAGCTATGGTTTTCGCAGATGTATACACTGTAGACGGCAGTGAACCGATTAGCGTTGCACCACGCAACATCTTACAACACCAAATCAAAAAAGCTGAAGCTTATGGTCTATCTCCTCATATGGCCAGTGAATTAGAATTTTATTTATTTAATGATTCTTTCAAAGATATTAATACACAAGGCTATGATGAATTAGAACCAGCAGGTCATTTAAACGAAGACTACAATTTATTGCAAGGTTCAAAAAACGAACCGCTTTATCAAGAAATTCGTCGCCAGATGAGCCTTATGGACATTATCGTTGAATCTTCTAAAGGCGAAGCTTACAAAGGACAACACGAAATCAACTTAAAATATTCAGATGCAATCAATGCAGCAGATCAACATTTGATGTTCAAACATGGGATGAAAGAAATCTGTATTCAAAATGATAAATCTGTCACTTTTATGGCTAAACCTTTTGAAGAATGGACAGGTTCAAGCGGTCATATTCATCTAAGTATGATGGATACAAAAACTGGCAAAAATGCTTTTTATGCAGGCGATGATGCATCAAATCCAATGTCAGAAACAATGCAGCATTTCTTAGCGGGTGTTATCAAATATACAAAAGATTTTGCATTGATGTTTGCTCCGAATATCAATTCTTATAAACGATTTGCTCCTAATAGTTGGGCACCAGTGAGTATAGCATGGAGTAAAGATAACCGTTCTGCTGGTTATCGTGTTGTAGGTGATGGCAATGCTTTACGTTTTGAATCTCGTATTTGCGGGGCAGACATGAATCCATATCTTGCTTATGCCGCTTTAATCGGTGCTGGTTTATATGGTATTGAACATAAAGAAACTTTAACTGATGAGTTAAAAGGAAATGCGTATGAACAAAACGAAGTGGATCGTATTCCATCTTCTCTTCACCAAGCTATTTTAGAATGGAAAAACAGTGACGTTGTAAAAGAAGTTCTTGGCGAAGAAGTAGCAAAACACTATTTACATGCAGCGCAAACAGAACAAGATGAATACGATTCATTTGTAACAACTTGGGAACGTGCGCGTTACTTTGAACAAGGTTAATCTTATTGCTATATAAATTTCAACATTGATTATTAAGGAGGCTATTCATATGAGATTAAAAGATAAAGTATGCATTATAACAGGTGCTGGCGGCGGCATGGGTAAAGTCGCAGCAGAGATGTTTTCTAAAGAAGGTGCGAAAGTTGCTGTATTTGAAAGAGATCAAAAAGCAGGAAAACAAGTTGTGGATCAAATCAAGCAAGATGGCGGTGAAGCCTCTTTCTATGAAGTCGATATTATTGATGAAGATGCTGTAAAAAACGCAGTAGACAAGGTTGTTGAAGAATATGGTCGTATTGATGTGTTATACAATAATGCAGGTGTGATGCCAGAAGCTGACAACTCTGTTATCAATACTGATCAAGCAGTTTGGGACTTAGTGATGAATATCAATGTTAAAGGTATTTTCTTGATGACAAAATATGTTATTCCAGTTATGGAAAAACAAGAATCCGGATCTATTATTAATATTGCTTCTTTTGTAGCTCAAATGGGTTGTTCGGTTCCTCAGGATGCCTATACTGCATCTAAAGGGGCAGTAGTCGCATTAACAAAATCATTAGCTATTCAATTCCGACCTAAAGGTATCAGAACCAATGCTATCAGCCCAGGTCCTATAGAAACACCTTTATTAATGGAATGGCTTGTATCTGATGAAGAAGCCAAAGCAGTCCGTCTAGGCCGCCAACCTGCAGGACGTTTCGGCAAACCTGAAGATATTGTCAATTGTGCCATCTATCTTGCTTCAGATGAATCAAATTGGACAAATGGTGCAAATATTAATGTAGATGGCGGTATAACTGCTAATTATTTCTAAGAATAACCTGAAATTACTCCTAAAACCTTCCTAAATAAAATAAGCAAACCTAAATTAAAACAGAGCTGATCAACTCCCTTCAGCTCTGTTTTAATTTGTTTTATAGTCCTGTTATCTCTATTAAAACTGCCTAAACAAAATTAAGTAAATGATGCTTAGGCAGTTTTGATAGATTGGATTTATATTTTAGATTTTGTTTCTGGAACTGCTTCACCGCGTTCAATTGCTTCTTCTTCTAAATATTCATCGGGTTTAATAATACCTGCACGTCGATCAATTTCTTCCAATTTTCTTGCTTTAGGCAAACATAAGAGATAAGCAAACCCAATAGCAATGAGTCCAGCACTGAATTTACCAATCATGACTGCCGGGATTAAATTGGGTTGGAAATTAGCGGTGTAAGAGAGATGGTCTCCAAGCAAGAAAGCTGAACATACACCAAATGAAATATTTATAACTTTATCTTTAGGCGGCATATCTTTAACCAATTTAAACATTGCTAAAATATTAGCCATTGTAGCAATAATCCCTGCACTTCCCACTTCACTCAGTCCTACTTTTTGTCCAAATCGTGTTAAAGCATTTGAAAAGTATTTTCTAATTAAGTAAACCATCGGAAATGCTCCGGAAAGCATAATTGCGATATTCCCAGCATTTTCCAAAGCTCTGAATTTGTCTTTATCATCTGCCATGATGGGATCAAATCCCCATACACCAAATACATTTGTGAAAAATCCAGTGAAAATCTGTACTACTGAGAATACAAAGACGAGTTTGATACAAACATCTAAAATTTTACCGAAAATGATAAATCCTTTAATCATAATATCTGAGAAGAAATATAAACCTGCTGCTGTGACGACAACAAAAATGAGTAAAGGCAATAAATTCAATAACACTGTAGAAAAACTAATTGAAAATACATGTGTGGCTGCGCCCACTGTTTCTATAGTTGTTCTTATTTTTACATGACTCATAATCATAATAAATGTAGAAATAAATACACCAAAAGGAATTGCTAATAATCCAGACAATATCCCTAATGCCATATATTTATGATCCCTTTTTTCTAACATCGGCAACCCTAAAGGAATAGAGAATACAATTGTAGCGCCTGCCATAAATCCTACAATCATTGCCATAATCCATCCTTCATAACTTTCTTTTAAGACATTTGCTAATTGGTATCCACCCATATCTGTGGCTAATATTGAAGTTGCAGCAATGGCTGGGTCAGCGCCTATTTTATGAAATAACGGCCCGAATACTTGCTCAATAAAACGTGAAATAAACGGAATAGATGCCATAATTCCTGCTGAATTGGCAAAGATAGGACCAATTGTAAATATCCCTTCCATAAATTCTTTACCGATTCCAACTTCAGGATTCCTGATTGCTCCAAAAGCGCCCAATACTGCACAAATCATGATGATATATATGATTACTGTACCAATATGTTCCATAAAGCATTCCCCCATTAAATCGTTGAGTTTATTAGCAATAACATTGTTTCAATTCTTGGATATACTGTTTTTAAACCACCTCCTAAAATGCAAAAAGATGCCTACAGACCTCTCGGTCAATGTAAGCATCTTTGCTTTATATGCTATTCACTTTTATAATTTATGTCATTTAGTCAACTGCTTAATGACTTTTGCGGCTACTTTCTCCATTGAAATATGATGGTTCATACTCAATTTGCGTAACTTCTGATAAGCCGCTTCTTCATCTAATTCCATTTTAGTCATCAACAATCCTTTTGCTTTTTCTATGAGTTTACGATTTTCAACTTCCTCTTTTGCCGCATTCGACTCTTGTCTAAGTGCTGACATCTTCACAGATTGTGCTAGAGCAATTTCAACTGCAGTCAATAACTGAGATTCTGAAATCGGTTTGATGATATATCCTACAATATTAGCATCTTTAGCTTGTTCAATATATTCGCTTTGGTTGAATGCTGATACGATTAAGATAGGTACATTATGACGCTGACTGATAATCTTACTTGCCTTTAAACCATTTAGTTTTGGCATCTTAATATCCATAATAATTAAATCTGGTTTTTCTGTTTCATTCAATTCAATTGCTTTTTCTCCATTTCCCACAGCAGAGGCAACATCATAACCTGCATCTTTCAACATTTCAACGATATCTAAACGGACAATTGAATCATCTTCAGCAACAATAATTTTCTTAAATTTAGTGACTCCCCCACTCATCAAATACCACCTTTCCCAAAGTGCCGAGATGATTGCGACCAATTGTAAATTTTCCTTCTAAATCATTCTCAGTAATTGTATTTATGATATTTAGTCCAAACGATTGCTTATAATCTCCTTGTTCTTCCTTCCCATCATCTTGCACCATTAATAGTATTTTCCCAGTTTTGTTATTTTTTTCAAAAACAACATCAATATGACCTTCTTCTTGTTCATTAAAAGCATGAGTGACACAATTTGTAATCAATTCATTAGCAATCAAAGCGACTGAGACTGCAATATTAGATGACAGATAAAATGTTTCTTGGATGTCATAATGAATATGTAAATGTTGCGCGTTCCCTGTACTTACAAGCATATTCCCGATTTTAACAATCAATTTGCCAATATCAACTTGATCAGCATACGCCCCATCTAATATCACTTCATATACAGAGGCAATACTAAGGATTCTATTTAAACTCTCTTCAAAATAATGCTTGCTTTCATCAGGTATGCCACGACGCATTTGTAACCTTAATAAGCTCGCAACTGTTTGTAGATTGTTTTTCACACGGTGATGTACTTCACGAAGTGCAACAGATTTAGAAACAAGTTCTTTCTCCTTTTCCTTTAAGTCAGTAATG
This sequence comes from Staphylococcus carnosus, assembly GCF_900458435.1. Classification (NCBI taxonomy): domain Bacteria; kingdom Bacillati; phylum Bacillota; class Bacilli; order Caryophanales; family Staphylococcaceae; genus Staphylococcus; species Staphylococcus carnosus. Next base: position 126,884 of record NZ_UHCT01000001.1, on the reverse strand, counting down.
TCATGTAACATGATGATGTGTCCTGATACATTCCCTAAATCATCAAATAATCGAATACACTTTACTTGAAAGTAATGACCTTGCAGCTTTCGTTCTTTAATTGTAATCACTTGCCCATCTGTTAACATTTCTTCTATGTTAGGAAACAACTCGACGAAAGAAAGTCCCATTTTGCAATCAATACCAACAATATCTTTTACTAGTTTTTCTGCTGTTAGATTAAAATAACGGATAATCAAGTCTTGATCGATATCAAACAAACTTTCATCAATCATATCTGAGAAAAATAGCTGTTTCTCACTCGGATGTGATACGATTTGACTCAACGTATAGGTTGCTTCAGTCAATGCTTTCATTTTATTTTCCTCAAGCAATTGGTTGCTGATATCTTTTTCCATAATCAATGCAGCAATCACTCGATTATTATGAATAATAGGAGTGACATTTTGTTCAATCACTTTACCCTCTTGTGACATTCCTCTATGATGATATACACTTTTCTTAGTTTTAAAAACTTCGAACACAGCTGGTTCAAATCTTTCATAAGCATTCTGTTTAATGACTGAATTATGATATAAAACGTCATTTTGATCTGGCATGGCTTCTGCTACTACAATGATATGATCGTTATTTTCAGTAGGACAATCAATAAAAACACTGGCTTCATTAAGATTTGCCATAGTCGGTAAGTGTTTCGATAATTCTTCAATTTCTTTAATTTCATCTTCTGTTAAATTTGTGTGTTGTTTACATATTTCTCGAACATTTTCTATATCGCATCATTCCCAAAAGTGCAAAGATTAGAATATTATGATTATTCATAATTATATACTATTATCTATTTCACTTTAGCGATTGTCAAATTTGTGAAGAAATGCATTTGTGTGCAGATATATAAATGAATTTACTTCTGTTTTTACTGTAAAAAAAGAACCTATACTTTTTAGTACAGGTTCTCTGTTTAAACTGCTTTATATTTTATTTCAAGTAATCGTAAACGGGGCTTGGTTGTCCTAATGTTAAATCAGCAATAATATGATGTGCATCTACAATTTTTCTTACAGGGAAATCTGCTAGCGGTGCCATTACATGTTCAAATAATTGCAAACGTGCTAGTCCTCTATAAGCTTCTTTCAATTTTATATCCGTAATTTGGCTTCTTGTTAATTCACAGCGTAATAAACTGCCATCATAGTCTCTGACAGACTTTAACATGAATTGAGGGGCAGTAACATCTGCTAGGGCTTCTTCATCTGTCATTTTATAATATTTATAAGCCATTGTGGCTTGCGCAACACGTAAAGAGTTATAATCAAGTGTTCCAACAAGTGTATCATTGTCTACAAATAAATCAGGATTTCCAGCTTTTTTAGGAAAAGCTGCAATCTCTCTGCCGCTTGCAATTGCTGCTTGATTACTAACATACATAGACAGATAAAATTCACCTTTTTCACCGTTATATTCAACAGGTATTACATGTCCTGCTTCTTTATAGCTCCCTAATCCAGTACTATCCGGCATATTGATAACTTCAAATTTAATACGGTTGCTTGTAACTTTTAATGGTTCAGGTACTATTTCTTCTAAAGCAGCTTTATCTGTTTCATAAATAATATTGAGATATTCTCTATTTCTGAACTTAATTTCTGTCATCGGAAAGACAGGTGCGTTAATCGGTGTTGCTGATATATTTTTAACTTGTTCTTTATCCATCATGCTTCACTCCTTAACTATTTGTTTGTATCAAATAACTTTTTAAATTGTCCCATACTTTCATCAAAGTCAGGTACTTTTTTGTTATCTTGAGCTTTAGATACAATGTCTACAATTAAATCATTTACCGGAGTTAAAATACCATTTGCTTTACCTATTTTAGTGACAGCTCCATTAATGTAATTAATTTCTGTGGCTCTTCCTTTTCTTAAATCTTGCAGCATACTTGCTTCGATTGATCTTGAAGCTTTTAATGATTCTTTCATGATTTCAATTTGCGCTTTTTCGTCTGTAATTTCTGCAAATGCTTCTGGATTTAATACACTTAGTTTTTCAAATTCTATGCCATTACTTTTACCTACTTTTACTACTTCATTCATTGCATATACTGCAGCTTTAGCACCAATCGGATCATCCATAACGTCTCCATATGTGCTGTTTGTTGCAGCAGACATACCGCTTAATGCGCTATTAATAATTAATTTAGCCCATTTTGTACCAGGTAAATTATCTGATACAGAAATACCGCCGATAGGTTCTAATGCTTTTTGGATTGCTTTTGTGCGTTCTGTAACTGCTCCATCTAATTCCCCGATTTGAATTGCGTTGTTTTTAAATGTATCGAATTCAGTTGTTAAACGTGAAATACCAGGACCTTCGAAAGTTGCTCCGAACTCTACAGATCCCGCTACAATATTAGCTGGTGGCAATACTTCTTGAATCAACTCTTCAGGAATACCATTTTGTAATGATACAACTGTACCATTAAATTTCAAAATATCTCTGACTTTCGGAATGACTTGTTGATTAAACACTTGTTTTGTTAAAAGCAAGATTATATCGTATCGCTTATTGACTTCATCAGGTGTAATAGCATGTACCGCGTGACGATAATCTGTTGCCCCTACAACATGAGCGCCTTCTTCATTTAATTTATCCACATGTGCTTGGTTTACATCTATTAAATCTACATTAGCATCAGATTCAGAAAGGAATGCTCCCATAATTGTTCCTAATGAACCTGCCCCATAAATTGCTATATTCATTTTCCTTCACCTCTTAATGCTATTATAACGCCCCTAACTTATATATAATAATATATAAAATTGATAGAACTATAAACTACAACTTATAGGAGAATTGATATGGAACTATTATATTTAAAGTATTTTAAACATGTTGCAGAAACCTTAAACTACACCCAAGCTGCAGAGAATTTATATATCAGCCAACCAGCACTTAGTATGACGATTAAGAAATTAGAAAAAGAACTTAACACGGAATTGTTTATTAAAAAAGGCAGAAATATAGTACTTACTGAAAATGGAAAATTACTGCTTAAGTCAGTTAATAGAATATTTAATGAAATAGATCGTGTAAGTGAGATAATACAAAACAATACAGCAATCAGAGAAAAAACTGTTCATTTTGCTTCTTCACACACACGTTTAATGTCAGGTATCTTCCCTGAATACGCGAAAAATTATCCTGAAAATAAATATAATATGGAAATCACTGTAAATAGAGAGATTATACAAAAATTACTCTCTCATCATATAAGCTTTGCTTTGAATTCAATAGAATTAACACATCCTAAAATCGAATGTAAAAAAATAATTGATGAAGATATTGTATTAACTTATCCTCATAAATTCGATGGATTGTTGACATCTGATGATCTATATAACAATTCCATTTATAAATCATTCTTATTTTCATCACATAATAAAGAATATAACGAAATGTTAAAAGCTTTCTTAGAAACTAAAAATATCAAAATAAATAATTCCAACTATGTAGATGATTATTTTCTACGTACTTTATTAAGAGAACGTACAAACTTCTGTTTCTTGCCAGCTTCTATGTGTAAAGAATTAGAATTACCCTATATGCAGGATAAAAATTTAATCATTTCAAGCAATATCTATCTTTCTACATTGAAAGATACACCGCTAAATGAAGCTGACTTAAACCTTTATCAATTTATAGAAGGTTACTATAAAGAACACCAAGCATATTATACTGTATAATGAAAAGACAGACAGCGCTTTAACGCTGTCTGTTTCATTATTGCATTTTTATAATTAAACGCCCTACGTCTCCGCTTGCTAATTGATCAAAACCTTCATTTATTTCATCTAGCGATATCGTTTTACTGATAAGCGGATCGATATTAAGTCTTTCTTGCTGATATAAGCTTACAAATCTTGGTATATCTCTATCAGGAACACAACTTCCAACATAAGATCCTTTTATTGTACGCTCTTCTGCCGCTAAAGTTACTTGTGGGAAAGAAAATTGTGCTTTAGGATCGGGTAGTCCAGTTGTTACAGTAGTACCGCCTCGCTTAGTAATAGCATATGCAGTTTGCATTGCCGGCACTACTCCTGCTGTTTCAAATGCATATTCAACACCACCAGATACATAATCTTTAATCTTTTCAACTATATCTTCATCTCCTGAATTAAAAACAACAGTTGCCCCTAATGTTTTAGCTAGATTGAATTTATTTTCATTAATATCTAAGGCAATAATTTCATTTGCACCTGCTAGCTTCGCACCTAAGATTGCGTTTAAACCAATTCCTCCTAGACCAACAATAGCTACGTTACTTCCAGGTCTGATTTGAGCCGTATTTATTACAGCTCCTATACCAGTAATGACCGCGCATCCGAAAACAGCTGCTCGTTCGAAAGGAATAGATGAATCTATCTTCACAATTGAATTCTCCGATACGACAGCATAATCAGAAAAACCTGAAACGCCTAAGTGGTGGTTAATAGGTTTACCGTCTTTAGATAAACGACGTCCTCCTTCGAGCATTTCTCCTTTTTCATTGGATTCTGCGCCATTTTCACACAAAGCCGGCCTTCCTTCTCTACATGGTATGCAATGACCACAACTCGGGATGAATGTGCATACAACATGGTCACCCACTTCAAATTGTGTGACCTCTTTTCCTACTTCAATAATTTCTCCAGCGGCTTCATGCCCTAACGCCATAGGCATAGGTCTTGGTCTGCTTCCGTTAATCACAGATAAGTCAGAATGACATAATCCTGCTGCATGAACTTTAATAAGGACTTCATGATTTTTTGGAGACTCTAATTGCAATGTTTCAACTTTAAGCGGTTTTGAATCTTTATAAGGTACTTCTAATCCCATTTCATATAATACAGCGGCTTTAGTTTCCATATCACATTCCTCCTTATTCATAATAACCATCTGTTGATTTTCTGAATGTAGCAAATTGGTCACCATCATGACCAAACCAAATTTGTGCATCCTTTTCATCTGCAAGCTGTTTAATTTTTTCTACTGAATCAGACCATCCAATAGAATCATAAATAATTCCTGGTGGCTTTAAAGTAGGCTCCATACTTTCTTTAGTATAAATAGCATCTGAAGCTAAAATTACAGTTCCTAATTCTTCCGTTTCGATTTCCAGCCCTATCATCCCCCAAGCATGGCCGCTTCCGAAATTCAAAACTTTAACTCCATCTACTAAATTCAAGTGATCTTGATCACGTTTAATCGTTTTCCAGCTTAAATCATTTTTAATCCAAGCATCGATATCGCTCCATATATATGCACCTGCTTGTTGATTACATGCATAACCTTTCATAGCTCCGCTTAATTCATCATCATGTACAATAATTGTCGCATTTGTAAAATATTCTAAACATCCTGCATGATCTAAATGTAGATGTGAAGCAACTACTATATCTACATCTTTCGGGTCTATCCCAAGCTGCTCTAAACGGTTCGGCAAATGACATGATTCATCTGCAAAATATGGAAATGCTTTTTGTGTTGCTGTAATCCATCGTCCCTCTTCTCCCATAGAATTAGGATTACAAGCAGTATCAAATAATATCTTTGCATCAGGATGATCAATAAAAACAGTATAAATCGGGAACTCATGCATTTCATTCGGTTGGTTAGGGTTATCACTAGTGGCTTGATTTGAATTTGCAATCATTAAATTCTTGTCCATCTTCATCGTGCCATTGTCCAAAACATAAATTTTCATTCTGTCTTTCTTTACATTTGACATCTCAACCACTCCCTTAATGATTATAATTTCATTTTACTCTATAAATGTAAACGCTTACAAATTATTAGTTTTAACAATTAATTTAAATTACTTTGTACTTCTTATTTTTATTAACAGGTATTGGCTTATTACAACTGAGGGTATAATGAAAATAACGATATGTAGATAAAACAATAATTTTATTCATAACATTAAATGAGGTGGTAAAGAATGGCAAAATTAGAAGTTTTGAACCCGGCAACGAATGATGTCATTGAAACTTTAGAATACACAGATGAAGCTACAATCAATAAGCAAATCGAAAACGCACAAAAAGCATTCGAATCTTGGCGAGAAGTAGATGCACATACACGTTCGCAAAAATTATGGGCTTGGTCTAAATTAATTGATGAACATAAAGAAGAATTAGCAGAATTGATTACCAAAGAAGGCGGCAAACCTCTAAAAGAAGCATTAGGCGAAGTGGATTATGCGCGTTCTTATGTTGATTGGTATGCAGAAGAAGCAAAACGGATTTACGGACGCACGATTCCAGCTAATACAACTTCTAAAAAAATTATCGTTCAATCATTCCCAGTAGGAGTTGTAGGAGCAATTACACCTTGGAACTTCCCAGCTGCAATGATTACACGTAAAATGGCTCCTGCCTTAGCTGCAGGTTGCACGATTGTTTGCAAACCTGCAGTACAAACACCTTTAACAACAATACGTTTAGTTGAGTTAGCACATGAAGCAGGTATTCCTGAAGATGCAATTCAATATGTGATTGCTTCCGGTAAAGATGCAGGACGTATTTTCACTGAAAGTTCCATCATTCAAAAAATCACATTTACAGGATCTACACCAGTCGGTAAAAAATTAATCGAAGGCGCTTCAAGTTCAGTTAAAAATGTCACAATGGAACTTGGCGGTCTTGCTCCGTTAATTGTACACAAAGATGCAGATATTGATTTTGCTGTAGATCAAACAATCGCTACAAAATTCAGAAATGCAGGACAAACTTGTATTTGTGCCAACCGTATTTATGTACATGAAGCTATTGCTTCAACTTACGTCGAAAAATTGAGTCAAAAAGTAAATGCATTGAAGGTTGGAAATGGTTTAGATAAAGGTGTTGATATCGGACCTTTAATCAATCAAAAAGGCGTAGATAAAGTTATTGATCAAATTAAAGATGCGGTCTCTAAAGGCGGTAAACTTTCTCGCTCACTAGAAGATATTGAATCACTAGGTGGCAACTTCTTAAAACCCGTCGTTATTTCAAATGTAAATCAAGATATGATTATTATGCATGAAGAAACATTCGGTCCTGTTGCGCCAGTTATGAGTTATTCAAAATTAGATGATGCAATTCAATATGCTAATGATACTGAATTCGGTTTAGCTGCTTACTTCTTTACTAAAGATTATGCAACTGGATTCTATCTGTATGATAACTTAGATTATGGTGTTATTGGTTGGAATGACGGCGGACCATCTGCTGCACATGCTCCATTCGGCGGTATGAAAGAAAGCGGTTATGGTCGAGAAGGCGGCATTGAAGGTATTCAACCTTATTTAGAAACAAAATATTTATCTATCGGAAATATGTAATTCACATATTACGCACAAAACCTAGACTTCAGGTTTTGTGCTTTTTTGATTTGTTTTATAAACTATGATTGCTATGCTTAATATAGTATTGAGCAGAGTAATCGTACTGGTGTACTCTACTCCAGTGTTTTTAAGGAGTGAATGATATGTATATTTGGGATAAAAAATTTGATTCAACTGATTATCTTTATGGCAAAGCACCAAATGCCTATATCAAAGAAGTATTTAATCAAGAGGCAAACGACAACGAAAAAGTTCTGATTTTAGCGGAAGGCGAAGGACGTAATGCATCATATTTAGCCAATCTTGGTTACGATGTTATGACTTATGATTTATCAAAAGTAGGTATCGAAAAACAATTAAAACTCGCAAACGAAATGGGTGTAACAATTGATGCACGATATGGTGATGTCACAAAGCAAGGTTTAGTGCCTGATAATCAGTTTGATTATACTATAAACGTATTTGGCCATGTCCTCACTGAAGATAAACCCGGCATGTTTAATAATCTAATTCAGCCTTTAGTTAATCATGGTCACAGCTATTTTGAATTCTACTCTAAAGATCAAGTCGATTTTGGTACAGGCGGTCCTAAAGATGTAAACATGCTATATGATGTAGATGAAATCAAAACATATTTATCTCACTTGCCAGTAAAGATTCATCGTTTAGAAAAAATTGAAATCGAACGACATGAAGGTAATAAACACAATGGATTAGGTAGTGTCATTCAAGGTCATATAGAAAAAACAGAAAATTAAAAGGACATTGTTTCAACATTAAATGTACTGCACCCCAAAAGTTGAACTTTTGGGGTGCAGTACAAAGTTTTCAACGGCTTTTATTTGAGACTGGAATTATGTCCTAGCCCCTTTCCTCATTAAATCCTTAATGCTTTCTTCTATCAGATTTCTTATCAGAACTAAATATAAATAAAACAAAGAAAACAAAAGGAATAATACCAAATGATCTAGTTCTGATATCATAGTTACCTGTTATTTGAGGCAAAATAAAAAAGGCAAGAGCTGTAACTATAAGTAAAAATAAATATATCTTTCTTTTCTTATTCATAATTACAGAACCACACCAATAAATACTCTTGCTATAACACCTGCTATTTGACGATTAAATCCATTTTGTACTAAGTATTTAGTTATATCATTGGATAATTCCCCTTCAAATCCAGTCAAATAATCACATAATTTATTTATAGATTGATAATGAAGGACAACTAATTGAGTACCTGTTCTCTTTTCTACTTGCTTAATTATGTTATCCCAAGCTTTTTGTCCGACTTTATTAACTACAGCTTTAATAGATTTAGCCCCAGCTTTAGCAGCTATCGTTGCTCTCCCTCTTTCTGCAACTCCATCTCTATATTGCTCAGCCTTAGTTTTTAAAATCTCAGCTTCTTTAGGGTCTTTAAAAGAACTTTTATTCTCTTCAATACTTTCAATCAAAACATTTCCGATTTCTTTTCTTTGTTTCATTTCTTCATCAACTGCTTTAACAGTTTCAGCATTAGCTTTACCTGATTCTATCGTAAAATATACTGGTCCCATTAGAAGAGAAGTCACAATAGTAGCAGTAGCAATTTTTCTTATGTTTTTATACATTGTAAAAACTCCTTATGCAGAATTTAAACAATTACTTAATAAAAATCCCGATATATAATATAACATGTTTTTTCTTTATTCCAATTCCTTTATTGACGTTGAGCCTCGGAACCCTTAACAATCCCAAAACTTGTCGAATGGTCGGCTTAATAGCTCACGCTATACCGACATTCGTCTACAAATAACGGTATCAAATTTTTTAGCAGTCTCTTTATGTGATATAAGAATTATGAATATTATATTTTTTTGATAATGCTTTATAGCCTAGAGGATCTGCTTTATACTCTTTTATCAATTGAAGCTTGAATTCTAAATTATGTTTTTTTACGCATAAATAAACACCCCTAAACTTGAATTTTTCGAGTTCAACTTTAGGGGTGCAGTACAAAGAGTGTTGAATAATATCCTTTTATTTTGATTCTCTATATTATTGTTTGCTGTTAATGTAACTGTCTGGATTCACACTATATTCATTACCTACGCCACCTTGCATGCGTTGGAAGTGCAAGTGCGGTGCAGTTGAATTACCAGTGCTTCCTGATTGACCGATTTGGTCACCTGCATTAACACTTTGTCCTTGTTGCACGTTCAATTTATTCATATGCATATACCATTGGTAATTATCACTATTTTTCTCTTGGATTGTAACTTGGTTACCACCGCCATAGTTACTCCAACCTGCTTGTGTCACTGTACCGTCTGTTAATGAATAAACAGGTGTATTTTCTGGCATACCATAGTCAACGCCATAATGTGCGCCCCCGCCATGATATTGTCCATACTCTTGTAATTTAGGGTGTTTAGTTAACCATCTTGCGTCTTGTGCATGGGCACCGTCACCATTATCACTCGTATCAGGTGCTTCTGTTGTATTACCTTCACTTGAACCGCCTGCATTATCTTGTGTGTTATTTACTTCTGGAGCTTGTGCAGTTTGTGGTTGTTGTGTGTTTGAAGTAGCATTTTGTGATTGAACATTTGATTCTTCACCACTTGACTGATTATATGTTGAAGCTGATTGTGTATTTTGATTATTTTGCAGGCTTGCTGATGTATTGTTTGTTGTGTTGTCTTCAGAAGCTACAGTATTACTTGTTTCATTTCCTTGTGCACTTGATACTTCATCTGCTGAAGTTGTATCTTGTGCTTGTGTATTTTGGTTGTTATTTTGAGCGTTTTGAGTATTGTTATTATCTTCTGCTTTTGCAGCATTAGGATTTTTTGCTTTATCTTCTGCTGAAGGTGTAGCATTTACGTCATAACCTTCTTTTTGTACTTCTTCACTAGAAGCACTTGGAGAGTAGTTATTGTCATCTTGTTGGTAGTTTTGGATTAATGCACTTTGTGGGAAGTAGAAATAATGTGTCGCACCTTCTGAATCAGTTAATGTAAATTGATATTCGTGATTATCAAACATTGATTGATTCCAATTACCATCTAAAGTGTGGTGGTAATTACCTTGTGCATCCTTTGTGAAATAAGAACCGTAAGAATAACCTTTCGCTTCTTGTGTTTGCTGTTGTTGCTGTTCAACCTGTGGTGTGCCTTGTGTATTTTCCGCTGCATCTGCACTGTGACTGATAAACCCGACTGATGATACTCCCAAACCTACGATTGTCGCTGTCAATAACTTATTCATATAATTTAAATACCGTCCCTTTCGTATAACCAAATTTTATTTACAAGATACAAACTATCACGAACAGATATTAAAAGAAAGATGCACAATCGTTTTGTAAGAAAATGTATTTTGCATGTAATATAATTACGCGCCTTTGAAAACAACTAAAAGCCTGTGTACGCAACGTGTAGAATATAAAATATGTGTAAACAAAAGACGGATTATTTCAAGTTATATTACAAACAATTTAGTTTGTTTATAAAATGACTACCACTCCATGTTGAATTATAAAAACATTTTAGAGTTAACTGATTTCAATCACATTTAACGCATGCGACATTTCGCGATATATATTTTTAGTACGCCATTCTCTGAAATAACCTAAAGATACACATGCAAATTCTATACCATCTTTCTCAGTTTCACCTCTGAAATGTACATGCCCCATTAAACTATAACGAATATTATATTTTTGGAATAATGGTTGAAAGTCTGATGTGCCAATAAAAGCATTAAAATAGTTAAAGATGCGATGTGGCATTGGCACTCTGAAACTAGGGTCCGTCACAACATGTGTGACGAGAATAATTTTTTTATCTTCTACTTTTTGAAGATCATTTTCTGCCATCAAAGCTGCTTTATGGGAGACCTCAATATCACTCATTCCCCAGTCAACATGGACTTTATCTTGCCAAGTTGCCCCTTTGAAACGTCTTCGTTCTAAACGTTCAGTTGTATACTCTGAACTTGCGAATGTATAATCATACCAGCCACTATTCCCAACGATTGCCCACTCATCATTAATAATATAAGGATGTCCCATTAAGCACTCTGGTTGTTGCATGAAAAATTCATGAATTTCATGTGTTGTCTTTTCATCTACATTCCAATAATCGTGGTTACCAGGTATAAAAAGCACTTCTTTATTTATCCTTCTCTTCATTTCTTGTACAAACTGATAGGATTTACGGTAATCATTTGAAATATCTCCAGCTATCAAAAGGACATCGAGATGTTGGTCTTCAGCTAATGATGCTAATGTTTCAGCATATTCAGTTTCTGTATAATCAGATGGTCGATCAATATGCAAGTCTGAAATTGTTCCTATTCTCACACCTTGTCCCTCCTCAGCTATTTCTTCTTTAAGTCATATTTTAGCTTAATGGAAAAGGAGAACAAGCACAAACTGCTCATTGATGTGAATTAATATTATCTTTCAAAATCATTTTATGAACCCAATAGCTTTATGGCTTATAATACAATTACAATCCACTGCCACAACTTAAATCATTTAAGAAATTTTAAACAAAAAGTAATTCCTAAATTAAATATAATAAAAACGGGTATCGATAAATTGGAGAGATTGTGCAAACAGGCCTCTTCCGCTAAGCCCTATTACCTATACTTACAGCTGCAAAGAAAGGGTGATATAGTGGAACAATTTGAAACTTCTGATAGTGCAGTAGATCTTAAGGATATTGATTTTGCTTGGGATCAACTTATTACTGACGAAGACGAATTGGTGGAGGCTGGCTATCCTCAAGATCTACTTGAAAAGTGGATAAAGGATGGCGTTATCCAACCCTTCTCTCCCAGAGGCAATAAACGTCATTTTTATTCAAAAGACGTCTTCGTTGCAACTGTTCATCATGTCTTACAAACATAGCATGATAAGAAGCAAAGGATCGACCAAAGGTTGATCCGCTTCTTTTTATAGGCACCTATAAAAAAAGCTGCCAGTATCTATACTGACAACTTCTTTTCTATTTAAATGAGTATTTCACATTATTGATACTCTACAAATTTTTCAGTTGGCATTCTGAATGATTCACGTGGTTCTTTCGCTTTTTTACCGATAGCCACAATCATAACAGGAACATAACGGTCTAATGGATAACCTAATGCTTCACCAATTTTATCTGCTTCAAATCCACCAATCGGATTCGTATCATAACCATATTGTTTTGCTACTAACATCAACTGCATTGCCATCAAACTGCTGTCAATTTTCACAATGTCACTCATTTGCTCACGTGACAAACTTTTATATCCATCTTTTGCTAATGGTAAGATTTGATTTTTAACTTCTTCAGGCATCATACCTTGTTCTACAGCACTTTCATAAATGAAGTCTGCATTTTCATAACATTGTAAATCACCGAAAATAACAAGCATCGCTGAAGATGTATCATTTTGGTTTGTATTAAATTGGATTAATGGTCTTAACGTATCTTTAGCTTCATCACTTTCAACTACCGCAATTCTCCACGGCTGCATATTCACTGAAGAAGGTGCTTGAGCAGCTTTTGCTAAGATTTCATCCATTTCTTCTTTTGGAATTTTGTAATCAGGATCAAACCCTTTTACAGATTTTCTACTGTTCAAAATATCAGTAAAGTTTTCCATTCTTTCACCTCATAAGCATTTTCTATATAATAGAATATAGGTTAAACCATGGTTTAAGGGAAGTGATTTGTTTGGAAAAATATACAATTCAAGAAGTGTCTGATATGAAAGACATTTCAAAGAGTAAACTGCGTTATTATGAAAAACACGGCTTACTTATGAATATTGAACGCAATACACATAACCAACGTGTCTATTCTCATAAAGATATAGAAATGATCAGCTTGATTCAATGTTTTAGTTTATTGAATATGCCTTTGAAACAAATCAAACAAAATGTCGATAAGCTTTCTGAAGATGAAACGCAGATTTCAGACATATTAGAAGCCCATCTTAAAGTCTTGAAAGCTGAAAGAGAGATTGTTGATTTACGTATATCTGCAATTGAAGAAAAACTATCTCAAACTAGTAAAACATCTTAATTTTTTGAGATTGAAAACATCTTCTAAATTTACCCACATAAAACACAAGTCCCCTCATTACATCATTAGTAAGGGGACTTGATATTGGCCTACAACTCATGTTTTTTATTGTATTTATAATGATTATTCTTGCTTACAGTTTACTCATCTATTTTTTAATTTACTCATAGCAACTTTTGATTTGATTAATACGTTCAATAAAACTATCTATATACTTTTGAGGTTCTAAGATACGAGCTAATGGCGCCATCTGATATGCGATGTAGTAAGCATCTAATTCCGTACAAGCAACTTTGACTATGATTTTTCCATCATTTGTATTTTCTAATATTTCTACTATTGCATATTGCTGGCGAAATAATTCCCATTTCGACTTATCAATTTCAACTGTAACAAGTTCTTTACTTTTAACTTCGTCAAAGGTATGGTTTGAAACTTTAAAATTTTCAATATGTCTTACTCGCTCCGTATAAACCGTTTTTTCATATTCATATGTAAACCAATAATCGTAATGCATATACATCGTCGATAACGGCTTTACTTCAATATTACGTCCTTTGAATTTCATCCAAACCAAGCTTTTTTGACTAATTGCTTGTTCTATTAACATTAATATTTCACCCGGAAACGTTTCATCACGCTTTTTAAAGTGTTTTAACATCTCACTTAAAATTTTTCTATCTTCAATACGCAAATTCTGTATTTCTCTTCTGAATAAGTTATATACATCTACATGCAAAATAGGCGTTAAACTTTTAATTTTAACCATAAGCCCTAGCAAAGCTAACCCATTTAAACTATTAAAGTTTGTGATTAATTCATAGCCATTCTTTTTATACACGATTTCAGTATTTCTATTATTCCAATATTCACTTTCATAAAAAAAATCATTTATCGTTCTAACATCTCTTTGAATAGACTTCGTACTCACATTTCCAAACTCAGAAAGATCTGATTTTCTAACAGTTTCCCCATTCAGCAAACGTGTGAAGATATTCAAAACTCTTGTTGATTTATCCATGTTCACCATCTCCTACAGTTAAATATACAGGTAAAAGTGGACAATTAATGTCCATTACTTAATATTTTATTATATCTATCAAATAACCTAGTTGATTATTATGAATGTTTGCCTATATTTTCCTGTAAGTAAACAAAAAATGAGCCAACCTGTATTTTTCTCTCAAAATATAATCCAAAGATTGGAAAACGATTAATACAGCATTCAAAGTCAAAAAAACGCTATGAAAGTCATCATCACTCTCATAGCGTTCCTTGTTAATTAAATTTTCCCCAAACACCAAAAGCAGTATCACGAATAAATGCTGTATTTGTAGCATCTGCTTCTGCTTTTAATTCTTTTTTAAATGTGTCTATCGAGAAGTCTTCGCTTAATACTTGATGCGATTGCATTCTCGGCAGCATCATTTCTATAAGCCAAGCGAGATCATTGTCTTTAGACGTCTGCATTACTACTTCAGCCATAATATTAGGATTTTCAATACCGAGCTGCACATACATATCATAGAGTTTTTCACCAATATGAATGTCTCCGCCTTCTAATCCAACTGTCTGCCATACCCATTGGATTGCTTGTTGATGTCTAGGCAAGTTATCTCCGCCAGTACCGCCATTGATTGCATCACTTTCTTGAAAAATAAGCATACCGTCCGTCTTAAGAAACGGCTTCAGATTCTCCAAAGCTTGCATTGGTTCTGGCAAATACATAAGTACTCGACGTCCTACTATAGCATCAAATGTTCCTAAATCTTGAGGTAAGTCATAAATATCCGCTTCTCTATATTCAATATTCTCTCCACTATGATTTTGTTTTGCGAGATTCAACAATTGCGTATTTGTATCAATACCGATAACTTTCCCAGAATCACCAACAAGTGCGGCTAGTAATCCAGTAACTTCGCCTGGACCGCAACCTACATCTAGTACTCGCATGCCTGGATGAATATTCGCATCCTCTAATAATCTTAGTGTGAAATCATTACGGTTATTCGTCATAATAAACTCCCTTTACATTGCGACTTTTTCATAAAATAACATTTTATCCCTGTATATCAAGTCATAGGATTTATTTTATTTCTGTCTTTCTCTTCTTATTTACCCAGAATAACACAGCCGGTAATATAGCGTACCCAATTACCATAGCCGTAATCGCATAATAATTCAACATAGTGCCATGATCTGTTTTAATGGAGAACTGGCCTTTCCAATCGAACATCACCAATAATAATATCGTTAATAGTAATGATACTGCTGGCAAAATAACGTCCGTTACAATGTTTTTATGCACATTGTCTAATACATGGCCTCTTTCTTTTCCGAAATAAAACATCAATACACCAACCGGTACAACTAAAAATTGAATAAATCTAGAAATTGAACTTAAAATAATGATACTTGTCATATCATATTGGAATGCCATCGGTAACACTGCAGCTACAATACAAGTAGTCAAAAAGGCAATAAACGGGAATCCTTGTTTCGTACGCTGTTTAAACCAATGGGGCACCTGATTTTCATTCGCGATTGCCTCTAAAATCCTTGGCGTACCGAATGAAGCCGCCACATTTATACCGAACATTGAAACCAAAGCACCATATAAAATGATGTTATAAATAACCGGTGAATCAAACACCGCTACTAAAGACACGACTTCTTTTGTTTTAATAAGCGCTCCTGGATTCACCATCATCGTTACTATTATAATCCCTATATACACAATACCGATGACTAAAATAGCTAATGGAATTGCTCTTGGTAAGTTTCTCTCAGGTTTTTTCATATCTTCTGAAGCATTCGCAACACTTTCAAAACCAGTAAAAGCATAGAAAGCAGCAATTACTGCCATGACTAGAGTAGAACCATTAATCTTTGAAGTATCTACAATACTATTAATTTCATTAAAATGGTTTTTTCCTGTCATTATCACGATAACAGCACCAGCTACAATCGTAGTCACTAATGCCAACAACTTCCCGATTGTAGAAAGGTTATTGATAATCGTAAAAATCTTGTTACCAGCCATATTAATGATAAGTAATACAGCCATTAGCAACAGTAAACCTAATGTAATCATCCAGAATTCTGTGTTATCTCCACCAAAAATAGTAATCACTGTTTTCACGACTGCTGTAGCCATAACGCCCCAAGCAATACTTGCCGCTACAAATCTCGTAATACCCACATAAAAACCGATATTTTTTCCAAAGGCTGCTGTAGCGTATGCATATGCTGCACCACTTTTACTTACATATTTAGCAGCCGCTGCAAAAGTTATCGCTAACACTGCCGCTAATAACGCTGCTGATACATAGACAATCGGTGTATACTTCCCCGCTATTTTAATTACTGCAGCAGGAGATAAAAATATCCCAGAACCAATGATTGAATTAATCGCAAATAATACTATGGACCAAAACCCTAACTTTTTCATAACATCACATTCTTTCAGCTTGTTTTATAAAATCTAAAAACAACTCATCCATACTCGACTCTTTCCATAACATTTCAGGATGCCATTGAATACCTAAAATAAAACTGTCATCTTTTGATTCAAAGGCTTCAATAGATTGATCATTAGAATGTGCCGCCGCAATGAAATTACTTGCGAGTTCATGAATCAACTGATGGTGAAAAGAATTCACATAAAATGAAGATGTTTTAAAAATTTGAGCCATACGTGTTTTAGGCTTTATTGTTATTTGGTGTGTTTTTTCAGTTGGGTTAAAAGATTGCCAATGTCTAATCGTACTTCTTTCTCTATATGATGTATCTTGATATAAGGTTCCCCCAAAATAAACATTTAGAATTTGAGCCCCTCTGCAAATGCCTAAAATAGGTATGTTTTTCTTAGTTGCTTCTTCGATGAGCGCAAAATCAAATTTGTCTCTTTCAATTAATGTCTCACTCAATTTTTCTAATGGATCTTCGTGGTAAAGTGCCGGACTTACATCATGTCCTCCGCTCAATATTAATCCATCTAATTTCTTAACTTGCTGTTTGATGATAGACTTATCGTTATTCATTGGAATGACCAAGGGGGTGTCCCCTTGTTTAATAACTGCATTAATATAATCCTTATTGACATAACAACGTTGATATCCAGGAAACATGCCGTCTTGATCTTTTAAGATACTTGTTGATATTCCAATGATGGCTGACATGATATATCCTCCTGTGTTTTAGAATAAAATCCATTATAATCTTCTTCAAAAGGAAGTCAACATAATTTTCTAAATTTTTAGATAATTAAATCTAGGTATCACCCTTTCTTTTTAATTAATCGTTGAATCTATTCCTCATTGACCATTTTTCTTTTTTCATTCCTACGATGATTTATCCAAAACAACACTGCAGGCAGTACGATATAACCAATCACCATCGCAATGATTGCTGAATAATTCAAGACCAGATCTCCATGATGTTTCACGGAAAACTCACTTTTCCAATCAAATCTGAAAAGCATAAAGACTGTTAAGAATAATGCGAAGCTTGGCATAAACATGTCTGTAAAGATATTCTTTTTCGCTGAATCCAATACATCATCATGCGCTCTGCCCATATAAAACGTAATTAATGCTGCAGGGACTACAAGAAACTGAACAAATCTAGAAATCGCACTGAGTACAATGATGCTATCCATATCAAAACGAAATGACATAGGTAATAGCACTGCAACCACCGCAGTAGCTAAAAATGCATTCAATGGAAAGCCATACTTATTACGATATTTAAACCATACCGGCAGCTGCCCTTTTTCAGCTACAGATTCCAACATACGCGGAATCGAGAATGATGTCGCAATATTGATACCGAACATTGAAATTAATGCACCATATAAAATGATGTTATAGAGAATCGGTGATTTAAATATCGCAACAAGCGAAACCACTTGCTTCGTTCTTAATAACGCTTCAGGGTTGATCATCATAATAATCGTAATCAAACCTATGAACGCAGTACCGATGATTAAAATTGCTAACGGAATTGCTTTAGGCAAATTCTTTTCAGGTGATTGCATATCTTGTGAACCATTCGCCACGTTCTCAAAACCAGTAAAGGCATAAAACGCTGCAATAATCGCCATCACAAAACCTGAAGAATCTAAATGTGATGTATTAACAAGATGATCTATTTCATAATAATGTGATTTTCCTGTTGAGATAATCGTAATTAAACCAGCTATAATCACTGTTCCTAATGAAATCAACTTCCCTGCTGTTGAAAGGTTATTCACGATTTCAAATAATTTTGTACCGAAGATGTTAATACAAAATACAATTATCATTAAAATCAAAATGCCGGCAGTAACCCATACAGGATTATTACTAGGTCCACCAGAAATCACTAGAATGGTTTTCACGACTGCAGTCGCCATAACGCCCCAAGCAATACTGCCTGCAATAAATTGAGCAATACCCACATAAAAACCAATGTTTTCTCCGAAAGCAGCAGTAGAATATGCATATGCTGCGCCACCTTTATTCACATATTTAGCTGCAGCTGCAAAAGAGATTGCAAGTACGCCTGCAAATGAAGCAGCAATTAAATAAACAAGCGGCGTATATTTACCTGCCATGCCTACAACCGTACCAGGCGATAAGAAAATACCAGACCCTACAATCAAGTTAATCGTCAATAATACGATTGACCAAAATCCAAGTTTGTTCACCTTATCACCGCCTTTTTCCCCCAATTTAACAAAAAAGATATTCCATTGTGTGTTAATTACCCTAAAATTGTAAATGTAAGGCTTATTCATATACAAAAAGACCCGCATTTATGCATCATTAACATAAATGCGGGTTTTCAAATTAATTATTTTCTTGTTGCTACTTTAGAAACATACGATGACGGTTTATCTTTATCATAAATTGTAAGACCTGTAATATCTTTGGCATTTTTTGAAGGTACAAATAAGCTGACAATATAACCGAAGATAAAGGCAATAAAGAATGAAATAATTGATACATAGAATGGTGAGTTTGCGCCGCCTACACCTTTCATTAGATATGCAACAACTACACCAGTAAGTAAACCGACGATAACACCGAATGTGTTAGCGCGTTTCGTAAAGATACCAACTGCAAAGATACCTGCTAAAGGTACACCGAATAATCCAGTTACAAGTAAGAATAAATCCCATAAGTTGTTAGAATCAGCAGCAATTAAGTAAATTGCGATACAATAACTTAATAAACCTGCAATAACAATCGTGATTCTCGCAAAGCGCACTTCGCTCTTCGCATCTTTTCCTTTTCCGAAGAAACGATCTTTAATATCTTCAGATATACAAGCTGAAATCGAGTTCAGACTTGAAGAAATTGTAGATTGTGCCGCCGCAAAGATTGCTGCGATTAACAAACCGCCTACAAAAGGAGGCATTTCTGTCAAAATGAAATAAGGTACAACTGAAGATGTGTTAAATCCTTCAGGAAGTGATTCTGAATGTTTGTAGAATGAATACATCATTGTACCCATACCATAGAAAATTGGTGCTGAGATTAAAGCTAACAAACCATTAATCCATAGTGATTTCTTTGTTTCATCAATAGAATCTGAAGCTTGGTAACGTTGAACTACATCTTGACTGGCTGTATATTGATGTAAGTTATTAAAAATATTTCCCAGGAAAATAATTGGAAGTGCCGCTGCTGCAGAATTCAACTTCCAGTTATCTGCACTTAATAATTTTTTATTCGCAATTGCATCATGAGTGATTGTCCCAAAACCACCTTTGATTTCCATAGCACCGATGATAATAATCATCAAAGCGCCTCCTAATAAAATAACACCCTGTATAAAGTCACTCCATACTACGCCTTCAAATCCACCTAAGAAAGTATAAAGGATACATAAGATACCCACTAAACTCGCTACTAAATATGGATTGATATCAGACACCGCTGTAATCGCTAATGTCGGCAAATAGATAACAATGGCAATACGACCTAAGTGGAAAATAACAAATAATAATGATCCGATTACACGTACACTTGGTCCAAAACGTGCTTCTAAGTATTCATATGCTGATGTCACCTTTAATTTTTTAAAGAATGGCACGTAAAATGCGATAAGTAATGGAATAATCGCCACAATTGCGATGTTTCCGGCAATATAAGACCAATCTGTCAAAAATGCTTTCTCTGGCGTCGACATAAATGTAATCGCACTTAATGTCGTAGCATAAATTGAGAAACCAATTGCCCATGAAGGAAGGCGTCCGCTTGCTGTGAAGAAACTATCTGTGCTTTGACTCGCACGTTTGGTAAAATAAGCACCGACTATCAGCATCACTACAAGATACAAAATAACCGCTACCCAGTTCCATGCGCCAAAACCAACCTGTTGCATAAACAACACCCCTTAAACAATATTCTATTTTACAAATTGTATTTATTTACTAACTCATCTAAAGCTGCTCTGTTCTCTTCGTTGAATGGCGCGAATGGACGTTTCGGTAATCCACTATCGATGCCACGATATTTCAAGATTTCTTTTAATGTCGGATAAAGTCCTAATTCTAAAATTTTAGCGATAATATCATTTGTTTCATGTTGAACTTGGTAGGCTTCATCTACTTTGCCTTGTTGTGCGAGTTCAAAAATTTGGCGTGAACGTTTACCATTGACGTTATAAGTAGAACCAATAGCTCCGTCTACACCTGAAATCACTGCTTGAATTAACATTTCATCAAAACCTGAGAAAATCAGCTTATCTGGATACGCTTTGCGCAGACGTTCTAATAAGAAGAAATTAGGTGCAGTATATTTCACACCGATAATCTTTTCATGATTGAAGAGTTCTCCGAATTGATCAACATCGATATTTACACCTGTCAAATCAGGAATTGAATAAATAATCATTTTGTTTTGTGTTGCTTCAATCAAATCGAAATAATATTGTTTAATTTCTTCGAATGACAATGGATAATAAAATGGTGTCACAGCTGAAAGTGCATCATAGCCTAATTCAGTTGCATATTTGCCTAACTCAATCGCCTCATTTAAATCGAGCGAACCGATTTGAGCAATCATTTTCACATCGTCTCCGACTGCTTCTTTAGCAATTTTAAAAATTTGTTTTTTCTGTTCTGTATTAATTAAAAAGTTCTCTCCAGAACTACCGTTAACATATAAACCATCTAATTCTTCATTTTCGATGGCATTTTTAGCAATTGCTTTTAACCCCTCTTCTTTCACCTGTCCGTTTTCATCAAATGGTACAAGTAACGCAGCATATAATCCTTTCAAATTTTCTTCCATTTTGCATTCCTCCAAAAATAAGTTATCTATGATTGTCTGTCCTAAAAGATAAATTTCACTTGTTCTACTTTTATTTCGTATTTACAAACTTAATTGTAAACGCTATCATTTTGCTGAACAACTGAAATTGAAAACTTTTAACACAATTGTTCGAATTTAATGAAAATAATTTTCAAAAAGAGTTATAACCTTTCTGAAATCTATCGTTATGAATATAATGGTTATAAATATAGGAGGAATGCAGTATGTATAGCATTGCAGTAGACATCGGCGGTACGAATATTAAAGCTGCCGTATTAGATGATGATTTAAATATCATAGAATATGTGAAAATACCGACACCTGACAATATAGAAGTACTTATTGTAGATGAAGTGCACCGCTTAATTGCTAATTATATACAGCAACATGAGCTGACATCACCATTTATTGGTATTTCCAGTGCAGGTGTAGTTGATTCAAAACATGGAGAAATTGTTTATACTGGTCCAACAATCCAAAACTTTGATGGCACCAATTTTTATCGTGCTTTAAGCGATTTATCAAACCATATCAAAATGTATAATGATGTGGATGCAGCCCTATTAGGTGAACTTGCTTTCCATCATTATGACGAGGAAAATATCTTCTGTTTAACACTCGGTACTGGTATCGGTGGTGCATTTTATAATCGTGATATTGGTTTATATCCAGGGGAACGCCATCGTGCAAATGAAATTGGCTACCTGCTCTATCGTGCTGAAGATGATAAGACATTTGAAAAACGTGCTTCTACTTCTGCCTTGAAAAGTTTAATGCTGAAGCATGGTTTTGAATTTGAAACAGAAGTTCCTAAACTATTTGAATTAGCAGAAGAAGGCCATACACAAGCAAAAGCAATTTTAAATCAGTGGGCTGCTTATGTTGCTGAGGGGATTGCTCAAATTCAAATTATGTATGATCCTGGACTCATTTTAATCGGGGGCGGAATTTCTGCACAAGGTGAAATATTATTAAAATATATTGAGCCTAAAATCCATGATTTCTTACCTCCTGATTATGGCGTCGCACGTCTGCAAACTACTCAAACTGAAAACAATGCCGCACTTTTTGGTGCAGTTTCAGTAAAATAAAAAAACCGTTCCACTCAATGTCGAATTACATTAAAACATTGATGTGGGGCGGTTTTTAACATACCCTTCAGTCTTACTGCAGACAAACGTCAGACTACCCTAAAGAATCTTTCTTCCCTAAAATTGTTTGACGCGTATGTTGATAACTCTTATGCATATAGTCATTATTTAACAGCAAGTAACACACAATATCCATTAAAAACGTAGTCGCAATTTGAGTATTAATAAAACGTGTATCATGGATGCGGGATTGATCACTGGTAATCAAAACAAGATCAGCATGTTTTGTAATCGTACTTCCTTCATAGTTGGTAATGACTGCGACATAAGCGCCTTGATTGTGGGCGATTTGTGCAGCTTCAGCTAGTTCAGTGGTTTCCCCGCTATTAGAGATTGCGACAAACATATCTTTAGAAGAAAGCAATGATGCTGATATTTTCATTTGGTGTGCATCTGTAGAAACCATCCCTTTAACACCCATACGTAATGTCCGGTGGTAAAATTCACTCGCTGTTAATCCTGAACTTCCTAACCCTGCATAACTCACTTGGCGGCTTGTTTTCAAATAGTGCGCAAAACGCTTAATCTTTTCTTCTGAAATAAACTCTCCAGTCTGTTGAATAATACTTTGATGATAGCGATGGATTTGCTGGACAAGTGGTGCGTTTTCTACAACTTTTTCTGATTTTTCATGTTGCAGATTGAATTTCATATCTTGGAAATTCGCATAGCCCAACTTATTGCTGAAACGTGTAATCGTAGCTGGTGAAGTACCTATCGCATGTGCGAGTGAATTGATAGTAGAAAAACTGTCATCTAATTCATGCGTCTGCACAAATTCTACGATTTTCTTATCCATTTTAGTCAGTAAATGCCGATTTTGCTGAACACGGTTTTCAAATTTCACAGTTTTATCCCCCTTATTTCCTTAGGTTAACTTTAATATATATGAAAATTTTTTTCAATTCGTTATTTATAATTGATTAAAATTTTCTTGGTGCTATGATAAGGATGATAAAGGAAACTAGCCTACTTAATTTACAAAAACATTAGAGAGATGGAGCGTGTTGTTATGTTACCACAAGGATTGATAGTTTCATGCCAAGCATTGCCTGATGAACCATTGCATTCATCATTTATAATGTCGAAATTAGCACTTGCTGCTTATGAGGGTGGAGCAGTTGGTATTCGTGCTAATACAAAAGAAGATATCGAAGCAATCAAAACAGAAGTCCCTTTACCTGTCATCGGTATCGTCAAACGAGATTACGAAGGTTCGGATGTATTCATTACTGCTACTTCTAAAGAAGTCGATGAATTAATTGAAAGTGGTTGTGAAGTCATCGCATTAGACGCTACGAAACAAAAACGTCCGAAAGAGACACTGGAAGAATTAGTAACTTACATTCGTAAACATGCACCTAATGTAGAGATTATGGCAGATATTTCTACAGTCGAAGAAGCAGTCAATGCAGATAAACTAGGTTTTGATTATGTCGGCACAACACTTCGCGGTTATACCTCTTATACTAAAGGACATATTCTTTTTGAAGATGATTTTGCGTTTTTAAAAGAAGTATTAGACAAAGTAAATGCTAAAGTTATTGCTGAAGGGAATGTCATTACACCTGAGATGTATCAAACTGTCAGTAATCTCGGTGTATATTGCACAGTAGTAGGAGGCGCAATCACACGTCCAAAACAAATCACAGAACGCTTTGTTCAAGCAGCAAAAGATCAGTCATAAGCAAGTTGGGAGAATGAGAAACATGGAAATTTATAATTTAAAGGACAAAAGCACAGCAAGTATTTATACAGCAATAGAAATGCTAAAAACAATAAAGACAAAACCCGATGCGATTTTCGGTTTAGCGACAGGTTCTACAATGGTCGATCTTTATCCTCAACTGTCTAACCTATTAAACGTTAACAAAGTAGATGTTAGCCAGGTACGTACATTTAATTTAGATGAATATGTGGGGCTTAATGCAGAGCATACACAAAGTTATCATACTTATATGCATGAACGTTTGTTCCAACAATATGAAGGCTGGAATCAAAATAACATTCATATTCCTAATGGTATAGCAGATGACATGGAGCATGAAGGTGAACACTACGAAAAATTACTGCAAGATATCGGCAAACCTGATATTCAAATTCTCGGTATCGGCGAAAATGGACACATTGGTTTCAATGAACCTGGCACTCCTTTCGATAGTGTTACACGTATTGTGGATTTAACGCCTTCTACATTGCATGCCAACAGTGTTCACTTTGAAACTGAAGATGAAGTACCAAAACAAGCTATTTCAATGGGACTATCTTCTATTATGCGCGCGAAACGCATTATTTTACTTGCTTTCGGAGAGAAAAAGATTGATGCGATTCAGCGCCTAGCAGCTGGAAATGTTTCTGAAGATCTTCCCGCTTCTATCTTGCATAATCACCCGAATGTCGAAATCATTGTAGATGAAACAATTTACAAAGCGCTTTAAAAACTAGGCTAACACACAGTTTTTACACTTTATTTTTTATTGTTAGCAACTATTAAAATTATTATAGTAAAGATGCCTAAAATCATTTAAAATTAACCTATAGATAAAAAACGGGGGATATCAAATTGAAAAAGATTTTAAGCATCTTTATTTTTCTTTTCTTACTCATAGGCATGTGTTTTACAGGATATCTAGCATTTACAGCCGATACACATCAAAAAGACCAAAAAGACGTATCAGAAAAGAAAGACTCTAAAAAAGAGTCCAAAAAAGATAAAAGTCATAAAGATACTAATGAAAATAATCAAAATGCTGAAACAGAAGCAAGCATACCTACTAATCAAAACTATGGTACTGACTACAACAATCAAACAATATTACCTGATGGAAATACTTATGATGCTCAAGGTACTGAAAGTAATGCAAATACACTAGATGCTTCGGTTGAAAGCAATACTGAAGATAACTCTGGATATGCTGCACAACAAGAAATAAACGCACCTGGAACTGAAGCAAATTCAGATCCATCTGTACAGCAATAATATAACAAAAGCGCACCCATGCGGATGCGCTTTTTTGCTGTCAGAACCATCTTTTCTTTTTGAATAAAACGATTAAAGCAATAGATAATAATGCCATTACACCAATAAAGACGAAATAACTATATTTCCAATGTAATTCCGGCATATTAGTAAAGTTCATACCAAACCAGCCTGTAAGTAGTGTTAACGGGAAAAATATAGATGAAAGTATTGTTAAAACATTAATCACACTATTAATTCGGCCTGAATGATAAGATTGATTATTATCTTTAATCTCATCGGTCAATTCTTCACATGCTTTCAATGTAGCAGTTTGATGTTTCAATTGATTCAATATACGGTGTATCATCCGCTTCTTCTGCTGATCTCCCACAAAATGACTTGAAGTCTGGATGGTTTCTGCCAGTTGTTCCATCGGAAGAATCACACGTTTCAATTTAATAATTTCTGCACGTATGTTATAGACTTCCCGCATCATTTTCTTATTTCGATCAGAGTCGACATTTTGATATTCTAAGTTGAACACTTCTTCTTCAATCTCATCAACATACGTGAAATAAGACTTAATGATTTCATGCAATAATTTTAAGGTAATAATCTCTGCATCAGGTTTAACATCGCCCTTTTTGACGTGCTCTTGTAAGTAATCCACGATAGAAATCTTAGATTCGTGAATCGTCACTAAACTATTTTCCGTTATCGTAATATTTAAAGGGCGTGCTGAGAAGTCTTTTGTATCTAACGTGTGCACCACAATATGCTTAATATCTTCTTCTCTATTGTGATAGATATCAGGATGACCTAATGTATAAATGGATGAAGCAACTTCATCTTGATTTAAATTCAAATCATTTTGAAGATAATCACGTTCTTCTTTTGTAGGTTTAATACAGTCATACCATATAAAGTTGCTATCTTTCGGTACATCATCAAGGTGACTGGTGGTGACAATATTTTGGTTCTTATCTTGATACATACAAGTTAAAGTCATTATATTCACGCCTTTTCATGTGTTGCTTTTACATATTAATTACCACTCTATCCCTATCTAAAAACTCATGAAAATTAAAAAGAGAAGCCTCAAGCAATTCGAGACTTCGTCTTTTGCAAAACCATTAAACTATTAAATTTCCACATTTTCATTATGAAAATAAAACTTTGACGACTCTCCAAAATGAGTCCCATAATTCTTGCGGTGTACCAGTCATATTTCTTCCTCCCATCAATTTTTAAAAGTTTAATCTGTTACTGCTTCGCTTTTTACTGCATCTTCTGCGATGCCTAACCAAAATTGTCTTAAATCTTCTGTTTTAATTTGCGCTTCTGTCGCATCAGTGCCAACGAAATCTCCATGATCCCAATCATGTTGGATTGGGGAAACTTGCCATACACCTTTTTGTACTTCATCTGTTGCAGGTGTAGCGTTTTGTCCGAATGGGTGTTGTGCTGAAATTGTAGAAACCAAGCCATCATTTTCGCGCCATTCTTTCTCATCAGCTTTACCAATAACATTACCAGTTAGACGTTTAGAAGCAGCCATATGAATATCTGAGCGCTGTCTGCCATTCAGTCCTGGTCGTGTAGATTCCCCTGTATAAGATTTGTATACGATATTCGGATTTAATGATGTGCGTTCATTCAGTTCATTTGCACCTTTTCGCGATAAATCATATATTGCGTTATCCGTAGTTGTCCAAAGTTTACTTTGTTTCTTTATACGTTCAACATAATCTGGATACGATTCATTTTTACCTTGTTTGAAGCCCCATTGAGCCAGCCCGTAGTCTACTTGTGAATATTTATTACCTTGTAA
This sequence comes from Staphylococcus carnosus, assembly GCF_900458435.1. NCBI lineage: Bacteria > Bacillati > Bacillota > Bacilli > Caryophanales > Staphylococcaceae > Staphylococcus > Staphylococcus carnosus. Next base: position 99,209 of record NZ_UHCT01000001.1, on the reverse strand, counting down.
TTTCATGTTGTCGTACAGTACTTGGCGTATAAAAGCTTCATTACCGACATCAGCTGCATGTGTGCCATTATGCGGAGATGCAACTGTCGTAATTGAAGAAATCATATTATCATGATTGCCTTGGAATAATGGTGAAATTGTACCGCCATGTGCTTTTTGATAATCGATTTCTTCTTGATTACCGTTACGTAGAAATTCCTCTAATTGACGAATTGTTTGTCCGCCCATACTATGCCCGACTAAATGTACTTTTTGACCTGGCTGCCATTCAGGATATACACCTTCGTATGTCTTGCCGTAACGCTCATGACCATACTTTTCAGCATGAGCTGCACCATAATCAACCGTACCGCCTTTAATATAATAATAAAGTTCAACAGCACGATCATAGTTGCTGCCATAAGCTCCGATACTAGCTTCATAAACGTTATAGCCATTATTTTCTAAATCCTTCTGCAAATCTGTACGGTCTCCGCCCCAATAATTGCCGCTTGTAGGTCCAGCTGTTTCGCCTACTAAACCATTAAAACCATGAACTAGAATAATGGGGTCTTGATTTTTATACTGCTTTTGAGCAGCTTGTTTGTTCGTTTGATCAGTAACAGGTTTAGCGTTTGCTACAGTATTCTTATTATTCGTTGTTGCTGCAGCATTGCTTTTCAATACTTCAATACCTTTTTGATTGTCGTTTTTCTTATTGTCTTCAGGTTGTTTTGTATTAGGTTCGTTTTGATTAGATGTTTGCTTCAAAACAAAATTATTATCTTGATTTGAAGATGTTGATTTTGGTGCTGATTGGGGTTCAGGCGGTTGTGCTTGTTCTGTAATTGATTGTGTCGGCTGTTTTATAGCAGTTTCTGTGTTGTAATCTGGTTGTTCGCTTTGTTCATTTGAATGGTTTTCATTTTTAGGAAATACTTGTTCTACATTTTGTTTTACATTATGAACAACACCACTTAAATCAGTTTGGGCATCTGTTCCTACTTTTTTAGGATTATGCGCTGTTTCATTTTTACTTACTGGCGGTTCAGTTTTCTTATTAGGAAATGCTTGCTTAGAAACATCATTAGTCTTGTTGGCTTTATTTTCATTTTGAACATGCTTTAATGTATCTTCTGTTATTTTTTCAATAGGATATTGAGAATCTTTGTTTGAAGTTGTCTGAGATGCTTGTTCTGTAGCTGCATTGCTTTGTGCTTTCGCATCTTCTTTCTCTGGTGTTTGTTTCAACGCAGCAGGCGTTTTCTCTGTTTCGCTTGTTTCTTTTGGCTGCTCACTTGTGTTATCTGATGTGCTGCTTGTTTGATTGTTAATATCATTTTGAATATCTGTTTGTGTTTGATGCTGGTCAGTTTGTGATACTTCATTTTTATTTGTACTTTCCGATTGTTCTTTTTGTGAGGATACTGGTTGAGGTTGCGCGGATGGTGCTGGTTGATTAGTATTTGCTTCTTCAGATGATTTATCCGGATTTACTGTGTCCTTATGTAAATTTGGTTGTTCAGAAGGCCGCTCAATTTCTGGTTGTTCTGGTTGTTCAACAGATTCTGAAGATAGAAGTGTTTCTGTTTGATTTTGAGTTGCTTGCTGCTGACTTTCAGACTGTTTATCAGGTAATTGCGTTGTGTCTACAGACTCTTGAACTTGTGCAGCATCTGATTGTTTTTCAGGTGATGCTTCAGCTGCATCTGCACCTCCGCTTCCGATAAAAAATAAAGAAGCTACTAAAATAGATGACGTTCCAATTGCAAACTTACGAATGCTGTATTTGTTTTCTCTCTTCTCCAAATTAATACACCTCATTTTATGATTTCTTAAGTTATACCTCATTTAACATAAGATATTCTTATTCTAATTAACGTGTATTAATACTAAATTAAATGTGTTTAAGTTATTTGTTAATAATATCGAATTTGCATATAAAGATAAGATGTATAATATTCTCTGAATTTGTCCAATCTAAAATGAATCAATACTGATGGCTCTCATCAATTTCAAGCTCTTTATATGTATCGTTATAAAATCGAATTAAAAGTACGTTAAATATTAAAAAAGGTTGAAACCAAATCTCATATTGAGATTAGTTTCAACCTTTGACTTAACACAATTTATTTATGACCAAGTGCTTTCAGTGTATCTAAAGCAACTTGTTGTGCTGATTGCGGATTTTGTCCTGTAATCAAGCGACCATCTGCGACTACGAATGATGTCCAGTCGTCACCTTTTTCATATTCTCCGCCTTTATCTTTTAAAGCATCCTCTAAAAGATATGGCAAGTTGTCTCCAACACCCATTTGTGATTCTTCACTGTTAGAAAAACCAGCAACTTTTTTACCTTTAATTAAGTTCTGTCCTTCGTTTTTAATATTCAATAAACCTGCTGGCCCGTGGCATACACCTGTCACATAACCATTATCAGAATAGATTTTTTCTGCTAAGTCTATTAAACCTTTATCTTTCGCAAAGTCCCACATTACACCGTGGCCACCTGCATAATAAATCACTTCATAATCGTCAGCGTTCAATTCTTCAGGTTTATATGATTGATTCAATTTTGTCATGAATTTATGATCTGTATAATATTTCCAATCTACATCAGTCATAAAGTCTTCTTGCAAGCTTGCAGGATCAATAGGTACAAATCCACCTTCTGGACTTACATAATCGATTTCATAACCTGCTTTATAGAATTCATCTGCAAAGTGTACGACTTCTCCTAACCATGCACCTGTTGGACGTTCTAAATCTGGATATTTCGATACATTTGTGACTGCTACTAGAATTTTTTTCATTTCAGCTTCACCTCTCCAGTTATTTATACACGTAACTCTAACACTTAAACCATAGTTGAAGGAAAATCATCTGCTTAAGACTTATTATTTTTTCTAAAATTATTTCAGTGAACAATCGAGGTATAATACTTATTTTTTTATAGTGAGGTGTGAAAAAATCGCTTCATTTATATTTGTTTTTTTATTTAAAACCGCGTCATATCAACGTTTTTGACCTTTTTTGACTAAAACGATAAACCGCGTGAGCACAAGGTTTGCGTTAGTTACATAAACGCTATAGAATACTTGTAGACAACTTGATTAATGCAATCAAAAATTGTCTAATCATTCAAGTTAGGAGGGATAGACGTGACAACAATCAATCAACACAATGGTTTCAAACGGACTTTTCAAAAGGATCATTTAACTTTAGGTTTAACCATTCCTTTTGACAACTCTGAAAATATCGCATTGTCGTTTGAACAACAAGCACAATTGGCGCAGTATGCTGAAGAACTTGGATTTACGAGCCTATTTGTACGGGACAACCCGCTTTATAGTCCTCATTTAGGTAATGTAACGACAAACTACGATCCGTTTGTATTTTTAACTTACCTCAGTGCTCAAACTAGTAAAATTGCTCTCGGAACATCTAGTATTGTTGCGACATTACGTCATCCAATTCATACAGCTAAAGCAGCTGCGACTCTAGACTTGATATCGGGAGAGCGATTATTAATGGGGCTTGCGACTGGAGACCGTAAATTTGAGTTTCCAGCATTCAAAGTCGAACCTGAGACGTTATCTTTACGATTCAGAGAAACCGTTGATTCATTGAAAGCACTATGGCAAGACCACTCACCTCAAATTTCTAACTCTATCTTTGAGTTATACGAGGATTCTGGTCTGCAGATATTACCAAAAAACAACCATATCCCGCTTTTTGCGACAGGATATGCTAAACAAGACATGAAATGGATTAAAGAGAATATGGATGGCTGGATGTTTTATCCACAAGGTTTCCAACAACAAAAAGCACTGTTACAAGAGTGGCACGACAACGATGAATTCAAACCTTTTATGCATCCGCTTGTTATTGACTTATCAAAAGATCCGAATGAAAAAATCAAACCCGTTAAGGGCGGCTATAGATTAGGCAGAAATACATTGATTAATGTATTAAAGTCTTATGAACGAATTGGTACAAACCATATTATGTTGCACTTATTAACGCACGAAAGAACGTACCAAGATTTAATGAAAGAATTGGGTGATTATGTGATTCCACATTTCCCACCAAACATAACTAAGGAGGAACAAATTGATTATGAAATTATTAGATAGAATTAATGAACTTGCAAATAAAGAAAAAGAAATGGTACTTAGCACATCTGAAAAACAAGAACAACATGAATTGAGACAAGAATACCTTAAAATGATTCGCGGACAAGTTGTAAGCACATTCTCAACATTGAAAGTTGTAGACCCACTTGGTGAAGACGTAACACCAGATAAAATTTACAACCTACGCGAAGAAATGGGTACTTTAGATTTAAAACCTGAATAATAACTAAAAATATAGATGAATAGCAAAACCATATTGTAAAAGGCTAGGTAATTCCAATGAGGAGTTACCTAGCCTTATTTTTGTTTAATTTACTATAGGATTGATACTTTCTATAAACCTAAACTCGTCAGCTTCATATTCAAACTTTAAGATACAGCAATTGCCAAAATTAATTTTTTTAACCTCTTCAATCGGCAACCATTTCAATGCAAACATAAATAGAATACCGCCATGACTAACAGCAATAACGTTTTGATTATCTGAATGCTTCAGCATATTAGTCAAAGCGTCTGTTGATCTAGCTTGAACTTCTTCTGCCGTTTCGCCACCATAATCCGCAAAAAACTTTCCAAATAAAGCCACACCCTTTTCACGAGGTGGGTTAAGCAGTTCTGATTCTCCTTCAAACATGCCAAAATGCCATTCTTTAATGCCTTTTACTCTCGTATATGCTTCATTTGGAAATAGAATTTCTAATGTATCTGAAGCACGTTCTTGTGTTGAAGAAAATAATTCATAATTACTCAATTTCAAGTGATCCAAATAACGTTTTGTTTTTTCTGCTTGTGATTTTCCTAATTCTGTTAAAGGTGAATCTGATGCTCCTTGTATTTGTTTCTTTTGGTTGAATAGTGTCTGGCCATGTCGGATTAAATACAAAGTTTTTGTCATGATGTTAGCTCCCTTAATTCCTTGAATTTTCACTATCAGCTGTTATCTATATTTACTAATTATTGAATAATATTGCCTCGCTTTATCATACCCTATTTTCCATATAATCCTCATTTATCTTTATAAACCTTATACCTATATACAGAAAATATCAAAAGTGCTAAACTAAATTAATTATCTACTCACAAATAATAACTTTAAAATTATTTAGTATTTCAATTGAGCAAAGGAGTGTCAGGTTTTGGATAATATCATCAGTTATTTACTCGTCTCTTTATTAATTATTATTATTCCTGGTCCTGACTTTTTCATTGTCGCAAACAATACAATGAAAGGAAGTACTAAGAATGGTGTCATGGCTGCACTTGGAATATCCAGTGGTCATGTGGTTTATTCTTCGATTGCGGCACTAGGTTTGATTTTCATTTTAACAAGTTCCTATTACGTATTTACCGCTATTAAATTTTTAGGTGCTTTGTACATTGCTTATTTAGGCTTAAAAACTATTTTGAATGCGCGCAAACCTGCTCCGATTGCTGCTGAAGATTACCAAATTAGAAACATCAGTTTATTCAAGTCTTACAGACAAGGGTTTATGAGCACTATACTTAACCCTAAAGCAATCCTTTTTTATATTTCTATTCTTCCTCAATTTGTAAGCAGAGACGAAGGATCACTTAAGATCATTGCTTTATCTTCTTTATTTATATGTATTGTTTTCTTATGGTTTGCATTGTGCAGTTTTATGTTTACTCACATTAAAAAATTATTTAATCAACCTGTTTTCAGAACTGTCTTCGATTACATTGTAGGTGTAATCCTTATCGGTTTAGCAGTTAGTATTTTAAACTTCAAACAGTAAAACAAAAACGCTGAATGGGAAATTCATCCATTCAGCGTTTCGCTTTATTGTATATATCTTTTCAAATGTTTTGAAGTCAATGTATCTTCTTCCTTAATGAAGTCTTTAGGAGTTCCGCTAAACAAGACTTTCCCGCCATCTAGTCCAGGACCTGGACCTACATCTATAATCCAATCCGCTTCACACATAATAGATAAATTGTGTTCAATTAAGATGACCGTATTATTGCGACTCATCAAATCATCAAAACACTTCATCAATACCGGAATATCCGCTTCATGCAAACCTGTTGTAGGTTCATCAAAGATAAACACACTATCTTGCACTTGTTCATCTAAATGCTGTGCTAATTTCACACGCTGCATCTCTCCGCCGGATAATGTAGATAATGGTTGTCCAAGCGTCATATACGTTAATCCAGTTTTACTTAATGCTTCCAATTTAGACTTAACATCACTTTGCTCATCAAAGAATTCAATACCTTCATCAACCGTTAAATCAAGCACATCCGCGATTGAATAACCGTCAACAGTCGCTTCTAATACTTCAGGTCTATAACGTTTACCATGACAAACTTCGCATGTTTGAGAAAAGTCTCCCATAAAGGCAAGCTCTGTCTTGATATAACCTTTACCTCCGCAATTCGGACAAGCCCCTTTTGAATTGTAACTAAACATGGCTTTGCTTAATCCAGTCTGTTTATGGAAAAAGTTTCTCACACTATCAAATACATCTAAATAAGTTAACAAGTTAGAACGACTTGAACCTTGTATTGCTTTTTGGTCCATAATAATCACATTATCTTCATCTTCAAAACCTGCTTTGATTAATGTACTTTTACCGGAACCTGCAACACCTGTGATGACAGTTAAGACTTCTTTAGGGATATCTGCCGAAACTTCTTCTAAATTATTCTGTGTAACCGGTCCAATATGATAAAAACCATCAGGTTGGCGCACTTTGTCTTTCAAATGATGTTTTTGGCGCAGCGCTTTACCAGTAGAAGTATCAGATTCTAGTAATTCTTGATATGTGCCTTGAAAAGTAATTTTGCCGCCATCTTTACCCGAACCTGGACCCATGTCGATAATGTGGTCTCCATCTTTAATCACATCTGGGTCATGTTCTACAATCAATACCGTATTCCCTTTTTCTTTTAAAGACTGAAGGATTTCATCTATTTTCGAAATATCTTCAGGATGCAGACCGACACTCGGCTCATCAATAATATAAACCAAATCAGATAATGGGCTGTTCAAATGACGTATCAATTTAAGACGTTGTGCTTCCCCGCCTGAAAGTGTTGTTGTGACACGATTCAACGTCAAATAGCTTAAACCAATATAATCCAATGCTTCTAACTGTTCACGTAGTGGTCCAATAATATATTGAGCAGTCGGATTCTCTAATTGATCTAGAAATTCCAAATTTTCTTTAATTGTCATTTGCGTAAAATCAGAGATATTCTTGCCATTGATTTTACAACTCAATACTTTTTGACTTAACCGTTGGCCATGACAAGTCGGACAAACCTTATTAGTCACCACGTGTTTAAGGTGTTTAGCATAACGTTTTTTGTTGAATTCTTTATCCCCTAAGAATATTCTGCTGAATCTTGGTATTAATCCTACATATTTTGCTGATTTACGCCATTCTTCCGGAGGATTTTTCAACTTCATCGGCTCTTGATATAAGAATAAATCTAGTTCCTCTTTGGAATAATCTTTTAATTTTTTATCATTATCGAACAAGCCGCTATCTCTATATGCTTTACCGCGCTCTTTATCAGGCCCAAATGAAGGGAAATCTATTGCGCCTTCGTTTAATGATTTGTCCCAATCCAGCAGTTCGTCTAAATTGATATCTTCAATATAGCCTAGTCCTTCACATGTCTCACACATCCCATTCGGACTGTTAAATGAAAAGACATCCGAATAGCCGACAAAAGGCTCACCGATTCTTGACCATAGTAATCTGACAGCAGCATAGATATCAGAAGCTGTCCCTACTGTAGAACGAGAATTCCCGTTAAATCGCTTTTGACTGATTGTCATAGCAACCGGTAAATTTTTAATCTCTCCTACCTTAGGTTTAGGTTGCTGATTTAAATGAAACTGAATATAGCTAGAATAGCTTTCATTTAAAAGACGTTCGGATTCAGCCGCAACGGTATTAAACACTAAAGAAGATTTACCTGAACCAGAACGTCCTGTAAACACTGTAATCAAATGTTTAGGTATGTCTATATCAATGTGCTTTAAGTTATTCTGCGAAGCGTCTTTTATATTAATGTAGTTCATCGTTTCTCCTCCATTAGTCTCTATTTAATTTAATGTTAAATTTATTTACCCTGTTCAACAAATAAAATGACTGGATGCCTTATTATTAAAGCATTCCAGTCATTTTTTTGTTTCTATTTTCTTTGGAGTACACCGTCATTTACCAATTCATCAATCACACGTTGTGTGTTTTGGTTATCATGGAATTCATTAATTCGACGATAATTTTCTAATACTTTCGGCGGCAGTTTAAAGTCATTGTTGATTGCTGATTTTACTGCTTCTACTAATTCATTTTCATCATCTGCGACAACACCTGGTATGTTTTCACGGTTTGCTGGTGTTGTACCTCCATGTTTAGCAATAATATCTTCAAATTCTTTCCAATAAAAAATCGGGAAAGCACCGTGATTAATCGCATCAAAGATAATGGAAGAAATATCTGTGATATAGATAACAGAGTTTTTCAAAGTATCTGTAGGATCTTCTACGAAAATATCATTATATTTATTAAAGTGATTTTTAGCATATTGAGAGAATTTATTATGAGCTGCTATTTGTAAACGGCTTAATAAGCCTGCTTTTTCAAATGCTTCAATTACTTCCATAATAGATTGATAATAAGTAGTCTCTTCTATATGACCATTGAATACTTCCGCTTCTTCCCAAGGTCGCCATGTCGGCATGTAAGTAATTTTATCTGCACCTTCAATTAAGTGTTCATTATCAAATTTCGGCAAACCAGTAATCATCAATTCGAAATCATTATAGTCCATTTCATTGAACAATCTCGCTTCAAGTTCAGAGCTTACTACGGACTTCACAATATTATTCGTCATATTCTGTTTATGAAATCCAACATTATTCGAATTATCTCTAGGTTTTAAAAACACAATGCCGTGTTGCAAGAAGTAAAGCGGTGTTGCTTTAATTTTCTTGTTCAATTTATCATTAAATAATCTTGTATTGATGATATGGTTACTTAATTCACTCGCAACAAAATAATTTGAAACAAAAACATATAAGTAGTTACGGAAACTGAAACGTTCTACCACCTTTTCTCCCCATTTTTTCTTCATATCTTTATATTGAGGAGAAGATTTATCTAAGATAAATACATTTTTAGATTTGAACTTTTTATTGCCCGCAGCAGCTTCAAAGACACATTTGCCTGATTCTACTGCTTTAGAAGCTTCTTTTTCAAAATATACATTTACATTACGTCCACGACTCATCATTTTATAAATAGATGCTATTTTATAAGCTAGTTCTATTTTGAATTTATGCCATGGATTATAGATTTTAAGTTTCGGTAAATTACCAAAGGTTAAATTGTTTGCTGCATTACGTCTTAACACAATCGCATGTCCTTTAGTATTGAATGTTAGCAATACTTTACGTTGATCATTGGCTTTCTCACTTTGATATAACGGGTGGAATCTTTTACCATTAATCGCAGTAAAGATTGTATTATGGATTTCTTTTAATTGACGTAAATCTTTAATTTTTACTTTAGCAGTAAAATGATTTTGATGACTCCATTTCATTTTTGCTAAAACTTCACCCGTTTTTGTCATTAAATAATCAGGTTGGACGGGTGCATTATAATCAATTTGACCTGAAAGGATGATATGACGTCCAGATTTTTTAAATTCTACATTACTGTGCTTATAAAGCAGGTCTTTTTCTTTATCAGTTTTAATGCTGAGTTTTTGGTTGTGATAGCTAATAATATAGAACTTATTATTTAATTTCAGGTAAATAGGCTTCTGAGCATACTTCAAGAAATAATTGTTTAATTTAATATCTTTCATCTTTTTCAAATCATTAAGTCTAATGATTTGTCTATGCTTTCCTTTAGAAACAACTAATTCATTCGCACTCTTAAAATCAAATCTTAGTTGTTCATTAGTAAGGACTTCTAGAATATTTGTCTTAAATGCGAAGTCTTTTTTAGAATTTGTATACTCTAAAAATGTTGTAAAATCAGTATATTTAAACTTAATGAAAATAGCAGGATCGCCAACACGGTTGGCTTCATCTTCAATAAAAGGTTTTCTCCCTTTTTTGAATAAAGATTGATCAAGTTCAATCGTTTCACCACTATAAGTATCTATCACCTGATAGCTGTACTGTGTCGGCTCTACTTTGAAGCGATTATGATAAACCTTTATTTGTATATTAAGACTCCCTTCTGTCTTATCATTTAAATAAGGTGTACAGTAAATCTTATTCTTTTTAATATGCACATAATATGGGAAATCATCGTTTTCAATAATAGCGACCAATCCATCTTCGGCTTTAGTTTTTCCTAGATAAACATCTTCTTTTTTTAACTGTGCTGCTTCAATATTGATAATCTGCTCATTTCTGATTTTCAAACGAATTTGAGCAGGTAAATTCGTTTGAATTGAACCGAAGTTCACGTTCATTTGATTTAATTTCAACATACTTACTCCACTCCATCTTTCTTTGGCTCAAGATTTAAAGCGGGAGCGATAAAGAATTGGTTATAGCTTCCAAATTTTCGCTCCCATATAGCTTATAAACTACTGCTTTTTTATTTGTTTTCACGATTTACTTTTATTCTTTTTCTAACTTAGCGCATATTTCATCATAAATGCGTTGACTGTTTTGATGATCAATATGATCAAATATCAAACTTCTATCGTAATGTGCAGGTTTTCGACTGTTAATTTTATCTGAGATTTTAGAAACCAGTTCATTTTCAGAATACACAATGTCACCAATAAATGTTTCGTCTATCGGTCTTAAAATACCTTTTCGGAAAAACTGATCGACATCAAAATGATAGAAGATAACTGGTTTATCCATATAATTGAAGTCTGTACTTACAGTACTGTAGTCTGTAATTAATAAGTCATGTTCAATTAATAAATCTTGTACAGATTTTTTGCCAAGTTCAATAAAGTTTACATGTGATAATTCAGCATCTGCCAAGTACTCTTGGAAGAACTGCTGAGCTCGATAGTGCGGATAGAAGTTGATTTCTAAATCATACTTTTCACTTAGTGCTTTTAATTTTTCACTATTAACCAAGCTGAGATAGCGTGATAAATATTCACTCTTTTCAAATGCTTCATTGCTATTCAACCAATCACGCCATGTCGGCATAATTAAAACTTTTTTCAATTGTTTTTTTGGCTTAAGCGGTAAGCGGTCAAATCTAGCCAACCCTGTTACAGCGATTTCTTCAGGTTTATAACCCATTTCATCAACAACAATATCGTATTTTTCATATTTACTTGAAACGTTAAATAAATCAAATGGATCATCATAATATTTCTTATGATATTCAACATTTTTTCTTCCTAACACACCATGTTGCAAGAAAATTTTGATTGTATCTTCATAACCCCAGAATTCAGGTGCTGCTTTATAAGGCATAATGTTTTCAATATCATGCGTACTCATAACCACTTTCGCTTGTGCTGCGATTTTCAAGTGCTCATCTGAACCGAATCTCAATATATTTTTCATATGTTTGATATCTTGATAATCTTCAGAATCACCATCTATTACATAATAAACATCTGCATTAGTATGTTGCTGCAGCCATTCAAAGAATTGAATGCCGCTTTCTTGTGCGGTATCCGTACGTTCACCGATCATCCAAATATTATCATTTTTAACATTGTTTTCATTCAATATCTTGATTTGTGTATCACTTAATGCAAACGTCTCAAATTTAATGTTTTTAAATGGTGTCAACGTCAACATAAAGAATGTAGTATTCGCCCCTTCTTTATGTTTTTTCAACGTATACACGCTGTCTTTTTTATAAATACCTTCTTTGAATTTAATTTTGTCTTTTCTCACTAACTCGTCGCCATCATAAATTGTTATAAACACATCAATAATTGATTTCTTTTTAGTGAGTAATTGATTTAACGCTGCATAATCAATAGGAATATCCTGTTCGCCTTTGCGAATCGGAATCTGATATTGATTTGTCGATTCTCTTTCTTCAAATGTTACATAATAATCGCAATGGCGATAAACTTCATGAGGTTGGAAATAAATGTTCAATGCATCTTCCTCTATAGTATTAACGCCGGCTTTAATTTTCGGTTTTTTGTGCGCAATTGTTATACCATAATGTTCTGAAACTGTTAATTTATACAACTCTGAATCAATTTGTCGATAACCTGAATAAGGCTTCATATTACCTCTTAGTAAATATGTTTCACCATCTATACGTATAAATAGTTTCTTACGTTTAGGAGTAGTTAATAATGAAATAGGAATCTTAACTGAAACCTTGCGTAAAGAAGTAAATGTCGGTAATGGAATGACATCTGTATAGTCAAAATTGACGACACCTACTTCGATTTGATCGTCTTTTCCTGTAGCATCAAAAGATTGAAATGAAAGGTTAATCACATCGTCATCGATTAATTGGCTAATATCAATTTTTCCAACCTTATAATAGTCTCTTGTGATATTTAATATATTGCCCCACCAACTATATGCCATAAAGTAATAAGGAACATCTACAGCTTCATTAATCTGCACGGGATAGATGTTCGTGTCTTCTACCGCATAAATTAAGAAAGATTCTTTTTTAATCTTGTCTTGGATATAGGCATAATCAAGTTCCCCATTACGAATATCTAATGTTTTCATACGATTTTGGTTAATCAGTAATAGTCCCTCAATCGTTTTATCACTTTTTACCGCTAATTTCTCATCTTTTTTCGGCGTTAATGATAGTTTTACTGGCTCATTGATGACAGTATGCCCTGTATTATAGGGTTTGATTGAAATTGCTTTGGCTATATTAACTTGATACAGAGCATTTTCAACTTGATAAATGTGTTTCAATTTTTTAGCAGCAGTAAGCCATAATTGTTTTCCATTTAACGAAAAAGCAATATTTTGAGTATCTCTTTGGTTGATGACTTCATCAGTTTTCAACATCACTACCAATTCGTGTTGATGTTGAGAAGTAATTTTAAATGGAACTTTTTTACCATTCACAGAAACTTCGAATTTTTTTGTATTAAAGTTAATAAAGTTTTCTAAGCGACAAGTTAAAATAATTGATTCTTCGCCCACATAGATATGATCTACTTCAAATTTTCTTGTTAGTTTGTTTTTAATTTCTTCTAAAATCATAGATGACTCCCTTCAACTAAATGACAGAATTTGCTTGTTCTTCTTCATCTTGGTATCTATCTTCATCTGATTCGATATCAATTTCATCAAACTTACGATTTTCTTGCTTCAAAAAATAACCTCTGATTTTATATAAAATAAATAGCGGTAAAAGCGCCATAATCGCCTTTCTCACGTTCAACACCTCACCCATTTTGCCCAAAGTATAACATAAGGACTTACAAAATTTAACGCTATTTAAATTTATTGTAAAGTTTGTAAAAAAAGAAAATAGTAAAAAAGCATTAATAATGTATATTATCATTTCTGATATACAATTAATTGGTAACTGTTAGTCTATCGTGCATAAAATCATTTATTAGTTTGATTGCTTACATTTTTCTAAATGATTATATTATCAAGGTTTTCATCTACAAATTAAAACAATTTTCTGAATTGAATGTCTTTTTATTTTTACATTTTTTGTTCATATGTTATATTTTTTGTAAGGGTTTACATATTCAATAAAGGGGGTTCTAAAATAAAAAGCAAAGGGGTCTTTTTATGGAACAAATAGAACGGCAAGATTTACAGCACATTGTGAAAGATGGCGATGTTATTGGGGTTGCTGCTTTAACAGTCTCTAATTTGCCAGCTGAACTACTAAGAAATGTATTAGAGGCATATGATAAAACCGGTTCTCCTAAAGGACTGACTTTTATTAATGCCAATGATATCAGCAGCATGGGAATAGAGCCAGAACTTGATGATTTTGTGGAACGGGGAATGATTTCACGGATTATCATGAGTATTATGACGGCTTCTCCAAAAACTGCAGATGCTATCAAAAACAATGAGATAGAAGCATACTTTTTACCACAGGGAGTTATCGCGACACACTATCGACAAACGAATTCAATCTTACCTGGGGTTATTACCAAGATTGGATTAAACACCACGATTGATCCACGTTATAAAGGTGGACGCACAAATGACAAGACGACTGAGCAACTTGTCACATTTTTAAATATTGAAAGTGAAGACTACTTGCACTATCAGTTGCCACCTGTCGATGTTGCTTTATTAAGAGGTACTTATGCAGATGCACAAGGTAATATTTATGTATCTCAAGAGGCTTATTTATCGGAGGGCTACAGCATTGCGCTTAACGCAAAGTCCACCCATGGTACTGTTGTTGTACAGGTTAAAGAAATTATCGATACACCCGACTTAAACCCTGATGATGTCTTTATACCTGGATCACTTGTTGATTATATATATGTTGCTGGTGATTCTAAACATCATAGACAACTCATTCAAACTCACTATGACCCTGTATTTTCGGGAGAAGCAACAACAAACGAACGTATCGACCCACCTCTCCCATTTAACACACGTAAAACTATCTTGCGCCGGGCAGCACAATTTTTAAATGAAGGAGACACAATTAGTATTGGTTTTGGTATCAATAATGAATTATCTAATTTGTTGTATGAAGAAAACGTTGAACATCAAGTACAGCCTGTTCAAGATATAGGAATTTTTGGTGGATTTATCGGCAGCGGCAAACATTTCGGAATGAATGCCAACTTTGACTTTCGTTTACGACATGATCAAACTTGGGATTTTATTTACAACGGTGGTATTTCAGTCGCTTATCTCAGTTTTGCGGAAATTGACCAGTATGGTAATGTGAATGTTTCTTATTTCGGCAATCGAATGAATGGTTGCGGAGGATTTATAGACATCAGTCAATCTGTTCAGCGTATTATTTTTTCTGGAAGTTTAGTTGCTAGAAGTCAACTAACAATCAAAGATGAGCAATTAGAAGTCATTGAAGAAGGCACAACTCAAAAATTCATACCTGAAGTCAGCAATATCGATTTCAATGCTTCGTATGCTAAGACTTTGAATCAAGAAGTCTACATTGTAACTGACCGTGCTGTTTTCGAATTGCGAAATGAGGGGCTTACTTTGATTGAAATAGCACCAGGTCTTAATTTAGAAAAAGATGTTATTCAACAAATGGGGTTCAAACCTTTAATCGCAAAGGATTTGAAAACAATTGACCACACGATTTATCAAGAACAATGGGGATTATTAGCACAATCAATTCATTGAAGTATGTAAAAAGATAAGGGGGTATACTTATGAATTTCGATTGGATTAAAACAAGATCAGATTTTGACGAAAAGAAACCCGCAGTGATTGACCCGTTTAAAAAAACAGAATGGACATATCAAGACTTGAATGTTCGTGCTGAAAATTTAGCTAACCATCTTACAGAGCAAGGTCTCAAACGTGGAGATGTAGTTGGTATTTTTGCACCAAACGATGTAGCCGTTATTGATTTAATGGCAGCTGCATTTAAAACAGGTATTATATTCTTGCCAATAAACTGGCGACTCAATCCGAAAGAAATCGCAGGCATCGTAGAAGATTCAGGATTAAAACTTCTTTTCTATGCAGAGAAACATTTAAGTTCACTCGCAATTGTGGACCAAGAATTATTGCATATGGATATCGATTCGAAAGAATATGATGAAATTACAAATCCGAAACAACACCGTCCATTTAAATCATTATCGGTTGAGCCTACTGATATTGCCGCATTGATTTATACAAGCGGTACAACAGGTACTCCAAAAGGTGTCATGTTCTCATATGAGTCCTTTATGAATAATGGTGCTAACATCCAACTCACATATCGACTCAACTCAGATTTCACTACCATTATAGGCACTCCGATGTTTCACGTACTTGGCTTAAATGACACTGTCCTACCATCTATGATGGCAGGTGCGACATTGATTTTACAACGTTACTTCGAAGGTGAAGCAATGAACCAATTGATTGCCAAATACAAACCAGACTTCCTCATCATGATACCTACTATGTATTACAGCACGATTCGCCAAGATAACTTTAATCCTCAAGATTTCAGGGATATCAAATTTGTCATTCAAGGCGGTTCTCACCCACTACCAAGTATTCAAGAAGCCTTTAAAAAATACGGCATTAATATTATCAACGGTTACGGTTTAACAGAAGCGCCTATGGTTGTCGTTAACACACCAGATAACGCACAAGCTAAACCAATGAGTATCGGAAAAGCGGTCATGTTTGTTGATGCTCTTATATTAGACGATGATCACAATGAAGTGGAAACAGGCGAAATCGGTGAATTATCGATAAAAGCGCGTAATGTTACACCAGGTTATTGGAATCGCTCAGATGAAACAGCTGAAATTTTACAAGATGGCTATCTGTTAACTGGCGATTTAGCTAAAAAAGATGAAGATGGCGACCTTTATATCATCGACCGCAAAAAAGAAATGATTATTACAGGCGGAGAAAATGTTATCCCTTCCGAAGTTGAAACAGCTTTAGCCAAACATCCGCTCGTTGACCGCTGTGTTGTCGTCGGGTACAATGACCCGAAATTTGGAGAATCTATCGGAGCTGCAGTTATCTTGCGAGAAGATGATCCAGACTTCGAAGAAAAATTAGATGCACACATGCGCGAATATGTAGCAGGTTATAAAGTGCCGAAGATGTATAAAGCAGTTGAAACAATGCCTTTAAATACAACTCAAAAACCGGATAAATTAAGAATCACTGAAATTATGAACGAACAAGCTAAAAATCACTTGGAAGCAAATCAGTAAAAATTTTTAAAGGGTTATGTAAGCGTTTACAATTAAAATCTGTATCGCTTACTTACCTTCAAACAAGGGGGATTTTACTATGAGCAATAAAGAAGAAGTGTTAAAAGAACTCTACCCAGAAGATATTATGAATATTTCAAAAGGGTTAACAGATGGCGAAGTGAAGTTGCTTAAGCAATTGGATGATGTTTTAGAAAGTAAATTCCGCAAAGATATCAACAGACATTGGGCAGATGCTACTATCCCTGAAGGTTTCTTTGAAGAAATGGGTAAATTACAATACTTCACTAACCCGCTGCTTTATGAAGGTCGTGAAGGTGCTAAAACACCAAGTCAACTTTTCCAATTCTTTATGTCATATACAATCGGACGTTTTGATGTGTCACTGATTACTTTATTAGGTGTCCATCAAGGCTTAGGTCATAATACCTTTTTATTCGGAGGAAGCAAAGAACAAGTTGCGAAATATGTTCCAAAACTGCAATCACATGAATTACGCACATGCTTCGCACTGACAGAACCAGATCATGGTTCAGATGTAGCCGGCGGTTTAGAAACTATCGCAGAAAAGAAAGGCGATAAATGGGTAATCAACGGATCTAAGAAATGGATCGGCGGTGCAAATGTGGCTGATGTCATTCCTGTATTCGCGGTAAATAAAGAAACTGGCAAACCTGTCTGCTTCGTGGTCAGACCTGAACAAGATGGCGTAGACATTGACGTACTACAAGATAAAATTGCTTTACGTATCGTGCCGAACGCCCTCATCACTTTAAAAGATGTAGAGGTCAGCGAAGAAGACCGTCTACAAAACATCAATAGCTTTAAAGACATTGCGAAAATTCTATACTCAACACGTGCTGGCGTAGCCTATATGGCAACAGGCGGTATGGCTGGAACATTACGTGCCACATTAGACTATGTGAAACAACGTAAACAATTCGGCAAACCACTCAGTAATTATCAATTAGTACAAGAAAAATTAGCAATGATTCAAGGCAACTTAGCACAAGCAATGTCAACATGTGCAGCATTAGCACGTATGCAAGAACACGGTGAATATGATGAAGTCGCAACATCTGCGGCTAAAATGATGAATGCATTGAGATTCCGAGAATCAGCTGCCATGGGCCGCGGTATTACTGGCGGTAACGGTATCTTAGCTGGTGAATACGATATTGCACGTTTCTTCTCAGATGCAGAAGCTGTTTATACGTATGAAGGAACACACGAAATCAATGCACTCGTTATCGGACGTGCCCTTACTGGAGATTCAGCTTTTGTTTAACTCTCTGAACACAAAAGTATACTCATGAAACAGGAGGAATGATTATGACAATCAGAAAAGTAACCGTCTTAGGTGCCGGAACAATGGGCGCTCAATTGGCGGCAATGTTAGTCAATGCAGGCTTAAAAGTTAAACTATTAGATATTGTGATAGATGAAAATGACCCTAATAAAATTTCTAAAAAAGCTTATGAAACAATTACTGATAAGAAACGTCCCCTACTCTTTGATTTAAGTTTAGCGGATCACTTAACATATGGTAACTTCAACGAGGATTTAGAAAATGATGATGCTGATTTATATATTGAAGCAGTCAAAGAAGACTTAGATATTAAACACCAAGTATGGCAAGCAGTTACAAAACATGCCAAATCAAATGCACTTTTCGCGACAAATACTTCAGGTATTCCTATCAATGCCATCGCAAAGTCATTTGATTCAGCAGATAAATCACGATTCTTCGGACTTCATTTCTTTAATCCGCCACGTATCATGAAATTAGTTGAAGTCATACCAACAGAGGAGACAGATCCAAGTGTTATCGAAGAAATCAGCGATTTCGCAACAAATGTATTAGGTAAAGGTGTCGTGATTGCTCATGATGTACAAGGTTTCGTAGCAAACCGTATTGGTACACATTCCATGAATGATGTCATGCATCGCGCTGAACAAGACGGTTTTTCAATTCCTGAAGTCGATGCACTGACAGGCAAAGCAATTGGACGTCCTAAAACAGGAACTTATGCATTAACAGATTTAGTTGGTTTAGATATTGCTGTTTCTGTTATCAAAGGTTTACAACAAGATCCAGATGAAGCGCCTTACTTCAAAGATGCTGAATTACCAAATAAATTATATGAAGCTGGTGCATTAGGTCGTAAAACAAAACAAGGTTTCTATAAAAAAGATAAAGAAAAGAAACAACGTTTAGTATTTGACCCTGAAACAGGAGATTATCTTCCAGTTGAACAACCTAAATTGCCGATTCTGGCTAAATTCAATAAAGATTTAAAACATAATTTAGACGTGATTTTTGAAGCAGATGATGAAGCTGGCAAGTTCTTATGGGAAACATTACGTAACAACTTCTACTATTCAGCTAAAAATGTACCGAAAGCATCCGATGATTTCAGAGATATCGATCGCGCTATGGTATGGGGCTTCAACTGGAAACTTGGTCCTTTCCAACTTTGGGACTTAATGGGCTTTGACCGCGTCAAATCACGTATCGAAGACGAACTCGGAGACTTACCTGAATGGTTAGAAGATATCGACGGCAGTTTCTATGAAGCTGGAGAAAGTATTGAAAATGTAACACCAGTTTCTGACTTTGTCGATGAAGAAATTTGGGATAATCGAGACTCTAAATTATCTATCGCAAACGGCGATCAATTATTACTGAAATTACAAAGTAAAAATAATGTAATTACAGATGAATTCAATGATGACTTAGTAGAAGCCATTGATATGTTGGAAAATCAAGATTTCTCAAGCATGGTCATTTATGCTGATGGTAATAACTTCAGTGTCGGTGCCAACTTGTACCAGATGAAAAAAGCACATGAAGATAATGTTGTCGATGATGCAATTGGAAATGCTATTGAGAAATTGCATTATAGTTTCAACCGTTTGAAATACAGCTTAAAACCTGTCGTTACAGCTGTGCAGGGTCGTGCACTCGGCGGAGGGTGCGAACTAGTACTTTATTCTCCATTCGTAGTTGCAGCAAGCGAAACATATATCGGACTTGTCGAAGCAGGTGTAGGATTATTGCCGAGCGGAGGCGGATTAGCTGAAATGGCAAACCGTATCCTAAGCACTTCTCACAAAGCAGATGATAAACAAGCGAGTATGTCTAAAGTATTAATGAATATCGGTTTCGCGAAAGTATCTACAAATGCTTATGAAGCACAGCGTTACGGCTACTTACGCGATACTGACACAATTATTTTCAATAAAGAAAAACGCGTGGAGGTCGCACTGAAACGTGCACAATTCGAAGCAGATACTAACTACATTCCAGCAACTAAACAACAATATATTGCATTAGGCGAAGACTTCAGAGCGAATGCTGAAGGTCAATTAGATGCACAGGTAAAAGGACACTTTATCAGTGAACATGATTACAATATCGCATTGCGTATCGCAACAGTCCTAGCAGGCGGAGACCTACCGCGCAATACCTTCGTCAACCAGCGCTATATTCAGACTTTAGAAAAAGAAAACTTTATAGAATTGCTGAAAACGAAAAAAACGTATGAACGTATCAGCCACATGCTTGAAACTGGCAAACCGTTACGCAATTAAATGCGAAAAGATGAAGAGAGGATGATGAGTATGCGAGAAGTATATATTGTAGCTTATGGACGTTCAGCAGTAGCCAAAGCCAAAAATGGAGCATTTCTACATGAAAGACCTGATGATGTTGCTGCAAAAGTATTAAAAGGTGTATTAGAACGTGTAGATGGCAATTTCAAGCCTGAAATGGTTGAAGATGTCATTGTCGGCACAGCTTTCCCAGAAGGACTGCAAGGGATGAACACGGCACGTACCATTGCATTACGTACAGGCTTGCCTGACACTGTACCTGGTCAAACCGTCAATCGTTACTGTTCTTCAGGATTACAAACCATTGCGACTGCTGCT
The DNA here is from genome assembly GCF_900458435.1 of Staphylococcus carnosus. Classification (NCBI taxonomy): domain Bacteria; kingdom Bacillati; phylum Bacillota; class Bacilli; order Caryophanales; family Staphylococcaceae; genus Staphylococcus; species Staphylococcus carnosus. Next base: position 78,339 of record NZ_UHCT01000001.1, on the reverse strand, counting down.
AATGAAATTATGGCAGGACAAGGTGATGTTTTAGTCGCTGGCGGTATTGAATTTATGGGCGCTGTCCCGATGGGCGGTAATGAACCTACCAATAACCCGACATTACAAGAAGAAGACGCCGGGGTGTCCTACCCTATGGGACTTACAGCAGAAAATGTCGCTGATCAATATAAAGTTACACGACAAGACCAAGATCAATATGCTGTACAAAGTCACCAACGTGCTGCCAAAGCACAATCAGAAGGTAAATTTGATGATGAAATTATTCCGATTGAAGTTAATACAATCACTTATACTGCAAAAGGTCCTCAAGTCGGTCATGAGACTTTCGATAAAGATGAGTTTATTCGTCCAGAAACAAATGAAGAAGTACTCGCAACACTGCCGACTGTATTTAAAGCAGATGGAACTGTCACAGCTGGGACATCTGCACCACTATCAGATGGTACAGGCTTTGTGGTACTTATGTCTGGTGAAAAAGTGAAAGAATTAGGTGTCACACCAATTGCACGCTTTGTAGGTTATAAAGCTGTCGGTGTTGATCCTAAAGTGATGGGAATCGGACCAGCTTATGCGATTCCAGAAGTATTATCACTCACAAATTTATCTATTGATGATATGGATTTGATTGAATTGAATGAAGCCTTCGCCTCACAAACCGTTGCTTCTATCAGAGAAGTCAAACTCAATACAGATATTACAAATGTGAATGGCGGCGCAATTTCTTTAGGACATCCATTAGGTGCCACAGGCGCAATACTGACTGCTCGTTTATTATCTGAAATGAAGAAACGCCCTGATACAAAATACGGTATGGTATCTATGTGTATCGGAGCTGGTATGGGTGCAGCAGGAATTTTTGAATATGTGAGATAGATTGATTTGAATGCAGATCACTTCATGTGGTCTGCTTTTTTAGTCGTTTCTTAATATAGAAATCATTGACCAATCAAAAATTAGGGTCTACACTATTTTAAACTTGAAAGTGGAAAAGAGGATTACAAATGTACCAATTCAGAACTGTAAACGAAAGGGATTTACCAGAGATACTAAAAATTGAGAGTGAAGGATTTACACCGGAAGAAGCAGCAACTGAAAAAGCACTTATCGACAGAATACAAAATATTAAAGATACCTTCATTATCGCAGAATCGAACGGAGAAATTGCAGGATATGTGAATGGTCCTGTTATTGAAAGTATGTATATTACAGATGATTTATTTGAAACGATTGAACCTAACCCAGCAGCAGGCGGTTATATCGCAATATTAGGACTAGTAGTCGCAAAAGATTATCGCAATCAAGGACTTGCCGGTAAATTACTGCAACAGCTTGAAAATAAAGCAAAAGATAACCAACGTGAAGGCATTACATTAACATGCAAAGCTTCTTTCATTCCATTTTATGAAAAACACGGTTATACAAATGATGGTATTTCTACATCAGAACATGGTGGTGTTCAATGGTTCAATTTGATTAAACAATTCACATTAAAAAACTTCGCTAAACAACAGCGAAGTTTTTTAATGATTGTTATATTATAGCGTGATAATTCTCAATCAAACGAAAAGACTTATTTTGACTATCTACAATGATTGAATGTGTCACATATCTATTTCTTACTTTTTTAATTTGTTGTATTATTTCCGTTTTAGTTACTGCTGTACCTACAAAAATTATTTTTTCAGATTTCACAAGATCTTCTGTAAAGTAAATTTTTTTAAGATCAGCTATCCCCATATTCAAACATCTTTTTCTTTCTCTTTCATTTTGAGGGTAAAGTTGAGCCTGCATCTCCCCACCTAAACATTTAACAGCTGCACCTAAAACTACCCCTTCCGGTGCTCCGCCAATATTAAAGAATAAATCTACTTCATCTGATTCAATCAAAGGTTTTAAGCCATTTAATATGTCACCGTCATTAAATAATATGACTTTCCCACCTCTTCTTTGAATATTTTCAATGTATTCTTCATGACGCTTCCTATCTTGGATAACGACAGTCAAAGGTGATGTATCATTCAATTTTATTTTTCTTTCACTTATCTTACTTAAAATTGAATCAAAATCATCATTCAAGCTAAATAAACCACTGAATTTAGGAGAAACCACACTTTTCTTCATATACATATCCGGAGCATGCAAAAACCCATCTTTTTCTGTCACAGCAATCACAGACAGTGCATTGTCTTGACCTTTAGAGGCAGGAGTCGTACCATCTATGGGATCAACAGCAATATCAAACTCAATAATTGAAGATTGACCTAATTTCTCACCAATATACAACATCGGCGCTTCATCCATCTCTCCTTCTCCAATGGCTACACGATAACCATGATTCAACTTATTCAATTCTTCTCTCATCACATTAGTAGCTGCCGCATCGATAAGTTCTTTATCCATCATGCCAACATGTGAATAAGAAGCAAGTGCTGCTTTTTCAGTAATATCTACTATATCTAACATCGAATGACTCATTTAATCACTCCTCGTCTTTTTCAACTTGATCTATCTTGTCTACTTTACGTTGAGATCCTCCTTGCCATTCTGCGTCTAAATAAGCTTTAACATTTTTCTTAGCCGCTTCAACTCCTATAATTTGAGCACCCATTGTCATAATTTGTGCATTATTACTAAGTTGAGCACGCTCAGCTGAATAAACATCATGTGCTAATGCAGCTCTGATTCCTTTTAATTTACATGCTGTGATAGCAACTCCGATACCTGTTCCACAAATTAAAATACCACGATCGTGCTCGCCTTTTTGAATATTTTTACCGACTTCTTGCGCAACATCAGGATAATCTGTTTCAGCACATTGATGACAACCATAATCTGTCACAGTGTGTCCTAATTCTTCTACATACGATTTAATTTCTTCTTTTAATTCATAACCATTGTGATCTGCACCAATTGCGATTTCCATAACTATGACCTCCTATATAAATTCTTGAAATTTTTCTAACATAAGATAAGAAGATACCGCTCCTGGATCTTTAAATCCTTTTGAACGATGTCCTAACCGTTTGGAACGTCCTTTATTAGAAATAATATCTTCTGTACTTTCCATGCCATTACGTGCTTCGTTCAAAGCTAAAATATATCCATCTTTAAATGGTGTGCCTAATTCACGTTCTTCTTCTAATTTAATAAAAAACGGTTCTAAGGTATCAATCATCGTTTTATCGCCGATTTCAGCTTTACCTCTGCTCTTAATACCTCTACTAAAACTAATCCAGTAATCATATAAGTTATCATCAGACAATTCCGTTAACCCTTTGGTAACCAAAGCGCCTTTTAAGTATCCTGAAGCATATAATGGACCAACGGAAGACCCTACAGCATCTAAGAATGATTTACCTACTGCCACGCTGATTTTGGCAATGTCATCTTGTGTTTCAAGCTCGTCTTGAATCGTATGCTTTACTGCTTGATAACCGATATTCATTGTTACACCATGATCACCATCACCAAGTTTTCTATCTAATTCTGATAACTCATCTTTTTGTTCATCATAAATTTCGACTAAAGCTAATATATAATTTTTAAAATCTTCATGCGTTAGCATTTTCTTCACCTACTTGTGCAAAATTAGGACAATCTACTTCATGGTCAATGCATTTTTTCAATTCTTCATCTAATTTCATGAGTGTAATTGAAAATCCAGCCATTTCCATTGATGTGATAAAGTTACCAACATAACTACGATATGTTTTGATGTTACGTTTTTCTAAAAAGTTTTGAACATCATTATTGATGATATAAAGCTCCATTTGTGAAGTCGCTCCTAACCCATTTATCAACACTACTACTTCATCATTTTCATCATATAAACCTTCATTCAAAATATTTTTCATTAGTACATCTACAGTTTCTTCAGAACTTCTAATTGTTGTTTTTTCAATTCCAGGTTCACCATGATGTCCTAAACCGATTTCCATTTCGTTATCTTCAATATCAAAGCTTGGCTTTCCTGTTTGTGGTAAGTAACATGGTTTCAAACCGATTCCCATTGAACGGGTTTGATCATTTGCTTTTTGTGCAATCTCAGTTACTTTGTCCAAATCATATCCAAAATCTGCTGCTGCACCTGCAACCTTATATACTAACAATTCTCCAGCAATACCTCTGCGATCAGAAATATCTTTCGAAGAAGCTAAATCATCATTTCCAATTACTGCTCTTGTAGGAATCTCATCTTCAATTTCAGTCATTTCTGCTGCCATTTCAAAATTCATTAAATCTCCAGCATAGTTACCGTAAATGTAAAGCACACCTTCGCCACGGTCAATTTCTTGTGTTACTGCTTGAATTGGAATAGGTGAAGGAGATGCAAAAATATTACCAACTGCTACACCATCAGCCATCCCTTTACCAACATATCCAAGAAATCCTGGCTCATGTCCAGAGCCTCCACCAATGAGAATACTGACTTTTCGATTGGGGTGTCTTTTTTTACCTATCAAGGCTCTTCTGTGTTTTTCTGATTGTCTAATGTATTTCGGGTAAGCTTTGAGATAGCCATCCATTAGTTCTTCAACAACAGCATATGGATCATTAATCATCTTCTTCATTCCAATTGCACTCCTTTATCTTTCAGTACTTAACAACTTTTTTTGTGCACGTTCTTCAGGTGTTTTTAAGAAACGAGTCATGATTGCGCTAGCTACATACAATCCGAATAGAATATAAATCATTCCTTTCACACCTACAGAATCATAAAATAATGCTACTAACCCAGGACCTGCGAATACGCATAAACCAGCTCCTAAATTTAAGATAGCCATTGCAGGACCCTTTTCTCCATCGGGTACAAGAGAAGGTACTAAAGCTGATATTGGTACAAAACCAGCAAGACACATTCCCCATAAGAATCCTACTAATCCAATAATAAACACATTGCCAGTAAACCACTCTGGTACAAAATAAAGTCCCAGTGTAAATACTGCACAACCTATTCCTCCAATATAAGAAATCGTATTTTTCCAACCAATTTTATCGCTCAACGCCCCAAAGATAAGATTGAATATAATATTAGCGATAAAAATAGTTCCCCAGATGTTCAACCATGTTGTTGTCGCAATTCCTTTTGAAGATAAATATATTGGCAAAAATAACGGGAATGCATATTGTGCTAATTGATTAATAATACGCACAATACATGCAACAGCTACACGAGGCTCTCTTCCTAAAATAGTGATACCATCACTAATATCTTTCAAATTTTCTTTAAAACTATCTTTTTTATTTTCAATAATAAATTCATCTTTATTAACTACAATTGCTAAAAATGTTCCAAGCAATACCCAAAAGATTGAAGTCCATAAAGTAGGAATATGACCGATTAGTTTTATCATAAATGCAGAATAAAAAGCACCAAACACACTCAATCCACCAGTAAATACAAACCAGAACCAACCTACTGCAGCACCTAGTCTTTCCTTTGGCGAACGATATGCAACCCATACTAGAAACGAATAAGCAAATAATGGATAACCGAATCCTCTGATTGCATAAGAAGGAATCATGATTTCGTAATTAAATGTCGGAATTGCAACTCCTACAAAAATAAGTTGGCCAATAATATATACTGTAGTGCCGAGCAACATTACTTTTCTAGGGCCAAATATTTCAACTAAGACTCCTGAAAGCCATGATCCAATAGCGATAGTAACACCATATGAAGTTGTCAATATGGCCGTCTGTTTGACAGTCATACCTTGTTCAACAAGGTATGGACTGATCCAAGCTAATTCTAACCCGTCCCCCATCATGAAGATTAATACGCCTAAGTATCCTCATAATAAAGAAGGTGGTAAACCAAATCTCTGTAGACTATTATTCATTTTTACACCTTCTCACTAGTGACTTCTATCTGACATAGATTTCCATCACTTAATTTGATTAGTTCATCTCTATACGATTACGGTTCCAAAATAATTTTTAATGATTTATCGCCTTTTTTCATAAGATCGAAACCTTCTTTAAAGTCTTTTAGAGATAATTTATGAGTTACAACACCTCTTGTAGGAAAATCTCCATTTTGGATACCATCTATTACTAATGGATAACAATATGGTCCTAAGTGACTTCCAAGCAAATCTAATTCTTTACGGTCAGAAATAATACTCCAGTCTACTGAAACAGGATCACCGAAAACCGAAAATTCAACAAATGTACCTAATTTACGAATCATAGCTAAACCTTGTTCAACTGATTTAGGGTGTCCAGTTGCTTCGATATATACGTCACAACCGTAACCTTCTGTCATGCCTTTTATTTCTTTTTCAACGTCTACTTTACTTGGATTTAAAACAATATCAGCACCGAATTCTTTTGCTAATTCAAGTCGATCGTCCTTCATATCAAGTACTACAAGTGTACCAGCACCTGATTTTTTAGCCGCACCAACCATTCCTAAGCCCAAAGTTCCAGCACCTGAAAGAACTACAAAATCTCCTAATTGAATATTCGCACGTTGTACAGCATGTAAACTACAAGCATAAGGTTCAATAAGAATTGCTTCTTCAATCGGTAAATTTTCTGGAACTTTATAGTTAATAGCTTCTTTTGTAAATTTCATATATTCAGCCATACCGCCGTTTACATTGTTTTGGAATCCATATAAATCATGCTTTTCACACATCCAATATTGTCCACGGTTACAAAAGCGGCAATACCAACACGGTACAATTTGTTCAGAAATCACACGGTCTCCGACTTCAAAATCTTCAACTTCGTCTCCAACTTCAACCACACGACCGATAAACTCATGTCCAGGAATCATAGGTGCTTTGATATAAGCGGGTTGAGTCTCATCTCCCCAGAAACTTGGAGCTCCACCATAAGCTTTAATATCACCCGCACAAATACCGCAAGCCTCCACTTTCACAATGATTTCTTCAGGGTTTTCTATTTTCGGTGTGTCTACTTCTTCATATCTATAATCCTTTGGTGCATATGCTACAATTGCATTCATTTTTTCTGGATAATTTTTATTACTCATTTTAATCACTCCTAAAGTTTTATGACGAAAACGTTTTCATTTGTTATCATTATATTAAAGCATGTTTTCGTTTTATGCAAATATATTTTCTTTTTCTTTCGTTTTAGTTCATATCTTTTTGTTTGATTGTTCGTTATAGAAATATAGGCTAAAATACTTTTGAGGATGTGAAATGATGAAAATTTTCGCTGATGAACGTAGAGATCTTATAATGACTTACCTATCAAAACATAAACGAGCAACGGTAAATCAATTATCTGAACATGCAAATGTTACTCCTGCAACTATTCGTTCAGACTTAACTGCACTACAAGCTTTAAACAAAGTAGAACGTACACATGGAGGTGTCAGACTTCCAAGAGCCGATTCACTTAATACTGACAACAGCTTTTCGGATCGTTTAAATAAACATCAAACTGCAAAGCAACGAATTGGAATGAAAGCATTAGCAAAAATAAGCAACCATCAATGTATATTAATGGATGCAAGCTCTACAACTTATGAATTAGCAAAATTATTAGCTAAAACTGACATGAATTTGACTATTATTACAAACGGGCTAGAGAATGCAATTTTGTTAAAGGAAAACACAAATCTTACTGTGTTAATTATCGGGGGTTTCGCACAAAAAGGTTCGAACGCTTTAACAGGGCGGTTGGATTCTCAAATACTAAATCTTTATCATATTGATTACTTTTTTGTTTCTGCTAACGGAGTGACACTTCAAAATGGGCTGACTGATTTTTCATTAACCGAAGTAGAGTTGAAGAAAGAAATGATTAAGCAAAGCACTGAAGTCATTGCTTTAATCGATAAAAGTAAATTTAATATATCATCGTCATTATCATTTGCTAATTTATTCGAAATTGACGAAATTATAACTGATGAAAATATAACACCTGAGTTATCCAAACAAATCCCGACAAAAGTAACGATAGTTAAATAGAAAGATATAAATAAAAGCACATCCAGTGAGTTTGATTAATAAATTCACTGGATGTGCTTTTGTATCAAATAGCAACAACATAGAATTGCTATTAGCTCTCAGCTTCAACAATAAAACTTTTTATATGTTATCTACTTCACTTGCTAAAGGAATAGAAGCTTGCGCACCTGGCTTTTGTACAGTTAATGAAGCTGCTTTATTCGCATAATCAATTGCTTCAACTAAATTCATTTTACTTACGCCAAAACCACTGACAAATGCACCAATAAAAGTATCACCCGCAGCTGTCGTGTCAACAGTTTGAACCGTATAAGCTTTAACTAAACCAGAATCACCTTCTACTGCATAGTACGTGCCTTGTTCTCCTAAGGTAATCACGACGACTTTAATTCCTAAATCTAAGAAATAATCCGCATTTTGTGCCATAGACTTTTCATCTGTAACTGGAATACCAGATAATATTTCAGCTTCAAATTCATTCGGCACAATGACGTCTATTAAACTTAACAATTCTTCAGGCAACTTTTCAGCAGGTGCAGGATTTAAAACAGTTGTCACACCCGCTTCTCTCGCAATTTTAAAGGCTTGAATAATCGCAGGTACTGGTACTTCTAATTGTGCTGCTATATAATCTGCCTCTTTAATTTTTGAAGCAGCTTTATCAACATCTTCAGGCGTAATCGCCATATTAGCACCGCCATATACATAAATCGTATTACTGCCTTCTGCATCAACTGTAATAAATGCTTGGCCTGTATCTTCTGTTTCAGATTCTAAAATATAATCAATATTCATGCCCGCTTCTTTAAAATCATCGAACATAAAATCTGCTAAACCATCTTTACCGACTTTAGAAATAAACGTTGTTTCTGCACCCATGCGTGCTGTCGCAATCGCTTGATTGGCACCTTTACCGCCGCCATATGATTTTTGTCCTTTTTCAACATGCAGCGTTTCCCCAGGTTTTGCATAACGTTCAACTGTTAAGAATTGATCAACATTCGTTGACCCCAAAATTACAACTTTGTTTGTCATAAAGCCTCTCTCCTCCCTTTAAAATGTCACATTAGACTCAAGTATAATATTTGAAAATGGTGTAATCTCTCCTGTACGTACATTACCTTTATTTAAAGGATGACTCAAATATTCCTTCATTTGTGAATGTGGAATAAATTCAATTTCAACATCTTCAGCAATCAAACCTTTAATTGCTTTTAATTGGTCTGGATTATGCATTTTAATTTCCTCTGCTAGATATATCTTTTGAATTTCCATTTCTGTCACCACTGTTTCTAAAACATCAATAAAACGCGGTAATGCCTTAGTCACTGCTAAATCAATTCGACGTTCATCATTTGGAATCGGCATGCCCGCATCATTGATAGTTAATAAATCAAAATGTCCGATTGTCGCTACTGCTTGAGAAACCTGACTATTAAGTAAAGGTGTTTTTTTCATTCTCTTTCTCTCCCTTAATTATTCCTTATTTAATAAAGACTGTTACTGTTGCGGCTGCTAAAATAAGCACCAAACCAATCACAGTAATGACCATTTCTTTAGAAGTTTTACGCTGATTTAAGAAGTAGATACCTGTTAAAGTTGCGAGCACTACTGATGTTTGTGAAAGAATAAATCCAGTTGCCAAACCATTCATATCAGGCTGTGCAGAAATCAAATAAGTTAATGCTGCAAATGCAAAGAAGAACCCTGAAATAATCTGCAACCATGTAATCTTATTAGTAAACGGATTGCCTTTTTTCATATTCATCAAACCGTAAATCACAGCAACAATCAACATACCGATAGCTTGAGGCAAGAATGCATTTTTGCCACCAATATCTGTTGCTTGCGGTGCTGCTGAATATAACCAATAACCGATTTCACCAATCAACAAAATGATGACTGCTTTTCTTAAATTGCCGCTGTCTGTTGCTTCAGATTTTTCACTCCATACTGTCATACGTGCACCGATTAAAATAACAACTAAAGCAATGAAGCCGATAATTTTATTTGTTATACCAGGCCAGTTGCCGAGTGCGAATACACCCCAAAGTGATGCCCCTAATAATTGGAATGCTGTTGTTACAGGCATCGCACGTGATGAACCGATATATTCAAATGCTTTGAATGTTAAAATTTGACCAAAACTCCAACCTGCTCCTGAAAGAATCGCAAAGAATAGATTCATACCTGTTGGAAATTCTCTTGCTGTAAATGCATAAAAGACACCTGCAAAAATTAATGTTCCTACTGTAGTCCCGATAATTTGGTTAACAGGTTTACCACCGAATTTTGATGCAATAGTTGGAAATAACCCCCACCCAAGCAATGGACCTAAGCCGATCAATAATGCGACCATATTCATAATTTACACCTCTATTTTTTATATTTATTTCGTAAATAGCACTTTAGTAAAACGTTTTACTAAACTATAACACTTCCTTTTAAATATGTATACGCTTTCATATTGATGTAAAAATTTTGCCATATTCAAATTTTGATATGAAAAAACGAAAGGTCCCAGAAATGGCGTTTATTCCACTTCTAAGACCTTTTAAAATTAGACATTCAGTTTATACGCCGTGTCGTTTCTCTTACTACTAACTTGTTCGGCAATTCAATTTTTTCAGTATCTGAACCTTGATTTTGAATTTTTTTCATAATCAGCGTCAATGCGAGTGCTCCTATATCTTCCATTGGTTGTGCCACTGTAGTAAGTGAAGGAATCATATATCTTGCGAAATCAATATCATCATATCCTACCAATGATAAATCATTCGGTACTGACATTCCTCTGTCAGCCATACTTCTCATAATACCGATAGCCATTTCATCATTAATCGCAAAAACCGCTGTCGCTTTGCTTTCTATAATCGAAGGCACAATAGATGCCCCTCCTGCTTTAGACAAGGTTGTTTCATATATAGCAGGCTTAGCAATACCGTGCTTTTAACAATATGTCATGAAGCCACGTACTCTATCTTTCATATTAGCCATCATCTTATGAGGTTGGACAATTGCCATGTTTCTGTGTCCTAATTCAGCCAAATGTTCAGCCGCAAGTTGCCCGCCTGCATTTTCATCTGTTCGAATCATATCTGTAAAACCATGATCTTCACTTTGATCTAACACAACGTAAGGTACATTTCTTTTCTTCAAATATGTATCAAGCGCTTCTGGATTTTCGATTAAGCGGCCAATCACTAAACCGTCCATGCCACGTTCCACTAAATGTTTGATATTACTTTCCAATTCTTTTCCTGTCGTTGTTAAAAAGAATAAATCAACATCTTCTGGTTTATTTTGATCCATACTTTGCATAATTGTTGAGAAAAATGGATTTGTTAAACTCGGAAGTAAGACACCGATTAATTTAATTTTGCTGCCTCTTAGTTGTTGTGCATTCTTATTCGGAAAATAACCTAGCTTTTCTTTAGCATCCATTACTTTATGAATGGTTTCTTTAGAGAAGCGTTTCTCATTATGATTTAAAATATGGGATACTGTTGTGACTGATACGCCGGCTTCACGCGCCACATCTTTAATTGATACTTTTTTCATTGCTCTATCCCCTTACAGCCTTTTTCATCTTTAAATATGAATTGATTTACTCACATCATATCATGCAACAAAATAATTTGTAGCAGATTATCTTGTTAAATTTTAAATAAGCATAAAATCCAGTTGTTGCGGTTAATATAATGAATATAAGTTCTATTTAAAGAAAGAAGTGAAAGTGCTATGGACATAACAAGAGGTATCAATCATATTGGATTAACTGTTCCGGATATAGAAGCAGCGACAGAATTCTTTAAAAAAGGCTTAAACGGCAAAATTGCCTATGACAGCCAGACAGAGATGGAGTCACCCCGCGGCGGTGAAGATGTAGAACGTTATTTAGGGTTGGAAGATGGCGCTAAAATCATTAAAAAACGTATGCTGGTGTTTGGTAATGGACCGAATATTGAAATGTTTGAGTTTGCAAATGCACAGCAACGTTCTGCGGAATCACTCCAAGATATCGGATTTACACATATCGCTTTTTATGTAGATAATTTCGAAAGTGCATTAGAACAGGTTATTGAAGCAGGAGGCGAACCTATTTCAGAACCTCATTTTAATACAAGATATGAAGATACATCAGGAAACCAAACAGTTTATATTAAAGCACCATGGGGCAGTCTGATTGAATTACAGACAGTGCCGAATGGTTATTATTATCCTGAAGACAGTGAAGCAGAAGTCTTTATACCGAGAAAACGTTAAGACTAGAAGGAAGTCAGTCTTCCCTTTTGGAACATATAATCGAATGGAAAGTTCATCATGATGCTTATTCTCACTCTCTGCATGCACTTTGCATTTACTATTTGATATTTAATGGAAATATTAAGTTGTATTTATTGCATGTTTTAACTTAAAAAAGGAAAATAGAACAACAGCTCAAATGGAATCTCAAAGTAGAAGCAACTCTTCAAAACTTTCTTTTCCAAAAAATTTGGAGGTATGTATATGTTAGTAATTACAGGTTCAACAGGTCAATTAGGCCGCGATGTTATTAAAGATTTAGTGAAATATCGTAAACCAAGTGAAATCATCGCTTTGACACGTTCTAAAGAGAAAGCACAAGACTATATTGACCAGGGTATTGACGTCCGTGAGTTTGATTTTGAAGATAAAGAAAGTATCGCAAAAGGGTTCAAAGATTCAACTGAGTTATTATTAATCTCAAGTAATGCAGTAGGTCATGAAGTAGAACATCATCAAAACGCTATTGAAGCAGCTAAAAATGCAGGTATCAAGCATATTTATTATACAAGTCACACAGGCAGCAAGGCTAAATCTCAATTCAGCGCGATGGAAGTACATCATGCCACTGAAAAATTACTTGAAGACAGCGGTATTCCGTTCACTTCTATCCGTAACGGATTCTACGCTGAATCAGGTGCAGAATTTTTCTTTGATGGTATCCATGATGGTACGTTATATGTTCCAGCTAATGGACCCGTTAACTGGACAACACATGAAGATTTAGCTGAAGGTATGGTACAAATTCTTATTGCTGATAACTTTACTGAGAAATACCCTAACTTGACTGCTCAGCAGTTAGTATCATTTGAAGAAGCAGCTAAAAATTATAAGGCTGAAGATTTAACTTATCAAGAAATTTCAGATCAAGACTTCGTAGATATCTTAACGAAAAATCATGTTCCAGAGCATATCGCTAAGTTCTTGCTTGGTATATTTATCGCAAGCCGTGAAGATGAATTTACAACAATTGATAATATATTAGAAGAATTAATCGGCAGAAAACCAAAAACTTTAATTGATGTTATCAATGAAGAACAAAGATAATTTTATTTATACATGCTATTTTGACAAGATTGTACTTCTCTACATATAGAGAGGGATAGTCTTGTCTTTTTTTTAAAAATAGAAAAACAAGGAAGGATAGTGCTCCTTCCTTGTTCCTCAGCCTATATTACCATTTTATTTGCGAGACCAAATTTTTATAACAATCAAGTAATCGTAGCAGAATCTGCCATATTATGATAGATTTCGATATTCACTGTACTGCCATCAAACTCATAAGTCATCATCCCCGTGTCTTTTGAATTTTTCTCGCTAGCGAACTCATAGTCTGTACCGTATGCATTCTCAATTGCTTCTCTACTGATTTGACCTTGATTGATTGGGAACGAAGCAGAAACGGCGTTATTCGTTTCTTTATTAATCGCTATTAGTTGATCATATACTTGTATATTCTTAGTAGAGTTCGGCACTGCTTGATGTTGTCCTTGTATTTTATAGCCATTAAATGTGACGTTATGATATTTGACTGCTCTCACGAAATTCGGATCTACAAAGAAACTTGAATCATTCGCTGTATAGCCTGTGTAATTATAATAAGGTTGCGTTGCTGCATGTGCTTCATTGCCTGCATCGTTGTTTGCCGGAAGGACGCTTGCGCTAAGTGCCAAAGTTAAGGTTACGCCGGTTGCTGCAATTACTTTTTTCATGGCTCTTCAACTCCTATTATTTTTAGTGCTTAGTGTTATATTACAACAAAATAACAATCATTACAATTATATTTCAGAAAATTCAATATATTTATCCATGCAAATTATTGATGAAAATGAAAAATTACAATAACTATTTAGTATGTTTATATTGTGCTTTTTTGTATATATATAGAAAAAATCCGACAGAAATCATCTTTCGATTCCCATCGGATTTAAGGTTTAGTCTACTGAGTTCAATGCACCCAGCATATCTATTTTGCTTATCTTGCGTGCCATAATCAACATTACAATGAATGAGAATAATAGCGTTAAACCAGTTGATATAGCGAAGTTTGTCCAGTATAGCGTCATATCTGCCATCGCATTATTCGGCGGTAGTGTACTCATGATAAATTGATGTAAGTAATAACCACCAATAAATCCTACGAGTATACCTATGATTGTAAGAATAATTGTTTCACGATAGATATACATCACTGTTTCGCGTTTATAGAATCCTAAGACTCTTAACGTTGCTAATTCGCGTGTACGTTCTGAAACGTTGATATTTGTCAGTGTAAATAATACAACGAATGATAACGCTGAAGAAGCTAACACAATAATTAATACGATATTATCAAGTCCGTCTAAGATAGTGTTGATTGCTGACCGGACAATCTATGCAGTCATAACATTTATATTCTTTGAATTATCTGTGATAACCATATTTATCGGTACTGTATCTGTACCCAGGGAAGAATAGAAGTTTGTTGTTAAGGAATATCTATTTGTCATCTTTCTCGTCGTAATTCCAGTTTAATGAATTGAATGGATTATTTTTATATTTTTTCTTTTATTCTTTTAAAAGCTTTATTTTGTGATTGCTCCATGGAGTTCCTACTTAAAATTTGTTAGTAATAGTACACAAACATAAAGTTGCACATTGCAATAAAATCTTAAAATATTTATATACTTTACAAAATAAAAAATAGAAAGATAATGTTGGTGTGATAATACAAAAAGAGCCGGAAACAATTGATGTTCCAGCTCTAAAAATTAGTTCTATAAACTCATTTAATGAATGCGTGTAAATATATTCTTCAAACAAACATTTTAAATGAATAGCTTTTTGAAATATATAAGTTGTTCTACAAATTCTTCGAACTCTTGCTCAGTTTTACAGCAATCCAAACATTGTTTAATTGAATGTGTTAATGCTACGGTGGCCTCTTCTAGCAATAATTCTTCCTCAAGCGTTAAACAAACTGCTTTCAAGCGTTTATCATCGGTAGGGAAAATTTGTACATAACCACATTCTTCTAATTTTTTAATACGTTTTGATGCAGCTGTTTTGAAAATCTTTTGTTCTTCAGCCAATTCGTTAATTGTGATACTCTCATTAGAATGAATAATACTCAAAGCCGTTATTTGCTCAAAAGATAAAACTTGTCCAGATTTCAATTCGATTTGTCGTAAAATATTAGTGATTTCCTTATTTATTTGAGGAATTGCGATATAAAAATTGCGAATCGCCGATTTTAAATCCTGATTAATCTGCTCCATGCTCTTCATCCTTATTCAAAAATTAAGCACTCTTTAATTCTTTATTCCATAACATCACTTTTCTCTGCTCTTTCTGCTACTTTTCTCATAATCGGATCTGTAATTGGTTTAAATATAATTCCAATTAGTAAGAATATAATTCCAAATAATGAAAGCGTAATTACTTTCCGCGTTAATATTTCCGGAACATACCCGCCAACCGCTTCTCTCAACGCATCTACTGCATAAGAAAACGGTATGAATGGATGTATAATCTGGAAGAACTCAGGTGTGACTTCTATAGGGAACGTTCCTCCTCCGCCAGCTATCTGCAACACTAATAAAATAATAGCAAGCGCTTTTCCTGGGTTACCTAATAATGAAACTAAGGTATACACAATCGTTACGAACACAATCGAAATTAAGACAGTTAGACCTATGAACCAACCCACATGCTCTACTTGTGCATGCAATATTACAATATCTCCGATAGACACTATCAATGCTTGAACAATACCTATGAGATAGAATAAGCCACTTTTCCCTAGATATTCTTCTCTTTTAGTTAAATAAGATGCTAACTCTTTATGTTTATTATCTGTTGTTAATAAACTTACCATTAACAAAGCGCCGACCCAGCATGCTAGTGCTGTATAGAATGGTGTACTTGCAGACCCATAATCTTTAACAGGAAAAATATCTTCTTGATTGATTTTAATTGGATTAGCCACCACATCTGCTTGTTTTTTCAAATCATTTTTCAATAAATCAACCATTTTATCAACCGCATCGTCATCTTCTATTTCATCAAAGAGTTTGTCTGCTTTTGCTAAATCTTTTTCGACACCCGGCAAATCATTGCGTATAAATTCTGCTAAATCATGCAGCTTCTGTTTTGCTTCTGGTTGATTTTCATCTAAAAGTCCTACTAAACGGTCATAACGGTTGAATATTGTCGGAATATTTTCGTTTACCGTTGCAGTTGTATCAGCTAGGCGTTGCTCTATATCAGGCAAATCATTTCTAACAAATGAAGCCGCATTATTCACTTCTTGTTCAAATTCTGGGTAATAACGTTGTGCGACAGCCATTGCATCCATATATCTTTGTTCAACAAGTGGTAAAGCATTTTGAATCGTTTCAATTCGATTTTGACCATCTTTTAAAATCGCTTCTCCTTCATCAATCACTTGAGAAATAGTATTCAACTTGGATTGAACTGTTGAAAGTTTTGTATCGCCATTATTTAATACTGAAGTCACTTGATTGGATACGTTCAATAAACTTTGGTTCAGTTCTGTTTGAATATAATTTCTTAACCCTTTCAAGTCACGATCAACTTGAGGCAATGTTTTCAATAAATCTACTGCTTCTGCTTTACCAGTACTGCCTTTTGACAATGCATCGCTAAGCAGATTTTGTTTTCTGATTAAGTTATTTACACTATTATTCGCTTCTTCTAACTTATTGATTTCAGTTGAAAGGTCTACATCTTCTCTATCTTCAATTTCAGATAAGATATCAATAAATTGCTGATTAGATTTGCTGGTTGCTTCAAGTCTAGAATTCATATTATCTAATACAGGTTCAAATTCTTCAGGTTTATCAGAAGATAAGATGCCATAAGCAATATCTTCTAGTGTTCCTATACCTTCTTGTGTACTTTCCGTTTGTTGGTCTGTATACTGTGTTAACGATAATAATGCTTTGGATAAAGAAGAGTCCATAGCATTTGCATCTTCGCTGTCAAAAGAAGTCTTATTTGAATTACCGTCCGTACTCATTAGTGAAAATTTAATGTTATTCTCACTTGTTTTTGAAGTACTTTGAGGTGAAGTTTGTAAATTATCTTGCAAACGATTATTCACTTCTTGATTGCGATTTTGCGCATCATTAACGATACCTTGATACGTATCTACACGTTGATTAATTGCACTTAAATAACCTCGAGCATCATTCATACCTTGCAAGCCTTTATCAACACCATTACTCGCAATCTCAACGCCTCTATTAATTCTCGGAAATGCCTGTGGTACATCATTAGAAGCAACATTAAGCGCATTTCTGATATTCGGCATATATTCATTCAACGTTAATATCAATTTAGCTTTTTCGTTTAATGCTGGAATAGCCGAATTAACTTGATTCAGTTTATCTACGCCATTTAAAACGTCACCTTTGTAGTTATTTAATGATCTGAATTCATCTGCATAATTATCTATTTGATCTTGATTTTCGTCTAAATACAATATTTTTTTAGCAAATTTATTAATTTCAGGTACAGAATTATTGGCTGTAGAAACTGCTTTTTGAATTTTATTTATAGTCGGTATTTCATTTTCAAGTTTAACTCCTAGTCTATTCGCTTCCTTAAGAAGCGCTTTTGTCACTGTTTCATTAAATTTATCATTAGCTTTCTGTACAATCGCACTGGTTCCGGCATCCGTCATTTTAGGTGCAATTGCATTCAATTTCTGATTCACTTTATATTCTATATCAGCACGCTGAGGGTCTTTACGAAGCGTCCCTGTTATTTGATGTGTGAACTTCTCTGGTATGTACATAGCCGCATAATACTTGCCCATCTTCAAATCATGGTCTGCTCTTTTACGGCTGACAAATTCCCAATCAAAATGATTATCCTTTTTTAATTGCTTAGAAACTTCATCTCCTACATTTATCCTCTTGCCTCTGACTTTATCGCCTTTATCTTCATTGACGACTGCAATTTTTATATTTTTAGTGTTTCCATATGGATCCCATGTCGCATCTAAATTGAACCATGCATAAAAAGAAGGGAGTATCATTACGCCTCCTAAAATGACTAAAACAGCAGGTGCTTTAATAATCTTCTTTAAATCCATCAGAAAGAGCTTTATTGCATTTTTCACTTTATACACCTCTAGAAACCTTTCTATATTTCTATACATTAATTTCAAATAGCTATTTGTTTATTTCATATAAATTGATATAATGACTTCATTGCTAAAGGTATGTCCTAAAAAGTTGACGCCTATCAACGTTAATAACAACTATCAATAGTTTAACAAGACACGCAGTATTTTGTATATAGCAAATCAATTTATTTAAAAGAGAGGTATTATCATGAGGAATCAAAAGTTATTAGCCTATATTTTTTCATCTTCTTTATTGATTTCAACACTCCCTTTCAACACTGTTGATGCCGAAGTCTCAGAAGAATCACCGACACAATTAAAAGAAAAAGATATAGATGATAATAAAAAGCAGTCGTCTTCTGATGAAAATAATGAGTCTACAAAAGATACAAATAACACTAATAAAGAAACTACTAAAAATGATGATGACGAGATAAATCAACCATCTTCTTCAACCAAAACACGCAATAAAAACACTTTAGATAAAAAAGAAAGCACATACAATAAACAAGATGAAGAAACATTAGATAATCAAAAATTAAATCCTCATCAGGATATACGTAAACAAACTTATGCTGATTATTATAAAAATAGCTTGGATTTTTTTAAGCCAGCACCATTTAAAGAACAGAAAAATAGTACACCGAGTTTGTGGGAACAAATATTTTCTAATTCTGGCTCATCATATTTAGACGTTAACAAAACAGAACAAGGACAAAATAATGAAAATAAAACAGAGAATAAATCTGATCATTCTATAATCACTGATTCTGACGAAGAAAAAACGTCAACTTCCCAAAATGAATCACATACTGATATAACAAATAATCAAGAGGATGAACTCTCAAATACTCATGAAAATAACAAGCTATCACAAGATGACAATGAAGTGTTAAGAAAGTTAGATGAGGCAAATTCTTCAATTAAAGAGAGTCATTCTGAATCCGTTCAAGAAAACGAAAATCAAGAAGAAGATAGTCTATCTCAGCAAGATATACCTGAACAAGACAAGTCGGAGCAAAGTAAAACTGAACAAGATAACACACCATCTGATAATGAAGCTGATTCCGAGACGCAAAATAAAAAAGCGACTGATACCTCACAACAAGAAAATGAGCATGATGATTCTGTAATAAACGCTATTTTAGATGAATATAGTGAAGATGCTAAAAAACAAAAAGATAAATACGATAACCAAAACGAAGCAAATGATACACAAGAAGAAAACAAAAAAGTAGAAAACCAACATTCAAATACATCTACAGCTAATCCTCAATTGCCGACTCAATCACAACTTGAAGATAAGACAGATCCAAAACAATCATTTGAAGATGGTTTAAAACAATCTAATAATAGATCGACAGCGATGTTCCAACTTTTACCTGATTTATCAAACAATGATGAAAATAACAGTGATTTTAATGTTGCAGAAAACAGCGATACACGACAATTCATCAAAAAAATTGCTGAAGATTCTCATGATATCGGTCAAAACAGAGATATTTATGCTTCTGTAATGATTGCACAAGCAATTTTAGAGTCTGATTCAGGCAATAGTGCACTTGCACAGTCACCGCATTATAACTTATTCGGAATCAAAGGAAGTTATCAAGGTAAATCTGCAGATTTCAATACACTTGAAGATAGCGGAAATAGTATGTATCAGATTTCAGCACAATTTCGCAGTTATCCAAGCGAAAAAGAATCTCTCGAAGATTATGCTGAGTTAATCAAAAATGGAATTGATGGTAATTCTGACATTTACCGTCCTACCTGGAAAAGTGAAGCTTCATCTTATCGTGATGCTACTGCACATCTCGCAAAGACCTATGCGACTGATACACAATATGCTGATAAGCTTAACAGTATTATCAAACACTATGATTTAACGCAATTTGATAAGAAACAAATGCCAGATTTAAATAATTACCAACCAAGCAGCAAAGAAAATGCTTCAGATTTCAAACCATTTGCCGAATCAACGAGTGATTCACCTTATCCTCATGGTCAATGTACTTGGTATGTTTATAATCGAATGGCGCAATTCGATAAACAAATCAGTGGTACTTTGGGAGATGCACGCAATTGGAATAATCGGGCAGAAAACAAAGGTTATACCGTTACTTCAACACCAGAAAAATATAATGCAGTTGTGTTTGAAGCAGGCCAACAAAATGCTGACCCTATCTATGGTCATGTCGCTTTTGTAGAAAAAGTTAACAGCGATGGTTCGATAGTGATTTCAGAATCTAATGTGGAAGGCCTCGGAGTCATTTCTTATAGAACAATTGATGCCGACGATGCTGCTCAATTAAGCTATATTAAAGGTAAATAATAATATTAATGAAAAAGCTTCATTCAATGACTCAATTATTTTTGAGTTTCTTGAATGAAGCTTTTATTTATACTTTAAATCTGGCTTTTTGTTTTTCTTTTACGATGTTTTACATACCATACGATACCGCCGCCCATTATAATCATAGATGCTCCAAATGGTAAAGCAACTTTCTTGGCAGCTTCTCCGGCTTTAGGTAAATCAAAGTTACCTTCATAATCGAATAAGCCGCTTAAAAAGTCATCAGATGAATCTCCTAATGATAAGGCACGTCCTTGTGAAGGATTAGGTATATCTGGAATACCATCTAATAAGTTTTTGCCATTTAATAATTTATCTAACAAACTTGAAGAACCGAATAAATTAGAATGACCACTTAATAAATCCGGTTTAGATTGTTTATTGCTTAATTGATCAAGTAAACCAAATGTACTATTTAATGGATTGAATATTCCATGTAATTTCGATTTCATTTGTTCAACTTCATTGTCAGTTTTCAGTAATTGATTAATACGGCTATCTGCATCTGACTTCATGAGTTTCAACAGTTCTACTTTACTATTTCCTTTGTCAGCAATTTTATTAGCAAGTAAACGTGCTTTATTGTCGCTCAATTTTGAAGCTAGAATCGTTTCTATTGCTTTTTGTTTATTATCAGCTCTATCTAACACATTTTCTAAAATATCGTCCCCAGAGATGTTTTCACCATAATGTTGCTTCAATAATTCAACGATACGAGCATTATCTGGATTGTTTTGCATTATTTTTTTAGCAATTGCTTTTGCTTCTTGCTCATCAAATTTAGTTGATAATAAAACTTCAATTAATTCTTTTCGGTTATCTGCTTTAGCAAACATTGATTCTAATAAACCATCACTTGAAAAAGATGACAATTTATCTAGTTCACCAACAACCTGACTCGTGATTTGTTGATCTGTTTTTCCTTTGGTATCAATGTGCTTTAAAATATTCTGTGTTTCTTTATCGTTTAAATTATCACCAATAATATCTTTGACAGCTTGTTTCTTGTCAGCTGTTGATTCTAAACGATTGAATACTATATCATTTCTTTGTTTTAAATCACGTTTACTTTCTTCAATTTTTTTCTCTATACGTGCTTTATTTTCTTTTGAAATTGTATCTCGTTCTGAAACTTTAGATGCTAACAAATCTAAGTTCTTTTCTTTGTCTTGTACATATTGATTCAAATCAGAATTAAGGTTTTCAGATTGCTTTGCCAAGTTATCTACTTCATCTTTTAAATCTTTAATTTGTGACTTAGTTTGATTAGCTTGTTCTGTTACTTTATTATTTGAACTTTCTTCATTTGTTAGAGTTTCTTTTTCTTTTAGTTGACTCTCATCAACTTCTTTTGAAATATTTTCTATTTTCTTAACAAATTCCTCTACTTCTTGATTAGATTGCTCATTTTCTAAACTTTGTTTGATAGGCTTTTCCGGAGCGTTAGGCTTGGTTGGTAATGCCTCGCTTTTTTCAGAAAGATTTTCAGCACTTTCTTTTGTTTTAAGTTTATCGGGTTCTTGTTGTTCTAATTCATCCTTAATTTTTGCTTTGTCAACATTACTTTTCAAGGTATCATTTTTTGCTTCTTTCAACAAGTTATCAATTTCTTTAAAATTTTGAGCTTTACCGATTTGCTCATTTATCTTTTCTTTTTGATTCGTTTCAAGTCCTTGAATACGATTGAGCTGCTCTCGGCTTTTTTGAATATATTCTTGAAGTTGATGCGTTTTCTCTGAACTTTGTTCTTTATTTAGATTTGGCGTTTCCTCTGCATCTAATGAAGGAGACAATACTATATTTGAACCTATTAAGCTTGAAGTTATAACAAGTATTGCACTTGAAATTTTGAATTGGCGACTTAATTTATTCTTATAATTCAAATCGTAATTTCTCTCTTTATTCATTCCATTCACCTTTCCTACTAGACGATTATCACTATTATATCTGTTATACCACTTGTTTCCTAGTATAAAAATAAGCTGCTTTTAGTTAATCTACTTAAATCTACAATTAAAATAACAGTCAGTTTGCAAGTTTGTTAACCCTCTTAATTTTAACTTTCTACATTTTTCCCAAAAAATAATTGACATTTACTTTTATACGCTGTATATTTAGTTAGACTTCTAACGAAAGTGGTGTGTTGATAATGGAATTTACTTATTCCTATCTATTTAGAATGTTAAGTCATGAAATGAAGCAAAAAGCCGATCAAAAATTAGAACAATATGATATTACAAACGAACAAGGCCATGCACTTGGCTACCTATATGCACATCAACAAGACGGCCTGACACAAAATGATATTGCGCATGCACTACAGCGCACACGTCCAACTGTCAGCAGTTTGCTGAAAAATCTAGAACGTAAAAAGCTGATTTACCGCTATATAGACGCTAAAGATTCTCGCAGCAAGAACATTGGTTTAACAACATCAGGAATCAAATTAGTAGAAGCTTTCACCTCTATTTTTGATGAGATGGAAAAAACGATGGAAGCGCAATTCACTGCAGAAGAAAATAAAGCAATGAAAGAAAACTTAGTAAAAATGCTATCTAGTTTACAGCAATAAGCAAATAAAGTAGCTGGTCAGAATATCAGCTACTTAATCTTTAACCTAATAGTTAGAACTCTAACTATTAGAACTCTAACTACATTTTTAATTCATAAAGGAGAGACAAAAAATGAAAGACGAACAATTATATTATTTTGAAAAATCACCTATATTCAAAGCCATGATGCACTTTTCATTAACTATGATGATTGGTACATTACTCAGTGTTATTTATGGCATTTTAAATATCTATTTTATCGGTTTCCTAGGAGACAGCCATATGATTTCTGCTATTTCACTTACATTGCCGATTTTTGCAATATTGATGGGACTTGGTAATTTATTTGGTGTAGGCGGCGGAACCTATATTTCTCGATTACTTGGCGCGAAGGATTATAGCAAAAGCAAGTTTGTCAGCAGTTTCTCAGTTTACGGAGGAATTGTCCTCGGACTTATCGTCATTCTATTAACTTTACCTTTTAGCGATCAGATAGCAGCTATTTTAGGTGCTAGAGGAGAAACATTAGCTTTTACAAGCAACTATCTGAAAGTCATGTTTTTAAGTGCACCTTTTGTCATCTTATTCTTTATCTTAGAACAATTTGCTCGAGCAGTCGGTGCCCCTATTATCTCAATGGTCGGTATGTTGATTAGTGTTGGATTAAATATCATTTTAGATCCTATCTTGATTTTCGGTTTCCATTTAGATGTTGTCGGTGCAGCACTTGGTACAGCTATTTCTAATGTAGCAGCTGCATTATTCTTCATCATTTACTTCATGAGAAATAATGATGTGGTTTCATTAAATATTAAGTTTGCTAAACCAACCAAACAAATTTTAACAGAAACTTTTAAAATCGGTATTCCTGCATTTTTAATGAGCATACTTATGGGCTTCACTGGTTTAGTTTTGAATTTATTCTTATCTCATTACGGAAACTTCGCAATCGCAAGTTATGGTATTTCTTTCAGACTCGTTCAAGTACCAGAACTCATTATTATGGGACTATGTGAAGGCGTTGTCCCTTTAATCGCCTATAACTTTATGGCAAATAAAACACGTATGAAAGACGTCATTAAAATGGTAATTGCATCCATTGGTGTTATATTCGTAATTTGTATGGTAGCAGTATTTACAGTCGGCCATCACCTCATTGGTCTCTTTTCAACAGACCACGCTATTATTGAAATGGCTACATTCATCTTAAAAGTAACAATGACTTCGCTATTATTAAATGGTATCGGCTTCTTATTTACTGGTATGCTGCAAGCTACTGGACAAGGCAGAGGTGCAACAATTATGGCCATACTTCAAGGTGTCGTAATTATACCTGTGTTATTTATTATGAATGGTTTATTCGGTTTAACAGGTGTTATTTGGTCACTCTTAATCGCTGAAACTATCTGTGCGATTGCTTCTATGCTTATTGTATATGCACTGCGCGATCGTCTTACTGTGGATACTTCTCAATTAGTAGAAGGTTAAACAATAATAGATATTTAATTTTAATAGAAGCACAGCAAATACAACCTTTTGCTGATGCTTCTTTTTTAATCTAACTGATTAATACACTATGTTTGATACTCATGCCATAACTGAAGTCATTTGCGAAAGTAAACATTAAATCTTAAACTTAAGTTGAACAAAAATAACAAATCAACTTTTGGTTATGCTTTTAAATGGTATGGAGTGATAAGCATGGAAAATAAAATTGAACAGTTAAAAGAAATAATAAATGAATCTAATAAGATTACCTTTTTTACAGGTGCTGGTATTTCTGTCGCGAGCGGTATTCCTGATTTTCGTTCTATCGGAGGTTTATATGATGAAATCTCAAAAAAAGGATTATCTCCTGAGTACTTATTAAGTACAGAGTATTTTCAAAATGACCCTGATGGCTTTATCAATTTCTGTCATGAATATTTATTATTCGCTGATAAAAAACCGAATATTGTACATGATTGGATTGCTGAATTAGAAAATGAAGGTAAATCTTTGGGTGTCATCACTCAAAATATTGATGGTTTGCATACAGATGCTGGGAGTGAAGAAGTGGATGAACTCCACGGTACATTAAATCGTTTTTACTGTATTGAATGCGACCAAGACTATTCTAAAAGTGAAGTCATTGAAAAAAATCTGCGTCATTGTGAAAATTGCGGCGGTCCCATCAGACCTGACATTGTGCTGTATGGAGAAATGTTGAATCAAAGTACGATTTTCAGTGCGTTGAATAAGATTAGAGAAGCGGATACTCTTGTTGTCTTAGGTTCATCTCTTGTAGTACAACCTGCAGCCGGATTAATTTCAAACTTTGAAGGCAAAAATCTAGTGATTATTAATTTAGATTCAACACCTTATGACCATGATGCAGATTTAGTGATTCATGAAGACATGGTTAAAGTCATCGAAGCGTTAAAGAACGAAGCATAACTTGAGTAAAAAACAAAAAAGCGTGTGCGGAATATCTGATGATAATTCCGTACACGCTTTAATTTATAATATTTTAGAAACAGCTTCTGCAACTTGTTTTGGTGATTCTGGATTTTGACCTGTTACTAATCGACCGTCTACCTCAACATATGGTCTTAACGGTAGTTTAGCTTTGCTGTAGTTTGCACCGCGTTTTTTCAACTCATCTTCTAACATGAATGGAACTAATTTTTTACGATTAGCTAATACTTCTTCCACATTAGAAAAACCTGTGATTGATTTATGATCGATAAGGAATCTGCCATTATCATCTTTGACGTTCAATAAAGCAGCTAAGCCATGGCATACAGCAGAAACAATTCCGCCATTGCTGTATATCTCTTTAATTGCATGTTGTATGTCTTGATTGTCAGGGAAATCAAACATCACACCATGGCCGCCTGTAAAGTAAATCACGTCATATTCACTTGGATTCGCATCACTCACTGCAGGTGAATTTTTCAGCAAATCCATAAATTGTTCATCTTCATAATATTTTTTAGTCACTTTGTCCAAAGTGTAAGGTTTCAAACTGACTGGATCAATTGGTGTATTACCACCTTCTATATTGAATAAATCAATTTGGTAATTATTATTATTGAAATAGTCGTAGAAATGTACAAGTTCTCCTAACCATAATCCTGTTGGTTTTTCGTTATCTCCAAAGTGGTCGCTGCTTGTATTAACAATCATTATTTTTTTCATTACATTCATCCTCCGATGTTGATTTTACTTTTTAAAGACTTGTTGAATTCCTTCTTTGTAAGTTGTGATTTTAAAGTCTGGGAATCTTTGTTTGAATTTATTTGAATTGAAAATGTTGTCATATTTATATCTTGGTAACAATTCCATCAATTCTTTAACTTGTTTGTTGAAAAGACTGCCTATTTTAAATACCCACATTGGAACTACTGTATATTTAATATTTTTGCCAGTTACTTCTTCTGTGATTTCAATCAATTTTTTGTAAGTGATACTTTTATCTGTCGGCAAGTGCCATGTTTGTCCAAAAGCGTCAGGGGTATTACCAAGTAAAGCTAGCGCACGGCTTGCATCTGGTGTCCAAATTAGAGTACGTAAAACAGAAGCGCTAACAGGAACAATGGCTTTTTTATCATCTTTAACACGATTGAATATTAAAGAGTTGGTAATACTTTGTGTTAAGTCAGGACCGTAGAATTCTGGAGCACGTCCGATAAGTGCTTCAATTTTTCCATCTTTCATTGCTGACAATAACATTTCTGCCATTTTCGCACGAACTTTAGATTTACGGCCTACTGGTCGGAAAGGACTTGTTTCTGTTTGTACATTTGCATTTTTTTCATACATATAAGTATTATCGAAAAATGCAAGTTTACTATGTGTTTCTTCACAAGCTTTAATGACATTTTCCATAATAACTGGGAAACGATCTTCCCACATTTCTGTATCAGCTGGTAAGCCGACAGCAAAATAAACGACGTCACTGCCGTCAATAGCGTTTAAAGTATCTTCGTATTTCATTAAATCAGCTGGGACAACTTCATCTGTATCATGAATTTTTCCAGGTTTTCTACTTACCAATCGAATATCTTTAGTGTAGTTTTTGTAAAGTTCTTTCGCGATTTCTTGACCGATTTATCCATTACTTCCTAAAACTGTTTGCATTATTTAGCACTCCAAACTATTTTGATTTATTACTACTACCTTATCCATAGGTTTAAACATATAAACATAATGATTAAAAATAAAAGGCTTTTTAATTATTTAAATTTGCTTCAAGCGAATTTGTCAGTTCTTTCAACCATTCTAAAGTGTCATCCAAATCAGAGCTGTAATAACGTTCAAGCCCTGCTTGAGTTACTGATAAAAGACCTGCATCCAACATTAATTTTAAGTGATGGGAGACAGCGGGCCGTGAAATGGGTAATAACGATGTGATTTCATTCACTGTCAGTTGCTTCTCCTTGCACAATAACACAAGAATTTGTTGTCTTTTTTCGTCTTGAAGAATATTTAAAATACGTGTTCCTCTTTTAAATATTTCTAAAGTCTCTTCTCCCATAATTCAAACTCCATTATTTAATTTTCATAGAATCATTGTGTCCTACTGATATATAGATAATTACACAGCAAAGAAAATTATACAAGCAAATGAACTTGAGATTTTAATAATAATTTATCTTCACATCTATAGGATAATAAGAATAATAGAAGGTATTTTTTCAATTTGTATTATTTGTTGTTCAATTGTCTTTTCTCTATAATGAGTCAAACAAGCACATGAAAAATTTTTTCAAAATACAAGAATAAAAGGTGAAGAATAATGACTAAAATATTTGTAACAGGTGCTACAGGATTAATCGGTACAAAATTGACGAAACGATTATTAGAAGAAGGCTATGAAGTCGCTGGCCTTACTACTTCTCAAAATGGTAAAGAAAAGTTACAGAATGCAGGCGTAACACCATATGTTGGTGACATTTTCGATTACGACACAATAGATGAGGCTATCGGAGATTTCAAGCCAGATGTCATTATGAATGAAATTACTGACTTAAAAAATGTTGATATGGCAGCTAATACGAAAGTTAGAATTGAAGGTACAAAAAATTTAGTTGATGCGGCAATTAAGCATGACGTAGAAAATATGCAATCTCAAAGTATCGCTTTTGTTTATGAAGGCGGAAAAGGTTTAGCAACTGAAGAAACACCTTTAGATTACAATGCGACAGGTGATCGTAAAGTCACTGTAGATGGTGTTGAAGGTTTAGAAAAAGAAACAGCACGTATTAAAAATCACGTTATCTTACGTTATGGCTGGTTATATGGTCCAGGTACTTGGTATGGCGAAGATGGTATGATTTATAGTCAATTTAAAAATGGCAAAGTGGATATGACAGATGGCGTTCTCTCATTTATCCATATTGATGATGCTGTTGAAACAGCAATCCAAGCATTAAACTTTGAAACAGGTACTTACAATGTTGCAGATGACGACCCAGTCAGAGGTGATGCATGGGCTGATTGGTATGCTAATCAATTAAATGTTTCCCCCGAAATTAACATTGCACCTGCAGAGCCATTTGAGCGTGGTGTAAGCAACAAAAAATTCAAAGCGCAAGGCGGCACATTGATTTATCCTTCATGGAAAGACGGAATGAAAGATATTAAATAAAACAGAAATAGAGACGGAAAAATCGAATTTTCCGTCTCTATTTTTTACTTATATTTACTTAAACATAGCTCACTATAATACTCATATTACCCTGAAATTTAATATGTTGATCATCTGCTGTTATGACAAAATGTCTACCTTTTTCAACAACAGTTTTTTCTCCATCAATATTAACACTACCTGCACCTTCAATTACTGAAACTAAGTAATATTCAGATGGTTTTTCAAAAGATAATTCACCATTAATATCCCATTTTTCCACTGTAAAAAATTCATTAGATACAAATTGTGTAAAAGATTGTCCTTCTCGTATTTCATGAATAGGTTTAGTGTTAGGATTTTGTATATTTACATCAATAACTTCTTTGCTTTGTTCTAAATGTAAATCACGTGTTTTTCCATTTTTATCTTTTCTATCGTAGTCATAAATACGATAAGTTGTATCTGAAGATTGTTGTGTTTCTAATATCAATATTCCTGATCCTATGGCATGCACAGTACCTGCAGGAACATAGAAGAAATCTCCTGGTTTTACTTTAACTGTATGAAATAACTCTTCAAATCGTTGTTCATCAATTAATTTTTCCAATTCTTCTTTATTATCAACATTCACACCATATATAATTTCAGCATCATCTTTTGCATCTAAAATGTACCAACATTCTGTTTTACCATACCCAAGACCATGTTCTTCAGCATACACATCGTCTGGATGAACTTGAACTGATAATTTATCATTTGCATCTAGAATTTTAGTTAGTAAAGGAAAATCCTCATGGGTATCATTACCAAATAGGCTTTTATCTTCATTCCAAACTTGCTCTAAAGTTTTCCCTTTATATTTCCCATTCTCTATAATATTTGATCCATTTGGAAGTGCTGAAATTGCCCAGCATTCCCCTGTTAAATCATTCGGTATATCATAATTAAACTGATTTAATGCCGTACCGCCCCAAATTCTTTCTTGAAATACGGGTTTTAAAAATAAAGCCATTTTTAACCATCCTTTTATATCATTTTTAAAATGTTATAAATTTCATCTTTCGTTGTTGCATTAATAAGATTTTCTCTTGTTTCATCATCCATCAATGCTCTAGATAATCTTTGCAGTAGTTTCAGATGTGTGTCGTTACTGTTATTAGGCACTACAATCAAGAATACGATTTTTGGTGAAGTTCCATCTAAACTTTCCCATTCAATTCCTTGTTTATCTTGTAAAACAGCTACAGCAGGCTGCTTTACAGCATCTGATTTTGCATGTGGAATTGCAACATTCATTCCTATAGCTGTTGTAGATTCTGCTTCTCGTTGTAATACAGCTTCTTTTACTTTATCCAAACTTTCAATATATCCAGCATCTTTTAGCTTCTCTAATAACTGATCAATAGCGTTATCTCTTTGCATTGATTCTTGTCTTAATTCAATTAAATCTTTGTGGAAAACTGAATCATCATCTTTTTGTTCATTATTTTCAGTGCGTGATTCTGCAACCTGATTATTTGAGTGAGACTGCCCATCACCTATTCCATCTTCTACAACACCTTCACCTTCCAATACAGCTACAGGTGTATTCTTTTTAAATAGCAAAACAGTAAACATTGTAATTAAACTACCTATGATAACTGCAACAAAGAACCATAAAACATGTTGGATACCGCCAAGTACTGCTACGATAGGTCCACCGTGTGCTACTCTGTCTCCTACGCCGCCTAATGCAGCGATAACTGCTGCTACCATTGCTCCGATCATATTGGCTGGGATGATACGAAGCGGGTCTTGTGCAGCAAATGGAATTGCACCTTCAGTAATACCAAATAACCCCATTGTGAATGAAGCTTTACCCATTTCTTGTTCTGAATTATTGAATTTACCTTTTTGTAAAAATGTTGCTAAACCTAAACCGATTGGAGGTGTACATACCGCAACAGCAACCATACCCATAACTGCATAGTTACCTTCAGCAATTAAAGCTGAACCAAATAAAAAGGCTACTTTGTTAACTGGTCCACCCATATCAAAGGCAATCATTGCACCTATAATTAGTGCTAGGACAACGATATTAGCACCTTGCATACCTTTTAACCAACCTGTTAAAGCAGTGAATATGCCTGAAATTGGTGCACCTATTAAGAAAATAAATATAAGACCAACAATAACTGAAGAAATTATTGGTATGATAATGATTGGCATAATTGGTGCCATTGCTTTTGGAACTTTAACATTTTTAATCCATTTAGCAATATAACCTGCAAGGAAACCTGCCACGATACCGCCTAAGAATCCTGCGCCTGCTTCACTTCCATAAAAGCTACCGTCTGCTGCAATTGCTCCACCAATCATACCGGGTACTAGACCTGGTTTATCAGCTATACTATAAGCGATATATCCCGCTAAAATAGGAACCATAAAGCTAAAAGACAATGCTCCAATTTTCTCAATAGATTTCCAGAATGAATCATCAGGAATGACTAAACCTTTTGCTGAAGGCTCACCGCCTAGTGTTAAAGCGATTGCAATTAATAGCCCACCAACTACGATAAATGGAACCATAAATGATACACCGTTCATCAAATGTTGATATACCATTTGAACGCCGCTTTTCTTTTCTTCTTCTTCATATGAATCATTATCAGAAGCACCTTTTTCGTGATGAATAGGCGCATTTTGGTCAATGATACGTTGAATCAATTCTTTAGGATGATGAATACCTTCCCTAACATTTTCGTTAATTAGACGTTTTCCATTAAAGCGTGATAGATCTACTTGTCTATCTGCCGCTATAATAATTCCATCAGCTTCTCTGATTTCTTTTGCTGTTAATACATTTTCTGCTCCAACGCCACCTTGTGTCTCAACTTTAATATCTACACCCATTTCTTTAGCTGCTTGTTCTAATTTTTCTTGAGCCATATATGTGTGAGCGATACCATTCGGACAAGATGTAATCGCTAAAATTTTCATCTTAATCACACTCCTTATTTTTATTGTAAGCGCTAACATTAAGGCATAAAAAAAGATAATTGCCGTTACTAGTGGCAATTATCCCTTAATCAAGTTTAATAATTCAGCTTTAAATTTCGTATCATCCAAATATATAAGTTCATTGATTTTCTTTTCATCTATATGTGCTATCGTTTGGATAATACGTTTCGTAAGTTCAATATCTCTTTGCGCGATTGCTAAAAAGAATACAAGCTTAACTTTATTCTCTTTCCAGTAAAAACCTTTATTACTTCTAAAGATAATAACATGTGATTTTGAAACCTTTTCTGGGTCCCCATGTGGAATAGCAATTTCTTTACCAATATACGTAGAAGACATTTTTTCCCGCTCTAGTGCAGTTTCAATGTATCCATCAATCAACGCATGGTTATGATTCAAAATTTCATCTGCTTTTTGAAAAATTAAAGGCATTGTTATCTCTTGGTCTTCAGTACTTCCAACTATAAAATTAACTTCCGCCATTTCGTCAATATGCATTGTTGGTTTTAATTTTCTATTCATAAACTGTTGTAACTGATGTTGATCATTATCATTAAACAAAGGAGTCACTTGCAACAATTCTAAATGATTCGGTATTTTGTTATTTTCAGGCTGATGTGTAGTCATTAATAAATCAATATGACTAAAATCATACTGTTCAATCTCTTCTAATTTAAGTGTATCTATCACTTCAATACGATTGCTGAATTTCGAAATTTTTGTAGCTAATAATTGAGAAATACCGATACCGTAAAAGCACGCAATAACAACTTTAATAACATCTTGTTCATTTCTATCTATAGATGATTGAAAATGGATGGTTAAAAATGCGATTTCATCTTCAGTCAATTCAACACCAGAATCGTCTGACATTCTCTGCACAATTTCATAAAGTACGTTGAAAACAAATGGATATAGTGTCTTAATCTCTTTTGTTAATGGATTATTTAGATATACATCTTTCATTATTCTTAAATATGTTCGACTAAAGTGTGAATATAAGTTTTCTTTAAGTGTTTTATCTTTGGTAAATTGCACACTGATTCTATTTTCCATTTTTTCAATCAACAGATTAATATAACTTTCAATAAAAAGTTGTTGAACCCCTAAATCAAATTTATCAAAATGATAGCCAATAAAAAATGAGAATAATTGAATAGTTTCAGTATTTATATCATATCCTAGCTTTCCATTAATTTCGTCTACAATTCTTTTTGAAATATTAAAAGCTTCATCATTAACTTCCTCACTAATTAATTCATTTTGGCTTTGTCGGCGTTTCATAATTAAAATGAGGTGTATGATAAGTTGTTCAATTTGAATATCTGAAGTCTTTACACCGAATTCTCCTAAAGTTCTTTTGATAATCTCTTTAATTATTTGAACATGTGCTTTTGGAAGTTCATTTAAAATTAATGTTTCTACTGAGTTTTCGTGTGATGATAATTGGTTTAAATGCAAAATTGCATTGTTAATATCCGTTTCACTTCCGATTACTTCGAGCCCTTTACGTTGCTTCATGTTAATAATCACATCAAATTTTTCACACCAAGCCTTTATACGATTCAAATAGTCTAACATTTCATTTTTAGTAAGATGGTATTCTTTTTCTAATTTAATTAAAGTTAATTGTTCCTCATGCATCAATAATTGGTAGGCTAAGGTCAACAAAATTTTATTATCTTTATCTGTGTAATCTTTTAAGCTTGATTCAATATATTCGACACTATATCTATCTGTATCTAAATGATATCCTCGTGATTTTATACTTTTAATTACATCCTTTAAAAATGATGAATTTATATATTTAATATCATTTCTTATCGTTCTATTCGAGACATCCAAGAAAGATGCAACCTCATCAGACGTCAAAAATTGATATTCGTTGTTCAAAAAGAGTTGTATTAATTTTATCTGTCTTTCAATCATAAGTTGCACCTTCCCATTTTAAGTATTATAAATCTGTATTGTAATAAAAGCCAAACTTCAAAATTGCATCTTCTAAAGAACCTTTTGCATAATATTTTCCATTATTTATACTACCTACACAATCTATTAACGGATTAGATAATAGGGCCAGCATACTTTCCAACTCTTTCTTCTCTAAAACTTTATCTTTAAATATTTCATTATCTTTTATCGAAAAATAGATATTATCCATAGAAAGAATCCCCTTAGAATATTCATCATCTGAATTATTAATTAAAGTTTTAATAATTGATTTGAAAAGTTCTTTTCTACGTTTCATAATTTCGTAATAATCCTTTAGTACATCAATAGAAGCTATACCAAATTGTTTGAATAGAGGAAGGTATTCTATAGATTGCAATGGATATTTTTGATGATTAGACATTAATTCTTCCAAAAAATCCAGTTCAAATAATGTCACTTTATTATTTTTAGCTCTATCAACTAATCTACCTTTTTCAAATTCTTTGCCAATTACTACAACGTAGTCTACATTATGTTTATTTTTATGCTCTTTTAATGTTTCAAAATCTATTAAATTATTTGTAATAATTCCATCTCTATTCGTCTTTGCGTCTACATTTACTGAATATACATAATTAGGAACAGTTTTAGCAGTCAATATTATATCCGTAGTACCTGGTTTAGCTAATAATTGCGTATCAAATCCTAATTTTTTAAAAAATTCATTCAGTAAAGTTTCAAAATTTTTGTAATTTGAAGAATCTACCGAAGCAAGTCGCAAATCTTGTAATAAATTATATACGTTATGTTGCTCACTTAAATCATGCTTATCACTTTCTTCAATATTATCTTCTACTTCAAATAACTTTATTATTTTTTCAGCAAATAATCTTCCTCTTTTGGTCAAAGTATATGTCTTTTTAACATCTTCAATTATTAACTTAGCATTTTTTAAAATACTAATTCTTTTTCTATAAAGCTCTGCATTATCAGTTGAAACTTTATATTTAGTAACACCTAAGGAGGCAAGTTCTTTCATTGTCATACTCTTCTTCATTAATTCAATAAGCATCTCAAAGAAAAATTTTGTTTTTAGACCGAAAATAAAACTTAACAGTAAATTTTTATCGTCTGAATCTATCAATTGTTCTCCTAATAATGAAGTTTTATATGTTATATCATTTTTTCTTATCAATAAGTCATATTTTGTCAACATCGTAATAAAACCATTTATTGAACTTGATGCAATATCAAAATTTTCTTTAAGATATTCCTTTATATTGCTATATGTAGTATAATTTCTTGATATTTCAAGAACATCTACTATTGTTTGTGTAGCATTTTTAATACCTCCAGGAATATAACCTATATTGTCAAATTCAATATCATAATTATCGAAATCTAAAATCCATTCTGGAACAATTATACTTACTTCTTCATCAGTAACGTCGTATTTATATTTATTTATTTCTTCTTTTTTCACTGGTGGATTTTTTTTCAAAAACTCTAATCCAAGTCGATTAACCACATATTTCTTCTCATATTTAATATGATCGACCATACCCAAGTCCATAAACCAATGTAATCTATCATATATTTGGCTATTTTCTTTCCACGTTAGAAAATACTCATTATTAGCATTATCCAATATTTCATTAATATTTTTTGGTTCTTGTATAAAGTTGAGCATTTCGGATATATATTTTATATTATCATTTAATAGTGTTGCTACTTTTTTATTATAATTATCATCATTGGCATTGTAATTAATCTTTTCATTTATTTCCCAATTTCCGTTAACAGTCTTTTGATATAAAAATTTCATAGGTCTTAACCTTATATAGTAACTTTCTAATTTCTGTTTCGATTTGCTTCCAGAAAAACTAATATAATTGTTTACATCAGTTTGCTTCTCTACTTCATTTAACAACTTTATAAGTGAAGTTAAATATCCTCTTTCACCTTTAGTCCTAGGTATTCTAGGCATTGCTTGCGATTTGCTTTGCCACTGTCTTTTTTCATTTTCCACTGCTAATTCCTCCCCCTCGTAAATAATAAAAATTTTACTCACCAAATTATAAGTGAGACTCTTATGTTGTTTAGAATTGATTATTTCTTTTTTTGTATTTTCACTTATATAGTCAATATATTACTATATTACCAACCATAGAAACGAGCTCAATTCTATGTTTTTCTATTATTTAACTGAAAACCAACTTTTTAACGTTTTTACAAATCGCTCCTTATTTTTATTACACAATAATCAAACAAGAAGTATAGTTACCTATTTTTCCCACAAATAAAAAGTAAGGTTTTCACTTTTTACTTTGAAAACCTTACTTTTTTGAGATATTATAGCTCTTTTAATTCTTGCTTGTATACTTTAACTTTTTTCTGTATAACCCTTTTTAGATGTTGGATTGAAGATAGCTAATAGCAAACCAACTACAGCAATCACACAAATCACAATGTACGCAACACGGACACCATGAACTAAACCATCAATACCATATTGATGCGGATTTAATATCGCTGTATTCATAACAGTAACTAACATTGCTGATCCCATTGCAGCACCAACTTGACGCATTGTATTATTCATTGATGTACCATGTGGCACTAATTTACGCGGCAAGTTATTTAATGCAGCAGTTGTTAATGGGTTGAATACCATCGCGTTTGCAGCTAATGATATCGCAAAGAATATTGTGATATAAGTAAATGATGTATGGGCATCTATTTGCGTAAATGCGAATGATGTCATAACAACAATTGCTAAACCAGCAATAGATAAGAACTTACCACCGTATTTATCAAATATTCGCCCAGTAATCGGTGATAAGATACCTGTAATAATTCCGCCTGGCATCAATGCTAAACCAGATTTCAAGGGTGAAAAATGATGTAAATCTTGCATATAGAACGATAATACCGTTTGACTGCCGATAAATGAAATAAAGACAATACATACAAGAATCATATTCATTGTAAATGACTTATAACTAAAGACACGAACATTGAGGAATGGCTCTTTCATTCTTAATTGTTTCAATATGAAGAAAGTCAAAATTATCACACCCGCAATTATCATTGAATAAACAAGTGGATTGGTCCATCCTAAATTTCCGGCTTCACTAAAGCCAAATAATAATGCCGCAAATCCTAGTGAAGATAGTGTTACAGACATTACATTCAATTTTGGTTTAGTAACATCTGTCACGTTTTTCACATATTTCAATGCGAATAACAAGTCAATGATAGTTACAACTAATAAAATATAGAAAATCACTTTCCAACTATATTGAGAAACAACCCAACCTGAAAGTGTCGGTCCAATTGCAGGGGCAAAACCAACAACTAAGCCAAACATTCCCATAGCCTGACCACGTTTGTCTGCTGGATACACTAAGAACAATACCGTTTGCATTAAAGGCATTAAAATACCAGCGCCCATTGCTTGGACTGCACGTCCAAACAAAATGACGTTAAATTGATCGGTAGCTACACAAATAATAGAACCTATAATAAAGAAAGTTAACGCTGAAAAATAAAGCGTTCTTGTTGTAAAACGTTGTGTTAAATAAGCAGTGATTGGAATCATAATCCCATTTACTAACATAAATATAGAAGTTAACCATTGTACTGTGCTACTCGTTAAATGCATTTGTTTCATGATACTAGGCAATGCAGTTGTCATCAATGTTTGGTTCAAAATTGCAACAAAAGAACCTACCATTAAAATGGCGATGAGCAATGTCTTATCACGTTTTTCTAACTGTGCCACAACAACATCTCCTCATAAACTTTTTTGAACAATCCTATATCAAACGGACTGTTATCCGTTTGTCAATGCACTTGTTCATGAACTCACATATCTCTTATGACACATTCAATATTACCCATTTTTTGATTATCTATGATTAAAAATTAAAAAAAGACTATACTGCTGATTGAAACAACTTCGATAATTATTGTTTCAATCAGCGTACAGTCAAACATCGTTATTGTGTACTTTATTTTATATTTTGAATTACTTCTTTACGTAGTTTGCCTCTTAGTTCTGCCATTGTATTGAGATTGTATTTTTGATAATCTCCTGAAGCAATTCTAAAAGCATGTACGCCTAAAACTTCATTTTTACTATTTAAAATTGCGCCACCTGAAGAACCAGGTTCCGCCATCATTTGATAATAACCAATAGGATTCACATTACGTGCCATCATTGAATACTTACCTTTAGAGTGATACATTGTTCCCATCGGATCATTTTTAAAGTTGCCTGAAGGCAAACCATAATGATACAAGCGAATCGGTGTATTGGCTTTGATATTTGTAATAGCACTTTCAGGTGCGATTTTACGTATCGTCATATATTTTGAAAGATCTTCATTTGTATATAACAATGCCACATCGCCATATTGCATCATTTTAACTCCAGTAACATCCACAATACGTGCAACTTTTGAACCTTCTCGTAATAAGTCGATTTTTAAGTTTTGAGTCTTCGAAGGAGACATCGGTTTATGAGCTTGCTGATCATTGACCACATGATTCGCTGTTAATATTGTATGTTTGCCGATTGCTGTACCTGTACCATAAGTAAGCTTTTTAGTAGTCGGGTTCCAATTAAATACCGTCGCAATATTAGCTTCTTTAGCTGTTGTATGTCCAATCGTCACACCTTTATTACCAGAAGCCTTCATAATTTTTAAGGCATCATTAATACCAGAAGCATAAGTAGTTTGACCGAAATCACGGACATTTTCACTTCCAGGAATATTAGAAGGCCATCGTTTCGGTGCTTGATTATAATAATTGCTCGTTGTTGGTTTCGGCGCAACTTTTGGAGTTGGTTTAGGTGTAGCTTTAGTTTTGCTCGTTACTGTAACGGTTGTTTTTTTGACAGGTTGACTTTTTGTAGTTGCTGCTAAAAATTGAACTTTCTTAGTTGATGCAGATTTTGTTTTCTTATTTTTTACAGCTTTTGGTGTTGCTTTAATAACCTTACTTTGTTTTGGTTTAGCTGTCTGTTTTACTTTTTTCTTATTAACTGGTGCTGGTTGCTTTTTATTTACTGTTACTTTCTTAGTTGGTTGAACCTTTTTCGTATTAGCTTTTGTTGATTTAACTGACGTATTCGGCTTTTTAAGACTTGTTTTCTGAGTGACAACTTTACTTGTATTATTTGGTTTTGTTGCTGCAGCAGTATTTTTCTTTTTAATCGGTTGTGAAACTGATTTAGTTTTGTTATTTACAGCCTTAATTGTTTTTTGAGGTTGCTTGTTTTGAATTACTTTTGGAGCAGTTTGGATATTTTGATTAGCTTTAATTTGAGGCTTTGCTTGTACTTTATTACTTGGAACAACAGTGTTTTTAGTGGGAGCTGCATTCGTTTTTTCCACTTTGCTGACTGGCACTGAATTTTGTTTATTCTGTGCGGCCGCTTGATTATTATGATTAATCTTTACTTGATTAGATTGTGTTGTCGGCGCATTATTGTAATTTGCTTTAGTTTCATTTGCTTTGTTTACTGTATTTGTCTGACTTGTTGGTTTGATGGTACTTGCTTGTCCCTGATTTACTTTTTGATT
Source organism: Staphylococcus carnosus (assembly GCF_900458435.1). Classification (NCBI taxonomy): domain Bacteria; kingdom Bacillati; phylum Bacillota; class Bacilli; order Caryophanales; family Staphylococcaceae; genus Staphylococcus; species Staphylococcus carnosus. The sequence continues at coordinate 38,904 of NZ_UHCT01000001.1, read as the reverse complement.
GGATACTGGGTTAACCTTTGGAGCCACTTCTGCAGCATGTGCTTGTACATTTTGAAAAATTAATAATACCCCTACAATCATTAATGCAAAAACACTGCTATAAAGAAGTTTTTCTAACTTTGATTTTTCAGCCATAATATCCACCCCCTCCCCCTAATTACCGTGTGAAAATACACAATCGATTTCTTCTTTAATATCATAAACTGCCAAACTATATATAGCAATACATTTTTGTATTATCAACTAAATATTTTTAATTTAGTTGATGACTTGGATTTTTAGTTTACTTTCTACCTTTAAAACCTAATTTTTGTCTAATAAGTCTACATATAAGAGAACTTTTATTTCTTATCTTAATAATTTATATTTCTAAAATTAAACTTGAATACATTTTTCTATTATTGTAATATTACGTTATATAATTGCACAAAGAGGAGATTGTCTACATTGAACAAAGTTCTAAGCATTGTTTTTTCTTTTTTATTATTATGGACACTATTTATCACGCCAAATACATATGCACAACAGACCCCTACAGAAATTGCAAAACAACATCATCAACCCTTAAATACTCAATACAATCCTAAAAGTGCCTATGTGATTACACAACAAGGTCAGATACTTTATGATTATCATGGGAATCAAAGTATTGATCCTGCCTCTACAACAAAGTTAATGACGGTTTACTTAGTACTTGAAGCAATTGAACAAGGTAAAATTAAACCTTCTGACAGCGTTAAAATTACGCCAAGCTATGAAAAACTAGCTCAATTACCCAATCTCACTACATTTCCATTAAAAAATAAACAAACATATACAATTGACCAACTTCTTAAACAAGCAATGCTGGAATCGAGTAACGCTGCGACACTCGTCTTGGCTGATAAATTATCAGGTGATACCTCTAAATTTACGGATAATATGAATGCAAAAGCGAAAGAATTAGGTATGAAACATTCTCATTTTACAAATCCGAGCGGTGCTAATAACCTTTTAATTCAACAATTTGCACCTAAAGCTTATAAAAGCGAAACATTTTCTCACAGCACTGCACAGGATATGACAATACTTTCAAAAGCCATCATCAAGAATTATCCAAAAGTACTTCAATATTCTAGTTTGAAAACTGATCAACAATATGGAAAGAAATTAACGAACACTAACTTATCTCTTCCAGGTTCACAAGATGCGTTAAATGGTGCTCAAGGTTTAAAAACTGGTACTAGCGACAATGGTTATAACTTAGTTCTAACAACAAAGCGTAATAATTTGCGCATCGATACAACTGTAATGAACGTACAACCTTATCCAAGTGAAACATCAAAACATGCACGTCAAAAGATAGCAAATGCTTTAACTGAAGATGCATACAAACATTATGAATACCGTAAAGTTATCAGCAAAGGTGAACATGAATTAGATGGAAAAACGTATGACGTAAAACAAGATTTATATGATGTTGTTCCAAAGGATAAAAATAAATACAAATTAAAAATTAAAAATGATAAACTGCAAATTGATTATCCACGTCAATTCTTAAAAGGCTCTCATGCGCCAAGTGTTAAAGTTGAACATGTTGCGCATTGGGGGAAATTATTAGTAGGTGCCGCCACAATGATTGGCGGTGTTTTGTTAGTCTCTGCTATCATTTATATTGTAGTAAAACGTCGTAATTAATACGTCTGTCTTTTATTAATATTTATGATTGAAGGAGAGGGTATTGAAATGGAATTTAACGAAAACAATATCGACTTAGAAACGATTATCAAAGATGAAGTCAATAAATATTTGACTAGAGATGTTGGTGACTTACCTGCAACACAACAGGCACCTCTCGAATTAAGAGAGAAATATGAAAAAATGGAAGTCCCAAATAAAGGTCGAGACATCTATGAGGTGCTTAAAGATTTAAATAATGAAGTATTGAATTATTTATACCGTCCGAATCATCCTCGTTCATTCTCATTTATACCAGGACCTGCATCCCGTTTATCATGGCTAGGTGATATTTTAACTACTGCTAATAATATCCATGCCTCAAATTTTGCCAATGCTACTTTACCTATCAATATAGAACGTAATTTAATTAATTATCTAGCAGGCAAAATCGGATATAAAATTAAACCTGCTGGCGGTGTATTTGTATCTGGCGGTTCTATGGCAAATTTAACTGCGGTTGTAGCAGCTAGAGATTCGCAAGTAGAAATGGAAGATATTAAGAAAGCAACAGTATATTTAACTTCTCAAACCCATCATTCTGTTGGAAAAGCATTACATGTTGCAGGCTTTCTTAAAAAGAATATCCGCAGAATAGATTATAATGACGATTTCACAATGAATACAGACAGTTTAAAAACAGCAATTGAAAAGGATATTGAAGAAGGTTATAAACCTGCTATTGTTATTGCGACTGCAGGTACTACAAATACAGGTTCAGTAGATGACTTTACAGCAATTGGAGATATTTGTGATGCATACAATCTCTGGTTGCATGTAGATGGTGCTTATGGACTTTCACATATCTTATCAGATGATGCGCAACACTTATTCAAAGACATTAATCGTTCAGATAGCGCAAGTTGGGATGCTCATAAATTACTTTTCCAAACTTATAGTTGCGCGATGGTAATCGTAAAAGAAAAAAATCATCTACTTCAAAGTTTCGGGGAAGATGCTGAATACTTAGATGACATCTCCTCTGATGATGATGTAATTGATCCTGAAATGTTAGGTATTGAACTCACTCGTCCAGCACGTGCATTAAAATTATGGATTACACTTCAAGTGATTGGTGAAGATGAAATTATCGAACGTATTAAGTATGGGGAACGCTTAGCTGAATATGCCGAAGAATATGTAAAAAGTCTTGATAACTGGCGTATCATTTCCCATTCGAATCTTTCAATCGTTAACTTCAGATATGATAATAGCGATTTAACTGAAGCACAAAACAATCACCTTAATAGTATGGCTGCTCAAAAAATTGCTGATTCCGGCTATGCGATTGCCTATACGACAGTATTAAATAATCAACGTGTCATTCGTTTATGTACGACGAACCCATTAACTACACATGATGATATCAGAGAGACAATTAATCGACTTTATCAGTATATTAATGGTTATGAAATGAAAGATGCTTAACTAAATCGCACTCCCTTATAATAGATATTCGAAATGAATGCTATAAGGGAGTGTTTATTTATATCCTCATCACTATCAAATTGAATCTTTGATAAAGTTATAAAACAAGTCTATTATGATTAATATATTTCTCACACTCTCTAATTTACTTATTTTTATAAATCAAACAAATCAATTGGAAGAAGGTACTAATATGAAGCAAAATTCAGCATTATTAATAATGGATATGCAAAATGGGATAGCGAAAACATTCCCTGGTTTAGATGAAATCGTAGCTTCTTCAAATGAAGCAATTGAGACTGCTAGAAAAGCAGGTATCCCCGTTATTTTTGTAAGGGTTGCTTTTTCTAAAAACTTCAGTGAAGTTTCTCCAAATAATAAAGTGTTTACTAAAATCAAAAATAGTGGTCAAACGATGACAACAGAAGACGATTCTACTCAAATTATTAGCACATTAAATATTAAACCGGATGATCTTATTATCACTAAACAAAGATTCAGCGCATTTACTGGAAGCAACTTAGATGTCTTGCTCAGTGGTCTAGAAGTAGATCACTTAATATTATCCGGAGTCGCAACAAGTGGTGTTGTATTATCAACAGCTGTAGAGGCTTTTGACAAAGATTTTAAATTAACATTTTTAGAAGATGCTTCAGCTGATAGAGATATAAAAGTACATGACTTTTTAATAAATAATATTTTCCCAAAATATGGGGATGTTTTAACTACCAAAGCATGGACTGAAAAAATAAATAACTAGGAGAATAATTATGACTAATGTTTCAAGCAGTGATGGATTTAATAAAAAACTTTATACACCCATGATTTTAGGTTCTATCTTGAATCCTATTAATTCATCGATGCTTGCAGTTGCTTTAGTCCCGATTGCACATGCTTTTGGAGTACCTTTTTATCAAACTGCATGGCTTGTTTCTTCTTTGTATCTTGCAACTAGTGTAGGACAGCCTGTAGTTGGAAAGCTCGTTGATATTTTTGGTCCTCGAAGCTTGTTTTTATTTGCTACAAGTTTAGTTGGACTCGCTAGCTTACTTGCTATTTTCACGCCTTCTTTTTATGGTTTAGTATTAGCACGCTTTTTAATCGGAATTGGAACTTGTGCAGGTTATCCTTCTGCGATGTACTTAATCAGTTATGAAGGTAAACGAACAGGTAAAGAAAATCCAAGTGCTATCTTAACTTTGTTAGCTATAAGTAACCAGACGATATCAGTAGTAGGACCTACTCTAGGTGGGTTACTTATTGGTGTGGGAGATTGGAAAGCCATTTTCATTGTTAACTTCCCATTATCCATATTGGCCTTTGTCTTTGGCTATTTATATTTTCCAAAAATAGAAAATGAAAATAAATTACAAGCAGTGAAAGCTCAAGTCGATTTTATAGGTATTCTATTATTTACATTGATTTTATCCTCTTTCATGATCTTTTTCATGGAACCTCATGCTAGTATTTCTTATTTATTAATCATTGGATTCATAGCTCTAATCTCTTTCATCATCTTTGAATTTAAATCCACAAAACCATTTATAGATTTAAGAGTATTGATGCATAATACTGCACTTAACAACACTTACATTCGAACATTTCTCTCAATGCTTATATCTTATGGTGTACTTTATGGATATGTGCAATGGTTAGAGGAAGTGAAAGGACTTTCTCCATCTCATGCAGGATTATTGATGCTGCCGCAATTCCTAGTCGGGATTGTCGTCTCAGAAATTACAGGAACACGGTTATCCATCAAACTTAAATTATATATAGGTACCTTTGGTGCTTTGGTAACCATGATAGGCTTTCAATTACTTTCAAGCTCTACACCGATAAGTGTTTTAATTTGTTTATCAGCTATATTCGGCCTTCCGCAAGGACTCTTGAATTTAGCCAATCAAAACGCTTTATATTATCAAGCGCCAAAATCTATTATTGGTACTTCAGCAGGTTTGCAACGTACTGCTGGTTATATCGGTGCAATTGTATCTTCTACACTCATTGGTACTTTATTCAAAGGAGATAATTTAACGATTGCTATCCATCATTTAGGTTTTACATCAATGGTGATTGCAATAATTGTTTTAATTTTAACTTTTATGAGTCGTAATAAGTTAGAAGCTAGATAAGATGAAGGCTTCGTAAATAAAAAACTCATCAACTTATTAACTTTAATAAATTGATGAGTTTCAATAGTTATTAATTGTTTCATAGTATAGTGAATTCCAAAAAAGATGGGCTTTTTGGGGGTTCACTATATTTTTATTTTTTCACTTATAAGAAATACAGTAAGTTTGAAATTATAAATAAAATATCATTACTGCTGTGCTGATTGATTTCCTAAGTGCAACTTAACATCCTTAGGAGATTTTGCTGGCGTAATTCGTCTGCCTTTTCCTAAAATCATTTGGATAATAGAAGAAACGAGCATCGTAATATTAAAAATAATCATTAAGAAAAATACTTTATGATCCGCATTGATGGCTATATCTTGCATTTTCTTCATATAGATTAAAGGATTAGTAATCTCATCACCATACAAGGATTGCGTTCCTTTTTGGATATTATTTTTCATCATATATGCAATGATAGGAACTAACATAGCTGCACTATAATTACGCAATGTATGCATTGTTTGCGAGCGCTGAGAGGCTTTTAATAAATCACCATCTAATAGCGTTGCCATAGCTCCGCTTACTAAAGTCATACTTGCGCCAAAACCTAACAAGAAACCTTGGAAATAAAGAAGCGGAATATTGACTGTATTTTCTAAGATAATCCAATGCACACTCACATATAACAATGCTGTTGATCCTAGAACACCTAAGAATCCAGCACCAACTGCGCTATAGAAGAACATTTTCAAAAGTCCTGTAATAATAACTCCAATGAAAAAACAGCTATAAAATCTTAGTGAGATTGAAAAAGGTAGTTTCAAAATACGTAAAATATAAACATTAATACCAGCAATTCCTGCTAATAAAGTGAGGTGCGAAGAAATTGCCATTACTGCACCGACAAGGGGTTTCTTGGTCAATAATGATTTAAAGTGTACTACTGGATGTTCAGCTGCTTTATTAGAAAGAACAAAGTTGACAATCAATAGTAATGATAAAAGCAATAACGGCCACACCCATAGTGAACTCCAACCTTTTTGTGTTAAGACTGACATAGGAAGAAGTAATACTAAGGTACCTAAGATAAGTGTCGTAATCATTATTTTACTAATATGAATGTCAGAAGTTTGGTGGTGTTCTTCTTTTGTTAATAAAAAATAACCGATGATTAAACATAACACTGCTGAAATAATGTTAATAATAAACACCCATTGCCATTTATCTAATTCTAGTGACAAGCTGCCGGATAAACCACCTAAAGCGTTAGCCCCAAATAAACCGACAATGACCATAAACAAGAAAACATTGCGATATCTTCTTGGAAAATTGATGAATAATTTAGGTAATAGTGTAAAGAATAACACTCCAGTACTAAAACCTTGTATAGCTTTAGCGATGGATAAAACAACTAAATCGAAAGAAAACAAACCTATAATAGATCCAATCAAAAATAAAAAAACGAAAAATAAATAATTACGTTTAAAGCCGAATTTGTGAGTAAGTGTATGGCCAAGAGGAACACCGAGAGCAAATGCAAAATTGCCTATAACTGATGGAATAATAAGATATTGAGAGCCGATACCAAATGAAGTTTGAAGTATACCTTGATTTAAACTATATGCTAAATTTGAAAAATATTGGGAACCAATGCCAAACACAGTAATGAAGGCAAGTACCATAATTTCTAGTACACGCCCTTTTTTTGTTAACCAAAAATCCATAATAAAGACTCCCCACTAATTTTAAATACTCAAATAAATTGTATAACTTAAATATTCTACTCCTATTTTTGGCATTGGTAAATAATAAAAATGGAATCTTACTCTTTTGAGATAGTTAAAGCGAAATAGCGTATCACTTATTATAAGTTTATCTCTATCAATTATTTTTCTAAAAAAGGTGAATCTTTCTAACTCAGTACTCTCTCTTAAATGAGTACTTTTAAATTTATCGAAATTTTTACACTTAATCATCTCAGTAGTTCAGTAGTATGGAGATTGTTCAAAAAATTACAGATTTTGATTACGCGATTACATATACAACAGTATTAAATAATTAACTTGTTATCCGTTTATGTACGATGAAGACATTAACAACACACGATAATATCAGAGAAACGATTAATTGTCTTGACCAGTGTATTAACGTTTATGAAATTGAAATATGCTTAATTAAAAATGCTTACTTTAAAAATCCACTTCTAATCCTCTGTGTATCATCGCATGACAATTTGGACAAACTGGTCTTAAATCTTTAATTGGATCTATTTTATATTGTTCGTCTATTTTTGATAGAGGAACAATATGGTGTACATGAATGAAATTCTTTCCAATTTCGCCATACTCTTTTTCAAAATTCAAATCACATACCTTACAATTATATCCATAATAATTCACGCAGATTTGACGTGCTTTAGGGTTTCTTTCATATTTGTTTACAATTACTTGTTTTTTTATTCCTTCATACAATTCTTCATCTTTTATAATTTCCGGATAAAGTACATAATGGATTTCTGATTCTAGAAGATAAGATTTAAGTTTTTCTGATAACCGTTGCGGACCTTGAGGAGCACCATTTAAACCATTTTTCAGTAAATTTTTCAAATGCATTTTTTCAGTTTCAAATTTTTCTAATAATTTTAATCTAATAAATCGTCCTTCTAATGATTCTTCATATTTATCTCTATCTTTCCAAAATTGAGAGTCATCTACTATATTATTCAATGTTTTATCCACTTCTACAACTTGCGTCTTATATCTAATATTTTGAAAAGGAGAAGTAGCATATATATAAACGATATCATTCACTTTATATGAATAGTTACCTTGCTTCCAATCAATAAATCCCCATTTTTGAAATGCTGCTTCATGATTATATTTATTATGATTTGCAGAAATTAACCAATATTTAGTCATTTACATTCACCTCATAAACTTCCTTTAATTTTATCTGAATTATAGAATTATTATATTACTTAATTTATTCATATTTACAGATATGATTTTACAATTATCATTAATACAGAAAAACGACAGATTAATCGCGTTGCAGAGCGATTAAATGAATTAAAAGAAATGTATAATGATATTTATTTCGCATGGATGAAAATATGCATCGTAAATCTGTCAAAAATAATAACCTGAAACTACATCGATCTATCATTTTCTATGAAGAAGTAAATTCAGCAACTTTCTAGCCAAATTTCATTTTATATTTATAAATTGTGGATTATTTCATTCAAATTTTCATTAAATCTAAATGGAGAAACATTAAAGAAGAACAGCGAAATTTATATTTGAAGATACAATTGACGATATAAATATTAAAATCATAATTCTAGTCTCTATACAATGAATAACTGTGGAACAACTAAACAACTCAGTGAAATTGCATTAGTAAGAGACTTAAAAAGTTTTAATATTAATAACTAATCAATCAATAAGAACAATTAATTTCTCTTAATGGCTGATTATTATAAAATAGTGTCGTCATTTGTGATATGCTTCTCCACGCATTATCTTAAATGCTCTATATACCTGTTCCAGCAATATCACACGCATCATTTGATGTGGAAAAGTCATCTTGCTGAATGAGAGAGCATAGTTGCTTCTGTCTAAGACATCTTGATGTAAGCCATTTGATCCTCCAATAACGAAAGTAAAATCACTTTGTCCCTGCACCATACGTTGCTGCAAGTTTTTTGCCAATCCTTCAGAAGTTAACATATTGCCTTGTATCTCTAATGTAATAACTGTGGATTGAGGTTTAATTTTTGCTAACAGGCGTTGTCCTTCTTTTTCTTTAACTTGCTCTACTTCTTTATCACTCATATTTTCTGGTGCTTTTTCATCAGGTACCTCAATAATTTCAATCTTAGTATATGCACCTAAACGTTTTTGATATTCTGCTATCGCTTGTTTCCAGTATTTTTCTTTTAACTTACCAACAGCTAAAATTGTAATTTTCATTTGAATCCTCCAAATATTCAGAAGTTATTCTAGTTATCCACAAGTTATTCACTTATTCACACACTTCTGTCTTAATAAATCAGTTATGTATATAAATTCAGTGTACTTTTCCTGAATTTTATCCTCAATTGTGTGATTAACCTGTAGATATGTGGATAACTCTGTTGATAATGTGGGTATTTCTTTGTGGATTGTGCACAAATGTGAGTAACTTATCCTCTTTTTGTGCATAACTTTAAGGTGAGTCTTACATAGTTATTCACAGTTAGGCGCTTTCTTTACACAAAATTGTGCATAACTCCCCTCCTTATCCGCTTCCCCGCTCCCCCAAATTATAACACGTCCCATCGCTCATCTTTCACCCACTCCCTCAATTTTCCCACAAAAAAAGACTCCCGGATGTCATATCCAGAAGTCACTTCATAAACTTATATCATCTAAATCGTATAAATCGGTGTTGGTTCAGCCTTATCCGTATCACACAACAACACTTCTTTATCCGTATCAATATCATGTTGATTCAAGACCTGTCCCACACTCATACGTGCCAAGTCTTTCATATTGTTGTCACGAGACAAGTGAGAAAGATAAATACGTTTCGTACTGCCCGTAATGACATCACACATCGCCATCGCCGCATCTTCATTTGACACATGTCCCATATCGCCTAAGATACGTTGTTTTGTTTTCCATGGATAACGGCACATACGCAACATATCCACATCATGATTACTTTCGAACATAAATGCATCACTGCCGCGAATCATACCTTTCATACGATCTGATACATAACCTGTATCTGTAATCATCGTAAATTTCTTATAATCATTATGGAAGATATAGAATTGCGGATCAATCGCATCATGTGAGACATTAAACGATTCAATATCAAATCCACCAAGTGAATGTGTTTCATAAGGATTAAAGATAAACTTTTGATCCATCGGAATCTTACTATCTTTCTTTTCAATCGCTTTCCATGTCTTTTCATTCGCATAAATAGGCAACTTATATTTACGGGCTAATACGCCAAGTCCTTTAATGTGATCCACATGTTCATGCGTCACAAGAATACCATTTAAATCTTCAATATTTCTATCAATCTTGCCAAAGAGCTCTTCCATCTTCTTGCCAGTTAAACCGACATCAACGAGCAGGCTTCCTTTATCACTTTCAACATAAGTGGCATTGCCTGTACTGCCACTCGCAAGTACGCTCATACGTATCAAGCGATTCACCCTTTCTAGTTTTCAAATTAGCATTTCTATATTTCGATTTTATATATCGTTCATTAATAAATGAGGTCATTAGTACTATTATCGCAAAGATACAGCATTTTGTTAAAAATACGGCTTATTCTATCAACTTATCTATCGGTCATATTGCCGCTTGAGTGACCGTACACTGCCGTATGACTTAAATACGAAATTTCACCCTACAATTATACACCTTTTCGTCCTTACTTCCCACCTTGTAGTTAAAGAAAATCTTTAAATCAAGCTACACAAAAAGCGCACCCTTGAAAGGATGCGCTTAGAAATAGAATCAACTCCTGTTATCTCACAATAATTTTAGGATTTTTTGAAGTTGCTTCTACATAATAGGTTTTATCACCTTTTTGATCTGCATGATTAACCTTAATTTCCCAGTTAGCTTGGAAAACTTGTACATTGGTTTCTTTGACGACTGAATAATAACCTAAGCGTACACTTGTAACTGCATCATTACGTTTCAAATAACGGTTGTAATATAAAGCTTCTATTGCTTTACGTGCACTCACTACTTGTTTCTCTTGGTTATTTTCACCCTTAGAAGGACCGATTTCTGCAATCGCTCTTTGGCGATAACTACTAGTCTCTTCGTTATTATTAATCTTAAACTTTAATCTCGCTTTTTCATTATTCATGATAGGCAAACCATGATAAGTCTGTTCGAATACCGCTTCATGATCACTCGTGTTATAGAGTTGATAATATTCACCTTTATAGACGTTATTTTTCATATAGCCTTTTAGCGATGTCACTTGATCTGAAGACGCACTGATTGGCGGATTAATGGTACCTACAGCAAGATTACCATCATCTTCTGATTTAACGTCTGATTTCGATTTTGCATAATCTTTGAAGTCCTTAGAACGTCCTGTAATCAATTGTGTTTTAATCCCGCGTACATCCGGCAATTCTTTAGGAATCGTAATTTCTTCTTGTTTAAAATCGACTTCATTGGTATCTTCTACGTCATTAATATGCGATTTATTGATCTTATTCACATACATAATGGCTAAGCTTATATTAATGATAATGAAAACGAAGATAAAGAGTGTCTTAGCATATTTCCAGTTCATTCTTGCAAGCCTCCATTCTCGTAGACATACCATTTGCCGTTATATTGGATGTACCATTCAGGAACATATTCACTTGTACGCTGTACTTCGATGTCGTCATCATCTTTTTCCTGCATTTTATAACCAACTGTCATGTTCGTTACTTTTTTAAAGTCCAGATTAGGATTGTTAGCTAATTCAGAACGTATCGCTTCAGCACCCGGCAAGTTTTTCTTCTCTTCACCGCTATCAATCGTAATATTCGTTTTCAATAAAGAACGTGCGTAACTGAAAATACCTTTTTCGCCCCAAGCCACTTGAATCGTACTCAGTTCATCTTTATTAAAGACCGGCATACCATTCAAGAACATTTGATAAGTCAGCTCTCCAGATTTCGGGTCTGTTTCGAACAGTCGGAAATCATCTGTAAAACCGCCATGACTATTAATAAAGTCAAATGTACTTGGAATCGTTTCAATCATATCTCTCGATTTAGATTCATCTTCAGATAAGTTCGTATAGCGATAAAACTCGCGTTTTGTATTATACGTTGCGACACCTGTATTGTTATTGTACGTCGTATTACCGCTCTTAGAACTGCGCACAACAACCGAATCATTAAACAGAATCGAATTCATTGTTTCTACACTGATATGATTAAAAATCGTACGATATGTTTTCAAATGTTTCGGTTTCTCTGGCGCAAAAATATGAGATGCCGAATCTATGGTATCTTTACCTGTAATAATTTCAGAGAATGGTGTGAGCTCTGGTTGAATCGATTTCACAGTTTTTTTCACTTTGCTGCTTGGAATAGACGTATTCAAACGCATCACATGATGACGATCATTACCGATAGCATATATTACAGCTGTCTTTTCTTGATCTGCATCAATTACGAGTCGGCTGAATTTAAATTTACTCGGAATCTTAGCATCCATGTTCATGACTTGTCCTAAATAGGTTGTCAGTGGCATGTCATACGTAAAATCCAATGCGACAAAGTTATCACTGAGTTCAGGAATAAATAAATTGTGGTCATGATAAATTTCAGATGAATCTGTTACTCTTTGGTTCTTCAAAACTTTCGCAACATCATGATTCAATTTACGTGTTTCTAATGCACCATCTGTTTTATCGCCATGATTATAAACAATCTGATACGGAGAAATGGCATTATCCATTTTTTCCGAATTCGGCTTGCCGATGGTTTTATCATTTGCTTTTTTATTGTCTTGGCTTTCTATATTCGATAAATCTGGTGAAAAGTTCCACATTAAATAGGTTAAGACAATACTCATTAAAACCAATAGTGTCAAGATAACGGACTTTGCTGCTTCCTTATGCCTCATCCCAATCACCATCTTCTATGACTTCACACGGTAAAGTGATGAAGATTGAAGTACCTTGGCCTTCGACACTATTTGCCCAAATACGGCCATTATGTGCTTCGACAATTTCTTTTGAAATCGCCAAACCAAGGCCTGTTCCGCCCATCTTACGTGCACGTGCTTTATCTACACGGAAGAAACGATCAAATATCTTATCGACTTTAGTAATCGGAATACCGATACCGTTATCTTTAATACGAATCGTCATGCGGTTATATAACGGATTAGGTTTCACATGAAACTCTACGCGTTTATCGCCGCGTGAATATTTCGTTGCATTGGTAATAACGTTATCGAATACTTGTGTCATCTTATCTGGATCAATTTCTGTAAAGATGGTTTCTTCTGGAATGTCACGGACGAATGTAACATCTTTCGCTGCCATTTCATGACGGTTGATAATTTTATTGATGAACATATTGAAGTCCACGATTTCTTTTGTAACTTGATTTGAAGCATTTTCTTCATTTGCATTATCCATTTTAGATAATTGCAGCAAGTCGTTAACAAGACGAATCATACGAACCGTTTCTTCTCTTGTAACAGATAAGAATTGCGGTGCGATTTCTTCATCTTTCCAAGCACCTTCTTCTAACGCTTCAAGATAACTGTTCATCGATGTTAATGGTGTACGTAATTCGTGTGATACGTTTGCTACGAATTCACGACGATCGCGTTCGTTTTGTTGTTGTTCCGTTACATCATGCAGCACTGCAATGTAACCTGTCACAAAGCCAGTATCTTGTACAATCGTACTGAAGCTGACACGCGCAATAATACCTTCTTCTTCATTAATATCGAGTAAGAAACTATTATTGTTTTCTTGCATTTCATCTAAAGCAAACTCATCTTCAAGATCTAAAACACTAAGCATGTTGTAGCCCATGACATCTTCTTTAGCCATACCCAGCATTTTCAGTGCCATATCATTCACGATACGGATACGGCCGCGGCGATCGGTCGCTATGACACCATCGCTCATGTGGGTGATAACGGAATCAAGTCGTCGCTTCTCACTCTCTGTATTGGCTTGTGCTTCTTGTACACGCTTAGATAAGTTATTAAACGCTAAAGCCAGTTCGCCAATTTCATCGTTACCATAAATCTTCACGCGCTGCGTATAATTCCCTTTAGACATTTCCACAGTTTGGTTTCTCATGTCTGTAATCGGTTTGGTAATGGTACGGGCAATGAAGAAACCTAATAATCCTGTGATAAATAAAGAAATTGCTGTGCCGACGATAAAGATTTGGTTAAAGTTGTTTAATTGGTCATAGACATTATCAATATCTGATTCGATATAAATGTCGCCAATAACGCCTTTAGATGATTTTACAGGCAGATTGTATACCCAAACACGCTGTTTACCTTTTCCGTAGTCTTTCAGCATTGTATGGTCATTAGGCTGACCGAGTGATAATGCTTTTTGTACAGAAGTGTCATTCGCTTTTTGGTTTACAATACTTTGACTGGACTGTTTGGAAGTCGCAATGATAATTTGATTGCGATCGATATAGTTAATTTGTTCTATCTCTTGACGGTTGGCATACTCGTTTAATAAATTTTGTATCTCTTTTTGTCCATTGTCTGAATTATCTTCTTCTTTTACCTTCTCGATATTAATCTCGATTTGTTTCGCATATTGCGAAATATTATTTTTAAATGTCTGTGTCAATTCTCGTTCTAAGTTATTGGTAAAATATAAACCGATAATCTGCATACCGATAATAATCAACAAGACATAAACAATTACGAGCTTAGTATGAAGGGATTGAAATTGTCTGAGCCATTTCATAAATCATGGCCTCAGTCGTGCTGTTGAAGGAAGTATCCAACGCCGCGACGCGTCACAATGTATTCTGGGTGTGACGGATCATCTTCAATTTTCTCTCTTAAACGTCTGATTGTTACATCGACTGTACGTACGTCGCCGAAGTAATCATAACCCCAAACAGTTTGTAATAAGTGTTCACGTGTCATTACTTGTCCCATATGATTTGCTAAATAATGGAATAATTCAAATTCACGGTGTGTTAGTTCGATATCTTTACCGCGTTTCTTAATAGAATAAGCGTCTGGGTAAATTACGATATCTTTAATTGTAATTTCATTCGGTGCATTATCTGCTTCTTGTGCCGGTTGTGTGTAACGACGACGCAAGTTAGCTTTTACACGTGCAATCAATTCACGTGTACTGAATGGTTTTGTGACATAGTCATCTGCACCTAATTCAAGTCCTAAGACTTTATCAATTTCAGAGTCTTTTGCTGTTAACATAATGATTGGCATTTCATATTTCTTACGGACTTCACGACAAACTTCCATGCCGTCACGTCCTGGAAGCATAATATCTAAAAGTACGATATCTGGTTCTTCTTCGTAAATTAAGTCGATTGCATCATTACCATCGTAAGCACAAAAGACCTCGTAACCTTCTTTTTTCAAATTAAATTCTAGAATATCAGCAATAGGTTTTTCATCGTCTACTACAACTACTTTTCTCGCCATAATCCTAAACCTCATTTCTAATCTTAAATAATCGTACATGAATCTATTATAATTTTGACATAAGTATCTACTCTATAATTTACCATTTTTAACGTACCAATTCTATTTTCCGAACAAATTTAAATGGATTGTTGACAACTGAACAAGAATTCTATAGAGGATGTAGTGAAATCGAAGGGTTAAAACGTGGTTGTAACTTACAAATGGATTATGTCATTGCTTTAAAGTAAGACTCATGCATACGGGTCTATTATAGCATTTCATCGCTATTTCTCATTGCAAGTTGTTTATAAGGTCTTTTCAAGCATTTATTTAAATGTAAGTTTGTTATACTTATATTAAGTATTTAAAAAAGGACAAATAAAAAATGCCCACCCTATTGGATGAGCATTATACGGTCTCGACGGGAATCGAACCCGCGATCTCCTGCGTGACAGGCAGGCGTGTTAACCGCTACACTACGAGACCTGAAATGGTGACTCCTACGGGACTCGAACCCGTGTTACCGCCGTGAAAGGGCGGTGTCTTAACCGCTTGACCAAGGAGCCATTTCTTAAGCACAAGATTGATTATATCAACCTGTTTAAAAAAACACAAGCTATTTTTAAAAATTTTTTGTATAATTTTTAAATAACCCAATTTAGGAGGAATTTCATGGCACATACTACTATTTCTGGGGGTCATAACAAGAAAGAGAAAAAATTATCACTCACACAAATTGTTATACGTATTTTATTTTTAACAATAGGCGCAATGCTTACTGCAGCGGGTCTAGAACTCTTTTTAGTACCGAATAAATTGCTTGATGGCGGTATTGTCGGTGTCTCGATTATTTTATCCCACTTAACGGGATGGTCTCTCGGCGTATTTATTTTCTTACTTAATTTACCGTTCTTCTTTTTAGGATATAAACAAATAGGTAAAACATTCGCGATTTCTACTTTATATGCCATTACAGTTTTATCAGTCGGTACAACTCTTTTGCATCCTGTTCCTGCAGTTGTTAAGGAACCGCTTCTCATTACTATCTTCGGCGGTGCGATTGTCGGTATCGGTGTAGGTCTCGTAATACGTGCAGGAGGCACGATGGATGGTACTGAAATCATGTCTATCCTCTTGAACAATAAAGTTCCTTTTTCCGTAGGTGAAATTGTGATGATCTTCAACTTCTTCATCTTTGCGGTTGCAGGCTTTATCTTCACATGGGAAAGTGCGATGTATAGTTTTGTAGCTTATTTTATCGCCTTCAAGATGATTGATTTGATACTCGTAGGTCTCGATGAGTCGAAAGCGGTTTGGATTATCAGTGATGATTATAAAGAAATCGGAGAAGCTATCAACGACCGTTTAGGGCGTGGTGTGACGTATTTAAATGCTGAAGGCGCTTATACAGGTGAACCGCGTAAAGTCGTGTTCTGTGTCATTACACGTGTCGAAGAAGCCAAATTAAAAGAGGTAGTAATGAAGATTGATCCGAATGCCTTCTTATCCTTTGGTAACGTATCTGAAGTACGCGGCGGTCATCATCGTAAGAAAGATATTCACTAAAACCATTTATTCTAAAATGACTTCTTTCAATACAATAATACTTATATATAACAATAGAGGTGCTTATCACAGCGATAAGCACCTCTATTTAATGTATCTGAGATTAAGACCATAAAGGTTTTAACATATTTGTTTGTGTACGGTCTGGACCTACTGAGAAGATTGAAATACCTACACCAGAAAGCTCAGAAATACGTTCTAAGTAATGGCGTGCATTTTCTGGCAGTGCTTCTAAAGATTGAACACTTGTAATATCTTCAGTCCATCCAGGTAATTCTTCATAAATTGGTTTGCAACGTTTCAAGTCGTTTAAGTTCGCTGGATATTCAGTGATTTCTTCTCCATCCAACTCATAAGCGACACAGATTTTTACTGTATCTAAACCAGTTAAAACATCGATAGAGTTGATTGATAAATCTGTAATACCGCTCACACGACGTGCATGACGTAATACAACTGAGTCGAACCAGCCGACACGACGTGGACGTCCAGTAGTTGTACCATATTCACGACCAACTTCACGGATATGATGGCCATCTTCATCAAATAATTCAGTAGGGAATGGACCGTCACCTACACGTGAAGTATATGCTTTACATACACCGATAACTTTAGAAACTGCAGTCGGACCTACACCGCCGCCGACAGTTACATTACCAGCAATCGGGTTGCTTGATGTTACGAATGGATATGTACCGTGGTCGATATCAAGCATTACACCTTGTGCACCTTCAAATAGTACACGTTCGTCAGCTGCTAAAGCATCATCTAAAATTTTAGGTGTGTCTGTCACATAGTCTTTCAAACGTTGACCTGCTGCGTAATATTCTTCAAAAATATCTTCAAAAGCAGGTGCTTCTTCATTAAACATACCTTTAAAGTATGCTGATTTATATTCAAGGTTTGATTTTAATAATTTTTCAAAAGTTTCTTTGTCTAATAAATCCGCCATACGGATTCCGATTCTTTGTGCTTTATCAACGTATGCTGGGCCGATACCTTTCTTAGTTGTACCGATTTTGTTGTCGCCGCGAAGACGTTCTTCATACTCATCTTGTAATAAGTGGTAAGGCAAAATAACTTGAGCACGGTTTGAAATGCGCAAATTATTTGTTGGAATACCGCGTTCATTTAAAGCATCCAACTCTTTCAATAAAGCAACAGGATCTACAACTACACCGTTACCAATCACTGAAAGTTTATCTTGATAAAAAATGCCTGATGGTACTAAGTGCAATTTGTAAGTTTCGCCGCCGAATTTGATAGTATGGCCAGCGTTATTACCGCCTGAAAAACGTGTAATCACGTCTGCTTGTTCTGCTAAAAAGTCTGTAATTTTACCTTTACCTTCGTCTCCCCATTGTGTCCCAACAACTACGATTGATGACATAAGAGCACCTCCAAGTTATTCTCAATTAACCATTAAGTATTCTATCAATTGTAAGCGTGTAATGCAAATAGAAAGCGAACATTATTTTTTACAGTTTTAAGACAAATTTTGATATCACGAAAATACTTCCAAAAGCCTATAATCCTTTTATCATTGGTGTTTCAAATCTATTCCCCCAAAAAATACCACACATACTTATTGACAATTTTCATCTTATAAATAGACTAAAAACCGTACAATAAACACTTAACTACCATAATTGTACGTAAAAATATTTTTTTATTGTCTTGAAAATTTCTCTTTAAATATAAAAAAGAGGCTGAAACTTTAATTTCAACCTCAATTAATTATTGGCACTTTGAGTAGATATTTTCATCTCTACATCATATCTGCATGTGCATAATCGATATCTGTAAATTTATTATATTGTTTCATGAAGTGCAGTTTCACAGTTCCTGTCGGGCCGTTACGCTGCTTAGCTATAATGACTTCGATTTCACCATTATCGTCATTTGTGACAGGTTCCATACCGGCGTCATCATCATCTTCGTCACCTTCACGATTATAATAGTCATCACGATATAAGAAAGCTACAATATCAGCATCTTGCTCAATTGATCCAGATTCACGGATATCACTCATCATCGGACGTTTATCTTGTCTTTGTTCAACGCCACGAGATAACTGACTTAATGCGATAACAGGACATTCTAGTTCACGTGCGATGGCTTTGAGTGTTCTAGATATCTCAGATACTTCTTGTTGACGGTTGTCTGACATACGAGAACCGCTTCCCATAATCAACTGCAAGTAGTCGATTACAATCATATCTAAACCGTGTTCTTGTTTTAAACGACGGCATTTCGAACGTAAATCTGTAATACGGATACCTGGTGTATCATCAATAAAGATTTTTGTTCTTGATAACTTACCGACAGCAACCGTAAAACGATTCCAGTCTTCTTCAGTCATTGTACCTGTACGTAAACGGTTAGAGTCTACGTTGCCTGAACTACAAATCATACGTGTGGCAAGTTGGTCAGCACCCATCTCTAAAGAGAAGATACCAACAGTATAGTTGCCTTCGTTAGTCGCAACTTTTTGTGCGATATTTAAAGCGAAGGCAGTCTTACCTACTGACGGACGGGCTGCTAAAATGATTAAATCATTTCGGTTGAAACCCGCTGTCATTTGGTCTAAATCTCGATATCCAGTTGGAATACCCGGTGTTTGACCACTATTTTGATCAAGTTCTTCAGCATTCTCATAAACCTGGCCTAAGACATCTCTGATATCTTTGAATCCTTCAGATTCTCTTTGGGAAGATAACTCTAAAATTTTTCTTTCTGCATCACTTAAAATATCATCTAATTCAAGCTCTGTATCATAACCGTCTTTTGCGATTTGATCAGCAACACGAATCAAATTACGTTTTGCCGCAAGCTTAAAGACGATTTCTCGATAATATTCAATATTGCGGGTCGTCGGTACTTTGTTGGCTAATTCAGCCAAGTACTGCGGTCCGCCCGCTTCACTTAATGTTCCTTCTGATGTCAGCTGATCCATCAAGGTAACGACATCAATATCACTATTTTCCTCAGAGAGGTGCATCATCGCACGGAAAATGTGTTGGTGTGCGCCTCTATAAAAGGACTCAGGAAGTAAGACTCCCTGAGTTTCCCCGATGAGCTGCGGATCAATAATAATGGCACCTAAGACAGATTGTTCAGCCTCATTGTTATGCGGCATTTGATTTTGTTCGTACATTCCATCCATTATGATTACACCTCTGATTTATTCCATTTCAAACTTATTGTTCTACAGTATGGACACGAATTGTACCATCAACTTCTTTATCTAATTTAACCGGTACATTTGTATAACCTAACGCATGAATACCGTTCGGCAAGTCCATTTTGCGTTTATCAATTTTGATATCGTGTTGTTTTTGTAATGCTTGTGCGATTTGTTTAGTGCTGACAGAACCGAAAAGTTTGCCGCCTTCGCCTGATTTAGCTGTTACTTCAACTTCGATATCTTCTAATTTTTTCTTCAATGCTTTTGCGTCTTCAATTTCTTGTTCTCTTTCTTGTTCAGCATGTTTGTTTTGTTGTTGTAATTGTTTTAAATTACCTGGTGTTGCTTCAACTGCAACATTTTTCTTGAATAAGAAGTTATTTGCATAACCTACTGGTACGTCTTTAACTTCGCCTTTTTTGCCTTTACCTTTAACATCTTGTGTAAAAATTACTTTCATGCTTCTTCACTCCTACTCATTTGTTCATCTATCGCTTGTTGTAATTGTTTAACTGCTTCTTCTACTGATACACCTTTAATTTGAGTTGCAGCATTTGTTAAATGACCGCCGCCGCCTAGTGCTTCCATTGTCAATTGAACGTTAATGGAACCGAGTGAGCGGGCTGAAATACCAACTAAGTCATCTTCTCTTCGTGCTACAACATAAGAAGCTTCTACACCATCTAAACTTAACAATTCATCTGCCGCTTGTGCAACTGTTACAGGATGGTAGATTTTATCATTTGAACCATGTGCAATGGCAATCCCATGATCTTGTAATTTCACTGTACGGATTAATTCTGAACGATTGATATACGTATCGATATCATCCTTCAAGAAATGTTGTGTCAGAATCGTATCTGCACCGTGTGCACGCAAGTAACTTGCCGCATCGAATGTTCTTGAACCAGTACGTAATGTAAAGTTTCTTGTATCTACAATAATACCCGCATACATAATTGTTGATTCAAGTCTTGTTAAACGTTGCTCTGTCGGTTGATATTCAAGCAACTCTGTTACCAATTCTGCTGTTGAGCTGGCATAAGGTTCCATGTATACCAAGAGCGGGTGAGAGATAAAGCTTTCACCACGACGATGGTGGTCAATTACCACTTTGCGGTTAGCTTTATTTAATATATTTTCATCTAATACCATCTCTGGTTTATGTGTATCTACAATCACTAATGTTGTTTTGGATGTCATCATATCCCATGCTTCATCCGATGTTAAGAAACGATCTTTCAATTCAGGTTTCTTATCGATTTCATCCATTACACGACGTAATGTCGGATCGATATCTTCATCATTTAAGACAATATAAGCATCTAAGTTATTCATCATCGCAAAACGTGAAACCCCGATTGCTGCACCGATTGCATCCAAGTCAGGACGTTTGTGACCCATGATGATTACTTTGTCGCCTTCCATCAAGATATCTTTTAAAGCGTGAGAGATAACACGGGCACGTACACGCGTTCTTTTTTCCATCGGGTCAGTCTTACCGCCATAGAAGCGAACGTTACCATTGATATGCTTGATTGCAACTTGGTCGCCTCCGCGTCCTAACGCAAGATCAAGACCAGATTGTGATAATTCACCTAAATCAATCAAGTTTTCTGATCCTTCACCTACACCGATACTCAGTGTTAATTGAGCACGATACCCAACACTTTTTTCACGTAAATGTTTTAAGATATCAAAATTTGAATCTTCTAGTTGAGATAAAATACGTTGATTCAAGTAAGCTACGAATTGATCTGAACTATAACGTTTAAAGAAGATATCATACTCAGAGGCCCAGCGGCTAATTACACGCGTTACCATAGAGTTGATTTCAGAACGTTGTGTATCATTCATGTTTTGTGTAATTTCATCGTAGTTATCTAAGAACAGTGTCGCAATTATCGGTTTAGAATCCTCATATAATTCAGTCGTGTGCACTTCTTCAGTAATATCGAAGAAATAAAGTACACGTTCTTCTTCTGAATAACGTACGCGATAATGATAACTGCCATCTGTAATTTCAATTTCTTGTGTTTTTTCTAATTGTTTCAGAATGTTGGGATACACTTCATTTATCGGATCTGAGATAACATTACGGTCTAATCGATCAGACATGAAATGGTTCATCCATTCTACATCCTCATTTTCATCTAGGATAATAACACCGATCGGCAAGCTTTTAATCGCGATGCTGTTGCCTGCTGATATCTGTCCGCTTAAATCATCTACATAATTATCCAAACGTAAGAATCCATTGCGCAGTGCAAATGCACTGATAAAAATCATTACGAGTAAAACTGCTGATGCGATACCTGCAATAAGCTGGTTAAAAACAAACCATACTACAACAATTGCAATCGCAGTTAACACCATTAATAAAAAGGGAATCATCAGTGCTTTCTTAGTGGATTGACGATTCATTCTGTCACCTCAAATCATTTTTTGATAAATCGTTTTAAGTTGAAACATAAATCAACGACACCTAACAGTCCTACTACAGGTAAAACAGGTGTCAATAATAAGCCTAATACCATTAATAAAATACCAATACCTGACGGCAGACGTTTTACTTTCGCAAAGAACGCAATCACGCTTAAACCTTGAATAAACATTACAAATGAGAGAATCACTTGCATATTCAATACAATACTTTGGAAAGTTCCAGGTTGTGATGCGAACATCACACATAATAGAACGACAAAGTAAATATATGCTAATACACGATTGAATTGCCATACAAACAATGGTCTGAACACAGGTGTTGCTATCTTGAATTTACATAAAATCGGAAATGTTACAATCAAATTAATCAAAATCAAGAAGAAAATTACGATGATGATATAACTTGGTAATTGAACAGCCATTTGGCGGAAGCCCTCTTCTAAAACACCGCGTGAAGCTGAATCCAATCCGCTCATTGCCATCATATCGTACAATTGTTCTTTAGACGGTTTAACGAGTACTTGGGTATTCGGAATACGCTTGAATACTTGCAGCATCATAAACGCGCCTAACGTTAAAATACTCATATATGTAGTTGCAATATAAAGTATGCGTTCTTTAGAAGTACGTTCTTTTAATAACTGACCTACAATTAAACTTAATAATAAGACAAAAATGATGTAGCTCAGAAGCCCCTCACTTCCAAAAAATACTACTAAAACAACTGTAATGAGCGCGCCTATGCCGAATGACATGCGGGACTTATGCCAAAGAATAATTCCAGGTACTGTCGCAACAAAGAACAGTAACAGTCCAGCAAGCGGCAGGAAATAGGTGACTGCAGCAACAACAATGAGTGTTAATGTTGCTAGAAACGTCGCCTTGAAGTCTATTTTTGCAAACAAATTCGCCACTCCTATACTTTAGTAACTATAAGAATTATTTTAACATAGTTGGCAAGAATCACCTACTTGATTTACCTTAAGAGAAACAAGTAGCTGCAAGTGTTGATTAACCTATTGATACCCTACAACTAACATCATCAAGCATAATTCTTCTACCCATGTTTTCAGAAGAATAATTGAGGTACAATTTTATTAAAGAAGCTATTCGAAATATGTAAAGGTGAGGGGGGATTTCATATGTCAATCGGACCTATTATTTTATACGTGATTGTATTTTTATTGTTATTCATCGCATGGGCTATATTGTTAAAAGAACTTACTAAACCTAAACATTTACGTAATCAATATCAGACACTTGTCGCTAATATTATGGTGCTTGTCGCTATGATTATTTTATTAATCGGCAGCTTAATACAACACTTTATTAAATAATTATGTTTTATTAATTATTTGTTAAAATCCTAAAACATCTATCGTAATCTGTTAGAAACCACGTTATAATTGAGATGTTAAAAATTAAGAAAAGTTTTAAATTTAAAAAGGAGCACCAGTCGAAATGCAGAAAGTCCTTTTTGGTGGAAGTAGTTTAGCATTATTTTTTGCCAGTGTTTTATGTTTTGTTTTACACGCATTAATTAGAATGACAATTACAGGACTCATTTTCTTTAATGCTGGAGATTTCCTTATCCCTTTAGGTTATGGTTTCTTCACTCTAAGCGTAATTAGTTTTGTTGCATTCTTATTCTCGAATGCGTTTGATTCAACGACATTGCGTTGAGTATACATAACAGAAGGTCAGACTTCCGTTTGTCTGAACTTAGACTTCCAGAACACTAAAGAACGTTGATTTCATGCTATTTTAAGCATATACTGATATACCGATTATCTGGATAAGGTAATCGGTTTTTTGTGCATTCTCGGGAAATAATATTTTGGGAAATAAAAAAGATGAGTGCTGTATTGGTAAGTACAGCACTCAAAGTGGTAGGTAAATATATATTGGAACGAGGTTGGATCATCTTAATTCGTTTTCCAACTACTCGATGATCCCATTTATTTTGTTGCTGGGCCGATTTTAGTTTTTCCGCCCATGAAAGGTACTAATGCTTCAGGAATTGTAATAGAACCATCAGCATTTTGGTAGTTCTCAACAATCGCCGCGAATGTACGTCCGACTGCTAAGCCGCTTCCGTTCAATGTATGAACTAATTCTGGTTTAGCATCTTTATCACGTTTGAATCGGATATTTGCACGGCGTGCTTGGAAATCTGTCATGTTAGAACATGAGCTGATTTCTTTGTATTCATCATAACTTGGAAGCCAAACTTCTAAGTCATAAGTTTTACTTGAACTGAATCCAAGGTCGCCAGTACAAAGAATGACACGACGATATGGTAATTCAAGTTCTTCTAAGATTGCTTCTGCGTTGCTTGTTAATTGTTCTAACGCATCCCAAGAATCTTCAGGTTTTTCAAAACGTACCAACTCAACTTTATCGAATTGGTGTAAACGGATTAAACCACGTGTATCACGTCCGGCAGAACCCGCTTCACTTCTGAAGCAAGCTGACTGTGCAGTGAACTTGCCTGGCAATTGATCTGCAGACAAAACTTCTTCGCGGTAGTAGTTAGTAAGTGGAACCTCTGCTGTAGGAATCATGTATAAACCTTCTTTTTCCACTTTGAACAAGTCTTCTTCAAACTTAGGTAATTGACCAGTACCATACATAGAATTAGCATTTACTAATTGAGGTACCATCATTTCTGTATAACCATGTTGTGTTGTATGTTTAGTAAGCATGTAGTTCATTAATGCACGTTCTAATTGTGCACCTTCATTAGTTAAGAATACGAAACGTGCACCTGAAACGCGTGCAGCACGGTCAAAGTTCGCCATTCCTAATTCTTCAATTAAATCCCAATGCGCTTTTGCTTCGAAATCGAATTGGCGAGGTGTACCCCATTTTTTAACTTCAATATTCTCTTCATCAGAGTCACCTTCAGGCACATCATCATGCATAACGTTAGGGATTGTAGATAATCTATACTGTAATTTTTCATCTACTTCGTTTAATTCAGTATCCACTTCTTTAATGTCATCGCCTAATTTTCTCATTTCAGCAATTACATCATCTGCATCTTCTTTGTTGCGTTTCTTCTCAGCAATTTCATTGCTGACTCTGTTTCTTTCCGCTTTCATTTCTTCTGCTTTACCGATTAACTCACGACGTTTGCCGTCTAGTTCTAAAACTTCGTCTACTACTTTTGGATCCATACCACGTAATTTAACTTTTCCTTTTAAGTAGTCCGGTTCGTTTCTGAATAATTTGATATCTAACATAATACGGTCATCCTTTCCAATATATACCTAATAAGTGAATTGATTTGAATCTATAAGGAGGCAAAAAACATAAAAAAATACCACGCCCCTACAAGGGACGTGGTACTACGTGTTGCCACCCTATTTAACAGTACAAATATAAAATAAGTACTGCACTCTCGCTAAAATAACGGTTATTACCGGTTGTTCCTTCAATAAGCAGGTAGATTCGTCACAGATATTGATTGCTTATTCACACTCACCATAAGCTCTCTGAAATCAATTACCAGGATTACTTGTCCTGCGAACAATGTCTTATTAACTTAAGTTCACTATAGCAAAGGTTTTTATAATTTGCAATACGTATTTTCAACTTTTTCAGAATTCAATAAAAATTCATGTTATTTACAATCAACTTCAGTATAAGCCGTTTGCTGCAAGTATCGCGCTACTTTTGTAATGTCTTTATGGAACTGACGATCTTCTGTAATAGAAGGCGTGATATTGCGTAACGTCTCATATTTTTCGCGAGAACGCGGCGATAATTTATCAATACCTTTTAGCTCTACAGCTTGCAACGCAATAATTAATTCAATCGCTAATACACGTCTTGTATTATCCGCAATTTGATAACCATGACGAGAAGCAATCGTTCCCATCGACACATGATCTTCTTGGTTTGCTGATGATGGAATAGAATCTACACTCGCCGGATGTGCTAACGTCTTATTCTCAGATACAAGACTTGCTGCTGCATATTGCATAATCATTGCACCACTTTGCAGACCAGGTTCTGGACTTAAGAATGCAGGTAAGTCTCCATTAAGTTGCGGATTGACTAAACGTTCCAAACGACGTTCTGCAATGTTGCCTAATTCGCTGACTGCTACTTTTAAGAAATCTAATGCATAAGCCACTGGTTGACCATGGAAGTTTCCGCCTGAAATCACAAGTGTTTCATCATCTTCATGGAAAATAAGCGGATTATCATTCGCTGCATTCATTTCACGTTCTAATTGTTTTTTTACAAAGTTTAAAGTTTCAAAGCTTGCACCATGTACTTGAGGAATACAACGTAATGTATAAGCATCTTGAACACGGATTTCTCCTTGATGTGTCGTTAAATTAGAATCTTCCAACCAGTACAACATACGATCAGCCACTGCGCTTTGTTCTGGGAAGTTACGCACATCATGCACTTCAGGACGATAAGCATCTGTAATACCGTTTAATGCTTGATGCGTCAATGAAGCAATCCACTCAGATTGATAAGCTAATGATTCCGCTTCAATCCAATTAATAACACCTTGTGCTGTCATGGCTTGTGTACCGTTGATTAATGCTAATCCTTCTTTAGCAGATAACTGTAACGGCTTACGACCTAATTCTTCAAGTACCTCGCTGCTTTCACGTTCTTCTTGTTGATAATATACTTTACCTTCTCCAATTAATGCTAACGCAAGATGAGAAAGCGGTGCTAAATCACCTGATGCACCTAATGAACCTTGCTGTGGAATAATTGGGATAATGCGATGATTAATGAAATAAATCAATTGATCTACCAAATCAGTAGTTACACCTGAATGGCCTTTTAACATTGTATTTAAACGTAATATCATCATCACAAGTGCAACGTCATGCGAGAATGGGTCACCTGTCCCACAAGCATGTGAACGAATTAAATTCACTTGCAGCTGATTATATTGGCCTGGATCAATCAAGACATCACTGAATAAACCAAATCCTGTAGTAATACCATAGATTGTTTCTTTATTTTTAATAATATCTTCTACAATTGCACGACTCTTCTTAACACGCTCCAGTGCATCAGATGAGATTGCAACTTGATCTTGCTGATGTAAAAAATCTTTTATGTCTTCAATTGAGAGCGACGCTCCGTTTAATTCTAATGTCAATTGAATTACCCCCTTAGTAAAATAAGAACTTACAATTATCACAAGTATACGCTTACATTCAGAGAGGGACAATAGATTTCAGCAAAGCCGTAGCATGGTAATACGTCACTAATTTAACAAGCTAAAACCTTTTCTATCTTAAGTAGTATTTAAGTTTATGAATCCTCCTTCATGATATGGTATGGATTCTGTAAATGACGCAAATAATATATCTTTTGATGATACACTCCAAGTGACAAAAAAAGTAGAGGAGTGTCATCCATTGAGGAATTCTAAGTTGATTGTTTCATCTATCATTGCAACTTCATTATTCATGGGCAGTTCGACTTCATTGTTCAATCAAGCAGATGCAGCAGAAGATAACGAAAAAACAGACATTCAACTCGCTACACCTTCAGAATGGCAAACACAGCACGACAATTTGCTGCAAGCCAGACTAAACGGTTCTAATTTAGGAGAAGGCGGCGGCATCGGTTCTATCAACAGCTATCAAACTTCATATCGCGACTATGTTGAAAGTACAATTGAAGCAGCTAAAGATCAGCCTGCTTATGGCGAAGTTATTATTCCGAGAGAGGGAAAAGACTACTTAAATACGCATGGCATACCTGTAGAATCTAAAGCACAACCGAGACAAAACATTGAACCGCTTCCTGATACTGGACAAGATAGTGCAGATACAACTGTTATGACAATCGTAGCAGGTTTATTCATTGCATTCGGTACAATCATCACATTCAGAAAACATTTTAAATAATTTAATTTGTTTATTGCGCTGAAGTCTTTATCCAGACTTCGGCTTTTTTATGTTCAAATGTATTTCACACTACTCGTTATCACGTTTTTCACACATTCTTTCATCGTTAATAAAGTATTAATATTTACTTTAAGTTTTAGTGTTGACTTACTCAAGGGACAGGTATAATATGAGTTATTGCATTAAGAAAAAGTACATTAACGACGATTTAAAAAGCTCATCTGCCATTCGTAGATGTGCTTAAATTTTAGGGTTATCAATTAAAGCAGAATAAAGACAAATGATTCAGCGAGAACTATAACAAGGTGTCTATTGCTTATTAAATGATTTTTAAGAAAGATGGAGGGATTGTAGTGGAAATACTAAATAACGTATCTATTCCAAAAAGAAAAGATGATACGCATAAAGGTGATTATGGTAAGATTCTTTTAATTGGAGGAAATGCGAATTTGGGTGGCGCAATTATCATGGCTGCACGTGCTTGTGTTTACAGCGGAAGCGGTTTGATTACCGTTGCGACACACCCAACTAACCATGCTGCTATCCATTCACGTTGCCCTGAGGCAATGGTGATAGACATTAACGATACGAAACAATTAACAAAAATGGTTGAAATGACGGACAGTATCTTGATTGGTCCTGGATTAGGCAAAGACTTCAAAGGTAATAATGCGATGACAATTTTACTTCAAAATATTCAGCCGCACCAAAACTTGATTATTGATGGAGATGCGATTTCAATCATCAGTAAATTGAAATTAGATATTCCGAAATGCCACCGTATCGTTTACACACCGCATCAAATGGAATGGGAACGCTTGAGCGGTATTCCTATTGATGAACAAACAGAAGAACGTAACCGTGAAGCGGTTAATGAAATGGGCGGTGTTGTTGTTTTGAAAAAACACGGCACTGAAATCTATTTAAAAGATCAAACTTATAAATTAGATATCGGTACACCTGCAATGGCAACAGGTGGTATGGGTGACACACTTGCTGGTATTATCACAAGTTTTGTCGGCCAATTTGATGATTTTGACTATGCTGTTACAACAGGTACTTATGTACACAGTTATATTGGCGAATGCTTATCTAAAGATATGTATGTTGTACCGCCATCCAATTTAATTAAAGAAATTCCTTATGCGATGAAACGTTTAGAAGAAAAAGACGGCGAAGACGCATAAAAAAAGAAGCTTTCTGCTTGCTGATGATAACCAGCACTGCAGAAAGCTTCTTTTCATTTATCTATTATTCTTCATCGTTTTCATCATCTTCATGATCCGCACTTTCGATATCTTCATTGACGCGGTCCATAAAGTCTTGTCTTAATTCTTCTTTTTCTCCATCTTCATCAACTGTTTCATCGACTTCAGTATGGATTGTTTGTCCCTCATCATCAGTTTCAACAACATGTTCTTCAACTGAAACTGTTGCTTCACCTTCACCAGGAGTTTCGCTATCCGATGTTCCTTCTAGCTCATCTTCAAGATCTTCTTGTACTTTTGCGACAGTAGAAACAAATTGTTCTTCACCTAAACGGATAAGACGAACACCTTGTGCAGCACGTCCATTTTGAGAAATGTCGTCTACATCAATTCGGATGATTACACCTTGGTTCGTTACAATCATAATATCTTCTTCGCCAGTCACAGTTGTGATGCAGACGATATCACCATTTTTCTCAGTGATTGTCGCAGTTTTAATACCTTTACCGCCTCGGTTTGAAATACGGTATTCATTAAGCGGTGTACGTTTTCCGTAACCATTTTCAGTTACAACTAAGACTTCATCTTCACTGTCTTCAGTTGCTACTGCTAAGCCGACAAGTTCATCGCCTTCACGTAATGTAATACCTTTCACACCAGCTGCTGTACGGCCTAATGGACGTAATTTAGATTCTTTAAAGCGAATCAATGAAGCGTGTGATGTTCCAAGTAAGACGTCTTTAGTACCGTCAGTAAGACGAACTGCTACTAACTCATCTTCATCTCTGAAGTTGATTGCAATTTTACCATTACGATTAATGTGTGAGAAGTTGCTGAGTGATGAACGTTTTACGATACCATTCTTAGTCGCAAATACTAAGTAAGCATCTTCTTTTTCAAGGTCATTTACCGCAATCATCGTACTGATTGATTCATCATTTTCTAATTCGATTGCGTTAATAACCGGAATACCTTTAGACTGACGTGAGAGTTCCGGCACTTCATAACCTTTCAATTTATAAACACGGCCTTTATTCGTAAAGAATAAGACATTATCGTGAGTACTCATTGTAACGATTTGGCTCACGAAATCTTCTTCTAAAGTATTCATACCTTGAACACCGCGACCGCCTCTGTTTTGTGCACGATAAGTTGAAACCGGAAGACGTTTAATATAGTTATTGTGACTTAATGTAATAACAATTTGTTCTTCTGGAATTAAGTCTTCATCTTCAATTTGGTCTAAACCGCCAAGTTGGATTTCAGAACGGCGTTCGTCTCCGAAGCGTTCTCTGACTTCAGTTAATTCTTCTCGAACAAGTTCTAGTAATTTTTCTTCATCAGCCAAAATAGCTCTCAACTCTTCGATATAAGCGATTAACTCGTTATATTCAGATTCAATCTTATCGCGTTCTAAACCTGTTAAACGTCTTAAACGCATATCTAAGATAGCTTGCGCTTGGCGTTCAGATAATTTGAAACGGCCTTGCAAGCGTTCCATTGCTTCTTTATCTGTTTCAGATTCACGGATTGTTGAAATAATCTCATCGATATGGTCTAACGCAATTCTTAAACCTTCTAAGATATGCGCACGATCTTCAGCTTTTTTCAAGTTGTATTCAGTACGTCTGCGAACTACGACTTTTTGATGTTCTAAATACTCAACTAAAGCTTCTTTCAAATTGATTAATTTTGGTCTGCCATTGATTAAAGCAATCATATTCACACCAAATGATGTTTGTAGTGGTGTCAATTTGTATAAATTATTAAGAATAACGCTCGCATTTGCATCTTTACGGATATCAATCACAACACGTACGCCTGTACGTAAACTTGTTTCATCACGTAAATCTGTAATGCCGTCTACTTTTTTCTCACGCGCTAATTCTGCAATTTTTTCAATCATACGTGCTTTATTAACTTGGAATGGGATTTCAGAAACAACGATACGTTGGCGACCGCCGCCACGTTCTTCGATTTCAGCACGAGCACGCATTTGAATCGAACCGCGTCCTGTTTCATAAGCACGACGAATACCGCTTTTTCCTAAAATCAATCCTGCTGTTGGGAAGTCAGGACCTTGGATGTCTTCCATCAATTCACTGATTGTGATATCTGGATTATGACTTAAACTTAATACCCCGTTAATTACTTCTGTCATGTTGTGAGGCGGAATGTTCGTTGCCATACCTACTGCGATACCTGAAGCACCGTTAACAAGCAAGTTAGGGAAACGAGCAGGTAAGACTGCCGGCTCTCTTTCAGTACCATCGTAGTTATCAATAAAATCAATTGTATCTTTATTGATATCTCTTAGTAATTCTGTCGCAAGTTTTGTCATACGTGCTTCTGTATAACGCATTGCGGCTGCACCATCACCATCCATTGAACCGAAGTTCCCTTGTCCATCAACAAGAGGGTAACGATAGCTGAAATCCTGTGCCATACGTACCATAGCTTCGTAAATAGAAGAGTCACCGTGAGGGTGATATTTACCCATTACATCCCCAACAATACGTGCAGATTTTTTATACGGTTTATCAGGCGTCATTCCTTGTTCGTTCAAACCATACAAAATACGACGATGTACTGGTTTCAAACCATCTCTGACGTCTGGCAAAGCACGAGATACGATTACACTCATCGCATAATCTAAAAACGATTCACGCATCTCGTTACTGATGTTTCGTTCAATTATTCTTGATTCAGGATATTCAGCCATCAAGAATTCCTCCTTAAGTTATTAATTCCGTTGCTGTATTTCAAAATTAGAAATCCAAGTTCGCATATACAGCGTTGTCTTCGATGAATTGTCTACGATTTTCAACCACATCGCCCATCAACATTTCAAATGTCGTATCCGCTTCAATCGCATCTTCTAATGTAACTTGAAGCATTGAACGGTGTTCTGGGTTCATTGTTGTTTCCCATAATTGGTCAGCATCCATTTCTCCTAAACCTTTATAACGAGAGATTGACCATTTTGGTGTTGGTTTCAATTCTGATTTTAATTTTTCCAATTCTCTTTCGTTGAAGACATAATATTTTTGTTTGCCTTGTGTCAATTTGAACAATGGCGGCTGTGCAATATAAACATATCCTGCTTCAATCAACGGGCGCATAAAGCGGTAGAAGAATGTTAACAAGAGTGTTCTGATATGGGCACCGTCGACATCGGCATCTGTCATAATAACGATTTTATGATAACGTGCTTTAGAAATATCAAATTCTCCGCCGATTCCTGTACCGAATGCAGTAATCATTGAGCGGATTTCATTATTATTTAAAATTCTGTCTAAGCGTGATTTTTCAACGTTCAAGATCTTACCGCGCAATGGTAAAATCGCTTGTGTTCTAGAGTCACGTCCAAGTTTTGTAGACCCTCCGGCAGAGTCACCTTCGACTAAGAAGATTTCACTTTCTTCAGGGTTTTTACTTGAGCAGTCTGCTAATTTACCAGGTAAGCTGGAAACTTCTAAAGCAGATTTTCTACGTGTTACTTCACGTGCTTTTTTAGCTGCAATACGTGCACGAGAAGCCATCAGACCTTTTTCGATAATAATACGTGCAACTTGCGGATGTTCATACAAGAAACGTTCCATATCTTCAGCGGAAAGTCTGTCTACAATCTGACGTACTTCAGAGTTGCCGAGTTTTGTTTTTGTTTGTCCTTCGAACTGAGGATCTTCGTGTTTGATTGAGACAATTGCTGTCATACCTTCACGTGTATCTTCACCAGACAAACGTTCTTTATCCTCTTTGATTAAACCTGATTTTGTACCATAGCTGTTTAACACACGTGTTAAGGCGCGTTTGAAGCCATCTTCATGCGTTCCGCCTTCGTAAGTGTGAATGTTATTCGCATAAGATAATAAGTTTGTTGTGAAGCCGCTATTATATTGAATTGCGATTTCAACTTCTACATCATCTTTACGATCATGAACATATACAGGTTCATCAAATAAAGGTTCTTTATTTTCATTCAATAATTCTACGTAAGACTTAATACCGCCTTCATAGTGGTATGAATCTTCGCGAATATTATCTTCATCACGTTCATCACGTAAAGAGATTTGAATGCCTTTATTCAAGAAAGCCAATTCTCTAATACGTTTTTGTAATACTTCGTATTGGTAAGTCGTTGTTTCTGTAAAAATTTCAGGATCGGCTTTGAAACGGATTTCTGTACCGTTATGTTCTGTTTCGCCGATGACTTTCAAATCATATTGCGGAATACCGCGTTTATAAGCTTGATTATAAATTTTATTATTTCGGTGAACATAGACTTCTAAGTCTTCTGATAGTGCGTTTACAACAGATGAACCTACACCATGCAATCCACCTGAAACTTTGTATCCGCCGCCGCCGAATTTACCTCCGGCATGTAAAACAGTTAAGATAACTTCAACTGCAGGACGTCCCATTTTTTCTTGAATATCAACAGGAATACCACGTCCGTTATCTGTTACTCGAATCCAATTATCTTTTTCGATAATGACTTCGATTTTATCAGCATAGCCAGCTAATGCTTCGTCAATACTATTGTCCACAATTTCCCAAACTAAATGGTGCAGACCTCTTTCTGAAGTTGAACCAATATACATACCTGGTCGCTTACGAACCGCTTCAAGTCCTTCTAAAACTTGAATTTGTCCAGCACCATAATTTTCCGTGTTGTTCACATCTGACAATGCTTCCACCTTCACTTTCTATCACTTGATAATTTCACCTTGATTTATTCGGTAAAGTTTTGCATGTTTCATAATTTCGTGGTCGATACCTTCGACAGATGTTGTAGTAACAAATGTCTGCACCTTATCTTGAATAGTACTTAATAGGTGAGTCTGACGGGAGTCATCTAATTCACTTAATACATCATCCAGCAATAAGATTGGGTATTCGCCTACTTCGATATTGATTAATTCGATTTCAGCCAACTTGATAGATAACGCTGTTGTACGCTGCTGACCTTGAGATCCATACGTTTGCGCATCCATTTCATTAACCTTAAAACCCAAATCATCACGGTGAGGTCCATAAAGTGCCACACCGCGTTCTATTTCGCGTTCCATATTGTCTTGTAAAAGCTTTTGCACTTCTTCGTAAAGTTTTGCTTCATCCGTTTCTTCTGAAAGTTTTAAACTTGGTCTGTATTCAAGATCCAAAGTTTCACGTTCATCAGTGATACTTGAATGAATCGGTTTTGCTAGTGTTTCCAACTCATTGATGAAATGCACGCGCTTCAACGTGATTTTCAGCGCATACTCTGCAAATTGCTGATTTAAGACTTCTAACATCGTACGATCGGTCTTTTGTTTCATTTGCAATTGTTTCAAGTAATTATTCTTTTGTTTTAAAATGCGCTGATATTGAGACAAGTCGTTCAGATACACTGCAGAAATCTGCCCCAGTTCCATATCGATAAATCGACGTCGCACTTGAGGCGACCCTTTTACGATATTTAAGTCTTCTGGGGCAAAAAGAACAACATTCAAGTGCCCGACATATTGAGTCAGACGATGTTGTTCCAAGTGATTTACTTTAACCTTCTTGCCTTTTTTAGTTATAAACATCGTTAATGGCATCTTGCCGTGTCTATAACTCAGCTCACCTTCTATTTTAGCATACTCAGCGTTAAAACGTATGAGCTCTTTGTCATTTGAAGTACGATGACTTTTAGCCAGTGCAAGTGTGTAAATTGATTCGAGCAAGTTGGTTTTGCCTTGTGCGTTTTCTCCAATCAAAATATTGACGTCAGGATGGCAATCCAATACAACTTCTTCGTAATTTCTATAATTTTCAAGCTGGAGTGCGTTTAATTTCATTGGTCACCTTGTTGAGCAATTACAAATGAACCAACTTCAGGAATGTCGATTTGATCACCATCTTCTAGTTTTTTGCCGCGACGTGTTTCACGTTCGCCATTCAAATAAACATCAAATTCTTTTAAAAACCATTTTGCTTGTCCGCCAGATTCAATAATTCCTTCAGTTTTCAAAAATTGTCCTAAAGTAATTTCACCTTCAACTATGATTTTTTCAACCAATTTACTCACTCCATTTCTTTATAAGGTCATTAATATATTATACCTTTTTTTGTCATAAATTTCATGTATTAGAGGCTAGTTTCTAGGTAGTTTTGCATATAATTTTCAACTTTTTGCAGAAAGTGTAGATTTCACAGAGTCCATAGCAGAATTTTGCATTTTAAAAGGTGTCATTGATTTTTGATTTAAAGACGATATTTTTATCCAACAAATAATTTAAACGCGTTCAGCGTTCTCTGAGATACTTTAAAATTGATTTTTATCTTTAATTTCAAAATGAATCAGCTATAAAAATAAAATAAGCAGAAACCCGACTTGGATTTCTGCTTATTTTTAAATGGTGTCACCTTTTATTTTGGTAAATTAATATGTTCTGATTGGAAGAATTAATTGAACAACTGAATCGTCCTCTTTCGGTTTTAACGTAAATGGTTTCATCGTACCGAAGAATTCAACTTCAACTTCGTCACTGTCGATTGCTTTTAAGGCATCCATCATGTATTTAGAGTTGAATGAAATTTTTAAGTTGCTGCCTTCAACATCATTAGCATTAACATCTTCTTTTACAGTACCGATTTCTGGTGAAGTAGAAGAAAGTTCAACTTCTTCATTACCAGTACTTAATTTAATAACGTTATTGCCGCCTTCACGTGCAAGTAGTGATGCACGATCAATAGCGTGATAGAAATCACTGTTGCTCATCTCAATTTTTGTTTCATAGTTTTCAGGGAACAAACGAGATGTATCTGGATAATGTCCTTCAAGCAGACGTGAAATGAAATTAATGTGTCCGACTTTGAATAATACTTGGTTAGAAGCAAAGAAAATATTGATGTCATCTTCTGAGTCAGAAACGATTTTGTTCAACTCAGCTAATGCTTTACCTGGAATGATGACATTTTTGTTATCGATATCTTCGTCTTCTAATTTTAATTTTCTTACAGCCAAGCGGTGTGAATCTGTAGCAGTGCATATTAATTCATTATCTTGAATCAACCAGTTCACACCAGTTAAAACTGGCCGTGTTTCTGAGGTGGACACAGCGAAGTTTGTTTGCGCAATCACGTTTTTCAAGACTTTAATCGGTAATTGGATAGCGTCATCTTGTGAAACCTGCGGCAATAATGGATATTGATCTGGATCTAATCCGCTTAAGTTAAATTCAGAATGACCTGATGTGATTAAAGTTTGGAATTGTGCATTTGTTGAAAGTTTAACATCTTTTCCTGGTAATTTTTTAATAATATCTACAAAGAAACGACCAGGAAGTACTACTGAACCTGTCTCTGAAATAGTGACAATGTCTTCGCCATCAACTTGTTTTGGTATTGAAATTTCAATTGAGATTTCTGAGTCTGATCCTGTAAGAATCACTTCATCTTCTTTAGCGTCGATTTTAATACCTGTCAAAATAGGTAATGTTGTTCTTGGTGAAATTGCTTTTAATGTGTCGTTTAATTGGTTTATGAAATAATCTCTTCGAATCGTGAATTCCATCATTTTATTAAACTCCTTCCAGTCGTTTATAAATTAATTATATAGGTTTTAAAACCGTAGTAATAGTAGTAGGGGCTGTGGATTAGTGGATAACTCAGAAAAACCTTGAGATACGAAGTTATTCACATGTGGATAAACTGTGCATGGTGTGTATAACTTTTTAACATTATCCCCAATTGATTTTTATTGACTGTCATATAACAGTTTCTGATTTCCATTCAATTTTACCCCGTTTTTTAGTAAAACATTTATTTTGTTTACTGATTTCGAATTTCTTTTTCTAAATTCTCTACTTCTTGTTTGAAAATAGGATCTTCTGACATATCTGTTTGAATTTTCATATGTGCATGAATCACGGTTGTGTGATCACGACCTCCAAATTCTTCTCCGATTTTCGGAAGTGAAAAATCAGTAAGTTCTCGAGAAAGATACATTGCTATCTGTCTAGGATAAGCAATGGATTTAGTTCTTTTCTTAGCAGCAAAGTCTTCAAGACGTACGTTATAGTATTGACCTACCACTTTTTGAATGTCTTGAATTGTTATTTTTTTGGATTTTGGAGTTTGAATAATATCTTTCAATGCTTCAGCAGTCAGTTCAGTTGTGATTGCTTCGTTTTGTAATCTTGAATAGGCGATAACTCGCGTAAGCGCGCCTTCTAACTCACGAATATTGGATTGAATTTGATTCGCAATATAAGTGAGTGATTCAAGTGGGATATCCACATCTTCTTCCTCTAACTTTTTCTGTAAAATTGCCATTCTTGTTTCATAATCAGGCGGCGTGATGTCTACGATGAGTCCCCATTCAAAACGTGAACGCAAGCGATCTTCTAATTTTGCAATTTCTTTTGGTGGTCGATCACTTGAAATGACAATTTGTTTTCCAGTTTGATGCAAATCATTGAAAGTATGGAAAAACTCTTCTTGTGTTTGTTCTTTGTTTTGGATGAATTGAATATCATCAATCAAAAGTACATCGATATTACGATATTTTTCACGGAATTGCTCGGTTTCATTATCGCGAATAGATTTAATGAATTCATTCGTGAATTTTTCACTTGATGTATAAATCACTTTCGCATCGCGATTATTTTCTAAAACGTAATGTCCGATCGCATGCATCAAATGCGTTTTTCCTAAACCAACGCCTCCATAAATGAAGAGCGGATTATAGGCTTTAGCCGGCGCTTCAGCTACTGCAAGACTTGCAGCGTGCGGGAAGCGGTTGCCGGGACCGATGACAAAAGTTTCAAATGTATTATGTACATTAAATTGATCTTCGCTGCTGTTTTGAGGCGCTTGAACATCGGGTTTAGCTTCAGATTTTGCTTTTGCAGAATCTTTCACTTGCTTGTCTTCAGTTAAATCTTCTTGAATTACAAAGTTAGGCATCAGTTTTGTCCCGATTGCTTTTTCAATTAAATCAGCAATGATATCGGTATATTGCTTTTTTAAAAAATCTTGAACAAAATTTGATTCAACCAAAATAATAGCTGTATTTTCTTGGATATCGATTAATTCCGTTTTTGGCGGTTCAAACCAAGTGCTATAGCTAATAGGGGTTAATTCGTTCTTTGCCAATTCAAGAACTTTGTCCCAAATTTCTTCTTTAGACAT